>SLRC01000016.1 GCA_007131175.1 Syntrophomonadaceae bacterium
ATTTGTATATATTTTTCTAATTGCTTTACTTATGACAACCTGGGGATTAGCAAGGATTTAGAAAATTGCCGGGTACTGCATTAAAAAATTCTGCCACAGGTGAGACAATTTACACTCCGCTACAAGATAACGAGGAAATTATACGATTATTAACAAATCTTGATTGAGTGCGCCTCTCTCACCACCCAAAGTTTTAATATGGCTTTTAATTGTAAAAACCTCTAAAATGAAGCTTAAACATCTATTTAAAGTCCTTTTTTCAGGAATCACATGATTATAAGATACATATAACAGCCGAAGATGCCCTTTATGCAACCTGCAGATAATGATGTCACGCCTTCTGAAAAAAAGCACAATTTGCTTTGTTATGAAAAATAAAAACTTCAGGATCAGGCTTGGTATATTCTTAATGGTTTTCTCTGGTGCATTTTTTGCGATGACCCTGGTAGTCCCACTGCTTGACCTGCCTGCAAAAACCAAATTGATTGCGGCATCTGCAAGCTTTATCATGATGGAGATTGTTTTCTGGAGTGGTGGTTTACTGGTAGGGAAAGAACTGTTTGTGAAATATAAAAAACAGATGAATCCATTGACATGGTTCAGGAGAAATAAACAAGAAAGTGATAAAACTACCAGTATCTAGTTCCCAAAATATGATTAACTGTTAGAAAACTTTCCGGTTTATAAGGGGAATTTTATAATGCAAGCTATTGTCCAACCCGGGATCATCATAAATAAAGCCTGCAGGCAAAGGCGAGCATTGATTTTTTCCGAAATTAACCAGCCCAACCGGATGCCGGCCCCCGTTTAAATAATTGTCGGCAGCAAACCGCAGACTGGGCAAATTGCCAGCTGGATCCAATATTGCCAGCGAGAGGATATAAGTTCCTTCGGAAATATCCACTTTAAAATTTCCTTTTACCGTTTTCTTTGGGGGAGGATTTTTCCATTTGCCACCTGCAGTATTCCAGTTAATATCTGGTAAATATTCAGACCAACCCTCAACAGGTGTCCAGTCGGGATCTGTCCAGCTCTCACCAGGCAACCAGTCCCTTATATCGGTATTATCGAAAACACCTGTCCAAACCGGATTATGGTTTTCTGTATCAAGCAGTGCCACTTCAACCGGCCAATTGTAATAAAAAGGAGCTGAGCCGGTATTGGTAACATCGAATTCCACATTTAACGAATCATTTAATGAAAAGCGCGCCTCATCCAGTATAAACCTGTAGCCTAATACCTTTTGGATTTCTTCTGCCCCTCTTACTGCTGCTTCATTATTCTGGTCATAATTTTCAATCCAGCGGAGTTGTGTGCAATGCAGCCAGCGAATGGAATTGATCACAAAACTGCGGTGTTTTTCTTTAGCCACACTGGCAGTAGGCGAAGGCCCGGGTTGAATGTTTCCATTTCCCCAGTCATAAGCCACTTCGCCACCAACATAATTATTCAGATATCTCCCGTCATTATTAATGTTTCTGATGCTGTTTCCGTGCGGCCACATTTGGTCGTAATGTGCCCATGAATCCCAATATACACCAAAAGGATGTCCTTGAAATTCCTCCCAATTGTGCCGTACTGATACTTTTTTATTTTTAAATGCCTGGGCAAAAGCATCACCAACAAGTTTCTGCATTTCTGCTGTTGGAGATGGACCATGGTGTTCTCCCCATTTGCCAAAAATTCCCATTTCAACGAAAGCGACCCTCGGATCGTTATCCCAGCATTCTCCCAGCCGTTTAATCAACCTAACAACCCTTTCCTGAAACTGCTCACTTGAATAATCATCTTTCTGCATATCTTCTGGCCAGAATTTTCTGTCTCCGCTCCAATGAAGGTAAACCCGGGGAATTACTTTAATGTTTTTTTCTTCAACTCCATGCCATTTTTCATCACACACCTTTTTGATTTTCTCGATACCATCTGCTTCACTGTTTTCAATCTCATTCCAACGAATGTATGTTTGTGCTGTCGTAGCCAAGGGATGATTGTATATACCCCTGGTGGTGAATCCTTTCAATGGGTTACGAAGCGCCTGATCGTATTCGGCAGGTTTAACCGTTATTACCTTTTCTTTTTTGCTACAAGAGAATAAAATGAAAAAACATAGTAAAAATGCCCCAGAAACCTTTGATGACTTCATATAGTTTTTAATAATTTTTTCTTTTAAAGGAACCATCTTTTTCACACGACCCGCTTATGATCTCTCCGGGCCCAAAAGTAAATTTCATAACCCGTACAAAAAACATAGTTCCGCATGTATGCGGAACTCAGTACTTTGCGACCCCGTCGGAATTAGTTCGCTACGCCCTAAGTGTGGAGGGCACACGACCCGCTTATGATCCCTCCGGGCCTCAGATTATATTCAAGCATTATATAATAAACAAAGCCCTGCATTCATGCAGAGCCTTGCACTTCGTGACCCCGGAGGGATTCAAACCCCCAACCTCCTGATCCGTAGTCAGGTGCTCTATTCAGTTAAGCTACGGAGTCTGTTGAGGGTGCAAATATAACTAATTTTATCTTATTTATCCAAACCCGGTAAAAGGGAGAATTCCAAACAGGGCAGGATGAAACAGACCTCCCTTAACCCCGGCTGCCAAATAAATTTCACCTTTCCGGCCGGTAGAACCACATCCTGCCCGAAACAACTGTGTCCAGGTCAAGCTTGCTGATACCTACCGTTCGTCCGGAGAAACCGGTGTTCTGGTGAGCAAGTTCGAAAACTCCCTGATCAAGAACACGATAAACTATTGCAGTATGTTGTCCCATGGTTTCTGTGTATACCGTATTACCTTCACGGTAACGCACTGTTACATCCTTGAATTGTATTATATCTCCGGGGAATACCTCCCTCCTTTTCGGATTGAACTCCCTGCCATATTTGTATTGGCCGTCCCATTTTGCTTCAATCCGGGTTAGTGCCTGGTAAGCCAGATCCCAGCACTCTCCCCTGTCCACCTGCTCTCCGA
>SLRC01000144.1 GCA_007131175.1 Syntrophomonadaceae bacterium
CAAATCGTCGCAATGATTTGCAGGGGGGCAACCAGTTTGGACAACAGTTTGGAGGAGGCACCGGGGAGGAGGCACCGGGGACGGATCTTTTTGCCTTTTGTCGTTTACTTTTACTACAAGCAACTTAATGGATATGATTACTTTATATTTCAACAGTTGTGCAGTTTTCCTGTGGTTCGCTTCGGAGCTAATGGTAACGTCATGTAGCCCTTGAGCCATTCTTCCGCTCGGCTTTTTTGTGCTACCAGGGTCGCCGCTCTGCACCTCAAGTGGAAGTTCTCCCAACCAATTTCTGCAGGCTTATGATTATGGTTACAGGGTATTATTACAAACCTGTTTCCAAAATGCCTGAGGGATTAAAGTTAATCCGCCAATTCCTAAATATTTAGTTATTCTTTATATAATCCTTCTCAAGATAATCTCCTCATGTTTGGCGACTTTGGCTTCTATTTTATCCATGGTCATTTTCTATTTTAATAACAGCCTCTTTCACAAATTTAAAGATCGGCTTAAACTTCTGCCAACTCGCTTTTGGGTTGCCATACTAGCTTTAATCTCTGCCAAGTCATCTTTGGTTGCCATTGTTATTAACGAATGGTACATAAGCATACGAGAACCGGCAAATCTCATAACCCGTCGGATTTTATTTCTCATTTCCGGTTTGTAACAGTGGACGATGCAATTGCTGCAAAATGTTTTATTCTCCATAAATGGGCATTGTTCTAAACGAAGGATGGCATATTCGTTTTTTTTTCCGTGTTCTTTTTAGCTAAATATCCTTTTGGGCGTTAAAACCTATTTAATTGTATGGAATTTATTCGCTATCCTGCATTACATTCCTTGTTATGCTTTGTTGAAAAAAGAAAAGCAATTGCTGAAGAAATAAGCGCTTATATATTTTCTATCAGCTATTCCAACAAACTCCTTTATGATTCGTGTACAACTTTCCCGGAAAGGATGGTTTTAAGCACCTTTATTCCCCCGATCTCATGGGGATCAATGCTCAGTATATCCCGGTCAATTACACAAAAATCCGCCGCTTTGCCTACTTTAATGGAGCCCTTGAAATCTTCCATGTGATCCTGATAAGCCCCGTTGATCGTATATGCCCTGATGGCTTCTTCCACGGTGATACATTCTTCCGGACCGCTCACCTTTCCGGAGATAAGACTTTCTCTTAATACGGCGTTTTCCACACCTAAAAGCCAGTTGGGATAGGTAATGGGTGCGTCGGATGAATAGGTGAGGTTGACCCCTGCATTAAGGGCAGTACGGGCCGGCCATTCATAGGCAGCCCGCTTTTCCCCTACTACGGCCGGCTCAAAATCGCAGATCATTGCTTTGATAGTTGGCTGCATGGCCAGGCTGCAATTGATAGCGGCAAGCTTGGCGCAAGCAGACGGACTGATGAAATCACCGTGTATGACATAATGGCGCAGGTCACCCGGCTTTTCATTTAGTGCCTCGGCAAAACCGGCGGCAGCTGCATCGACTGCCTTGTCGCCCGTTGCATGCAAACCAATTTGATAACCATAGCGGTGTACCAACTTGATCATATCAATGAGATTGTTCCATTGCTCTTTATCTGTTTCCCCGGGGATGACGGAACGGCCATGGCCGAAATTGCCGCTTACATAGGGCTCGTTCATCCAGGAAGTATAGGTAAGGGGAATTCCATCAGCGAAAATTTTGACCCCGGGAAATTGAAGCCTTTGCTGATCCATGTTGACAGGTACCTGGAATTTTTTTAAACCATCTTCCAGATCCCCGTAGTTTAGCGCGCCATAATCTCCTAGAAGCAGCAGCACCGTCAGGCGGGCAGTTAGGCTTCCCTCAACAAGCATTTCCTGGTATATATCGATAAATTCTGCACTCATAACCCCATAGACAAACGTTTCACCACCAGGGCCGATAGCTGCATCAGTAATACTGGTTATCCCCTGGGCATTAAGGTGGCCAAGAGCGGTAAGAACGGCGGTCTTTTTCTCCTGCCGCGTCAACAAGGGGACATGCACTGATACGAGGGCTTGTGCACCCGGTTCCTTGAAAATCCCGGTAGGCTCGCCGTTTGCGTCCCGTTCCATTTCACCTGAGGGTGGGTCGGGCGTATCCCTGTTAATACCCGCCAACTCCAGTGCTTTACTGTTGGCCAAGAGGGTGTGAGCGGAAAAATCGGAAAATACTACAGGATGATCCGGCGAAACCGGGTCAATATCCCATTTTCGAGGCAACTTGGACGGATCATTACGACATTCCTCCAGTGAACTCTGATCCCAGCCAAAACCACGGATCCATTCTCCCGCCTTTGTGTCTGTAATCCTGCGGCGCAAAGCCTCAACCATGTCGCTGATTGACTGTATTTCAGGGTATCTCAGATCAAGTGCAAGGGGAGGACGGGTCGCTCCAAAAAAAGGAAGGTGCATGTGTGAATCATTGATACCGGGTAGCATGGTCATTCCTTGCAGGTCCATAACTTCTGTTTTTGGGCCCACATATTCCCGCACCTCGTCGTCAGTTCCCACGGCCATAATCAAGCCGTCTTTCACCGCCACCGCTTGTTTCAAGCTGAATTCGTCATCTACAGTGATAATGTTACCGTTAATAATCACCAGGTCTGCATAATTCATGACCCTGCCTCCTTCAATATTTGGGTGCTTATGCAGAATTAACTATCTGCAGTATATTTTAATTATAATTAAATTTGAAAATATTTAAATCAGGCAAAAGTAGTATTTTGTGATGACCTCAATTAACCAACATTACAGGGGTTGACGAACCTCCCCTTCCGGGGAGCGGGCCTGTTTTCGCAAATTTTTCACATGCATCCCTGCTTCCCGGGAATTTCTTTGCCTCCATGGACTGATGTTTGATTGATTTTGGTTGTGTTTAGTTGTATACTTGCAGTGGAGGTGATTTGCAATGGGAAAATTGCTGACAGCCCAGGAACTGGCGGAGATATTAAATCTGTCAGTAGAAACTATTTGGCGGTATACGCGGCAAAAAAAGATACCTGTTTTGCAACTGGGAAAAAAACAATACCGCTATGAGAAAGATGCGGTGTTGGCGGTGCTGAATGCAGGAAACATGTCTGCCAAAGAAGGGCAAGCCACTTATGGAAAAGAGGGTGGATATACGTATGAGGATTATTTGCAGATTCCGGAAGAACCGGGATACCGTTATGAGATCCTGGAAGGGATGCTGCTAAAGGAACCGTCACCTTCGCTGCAACACCAGCGGATCTCCCGCGAACTGGGTCTTCAGTTGAAGGCTTACTTTGACGGTTTTGATGCTGAGGGCGAGCTCTTTTTTGCACCTCTTGATGTTACTTTATCTGCCAGCAATGTACTGCAACCGGATATTTTATTTGTGTCCAGTGCTCGTAAGGAAGTTATGCGGGAGGAGCGCATTGACGGTGCTTGTGATTTGGTGGTTGAAATTATGTCCCCGGCCAATCGCCGCAAAGACCGGCTGCAAAAGATGGAAATCTATCGCCAGGCAGGAATTCCCCACTACTGGCTTGCAGATCCTGAAGAAAACACCCTGGAAGCTTTTATGCTAAAAGATGGAAGCTATACCCTGGTGTGTGCGGGTGGTCCGGGTGATGCTTTCACCCATCCCGCTTTTCCGGGCCTGGATCTGGATTTGGACAGGATTTTCCGTCGTCCCACCGGCACTCTGACTTCCGACTTCTGAATATGCCGGCAATCCTGTGCGACTATCAAAAGGGTGGCTCTGTTTGACCGTCCTGTTTTTCGTTTTCCTGGCCTTCGATGATACCGTTTGAGGTATATCCGGCGATGTAGGATGAATAGGTGAGGTTGGCCCCTGCATTAAGGGCAGCACGGACCGGAATCCAACATTACATTTACAGTTTTCGTAAAAGACATAAAATTTTAATAAAGTTTGCAGGAATTGGGAGATTTGGGGGGAATAAAAAAATGATAAAAATCAGGTCCCTGGTATTACGAAATTGCTTAAAGGCGAATACTTACACAGGTTTTCAGAAATTTTCGCAAATTTTTAAAGGGAGGCAGAATAATGAGCAATAATAAAGACAGCCTTGTTAAAAAGTACATAGACGATCACCAAAAATCAGCAATACTGCATAAACGGGCAAAAAAACTGTTTACTGCTGATGGGGCTACACACTTTATTCGCATCTTAAACCCCTACAGACCTTATATTACACATGCTGATGGTTGTAAGAAGTGGGATGTAGATGGAAACGAGTATATAGATTACATCATGGGGCATGGGGCTTTACTGTTGGGACACAACCATCCTGATGTGGTAAGGGCAGTGCAGGAACAAATGAGTCGAGGAGTTCTTTATGGTGAAAATCATGCACTTGAGGTAGAGTGGGCTGAGCTGATTCAGGAAATGATGCCCTCCGCTGAAAGGGTTTTGCTTTTCCCATGTGGGAACGAAGCCAATATGATGGCTTTAAGGCTATGCAGGGTATTTACTGGAAGAAACAAAGTTCTAAGGTTTGAAAAGCATTATCACGGATGGGCTGATGAGTTGGCGTCGCCCACTGAACCGTCTGTTTGCCATGACAATGTGGTTTTCATACCTCCTAACAACCTTAATAAGCTTGAGGAGGAACTCTCAAAAAAGGAATATGCTGCTCTTTTTACTGAAGCAGGCGGCGCCTTCCTGGGTGGAAGGACTCCGTTAGACATTGATTTCGTCCGGCAAATACATGGACTTGCACAAAAATATGGTACCTTGTGGGTACTTGATGAGGTAGTTACGGGCTTTAGAGTATCTCCCGGGGGCTGGCAAGGGGTAGTGGGAGTAAAACCGGATTTAACCACCTTGGGTAAATGTGTAGGCGGAGGCTTAAGTGCCGGAGCTTTAATTGGGAGGGCTGATATTTTTGAAGCATTAAATCCCAAGAATGCTCCTGGCCTACGGGTCCAACACGGCGGAACATGGAATGCCAACCCCCTTACAGCTTCCGCTGGCATTGCAGCATGCAAGTTATTTAAAACAGGGGAGCCTCAAAAAAAGTCAGCTGAAGCTGCTGCCCTGCTTCGCAAAGAAGGCAATAAAATTCTCAAGGAGAGAGGTATTAGTGGTGCTTTTTATGGTCAATCTTCCATAGTTTACTTATATTTTGGCCCTATAGACCATGAAATTACTGATGAAACCGTGTCTCCTACAAAAGATGCTGCCAAGCTGACTGACCCATCTATGACACCTATACTTAATCGCCTGTTAATCCACTTGCTCCAGCGCGGCATTGCCAACATCTTAGGTTCCATCTTTATTTTTTCGACAATGCATACGGGGGACGATGTTGATAAAACAATCAATGCTTTTCGTGAATCAATTGATGCTATGCTTAATGAAGGCTCGCTCTCCGCTGTAAGATAACTCAATTTAGTACTTGTTGTTCCGGAAAAGGAGGTGTTAAGCTGAAAATATAGTGAACTCGGCGCTAAGAAGTTGAAGTTGGGGTAAGAAGTTGAAGTTAATGCAATAATTATTAACTAAAAGGAGGGTTATTTGCTTGAGCGATTTTATGAAGTTTTTTCGAATCTACTTTATACCTGGCATAATATTCCAATCGGTGCTTATTGGCGGCGGTTACGGGACGGGTAGAGAAGTTGTGCAGTACTTTGGCAGATTTGGCGCCGGCGGTTTATGGGGTCTGCTTGTTACCTTCATATTCTTCGCGATTATTCTCTTTTTAAGTTTCGAATTCGCAAGAATAATGCGCGCTTATGATTACAGAAGCTGGATTAAAGGAATGCTGGGGCCGGTCTGGCCATTGTATGACATTCTGTACTTTTTTATGGCCATACTGGTTATTGCAGTTATTACTGCCGCCGCTGCAAATATATTAGAAGAACAGTTAGGCATATCATTTTTCATAGCCGCCGTGTTTGTGATTATAGTTGTGGGAATTCTTATGTTTTTCGGCAGGAGCCTCATTGAAGGATATAAAAGTATAATTACTTTGGTTCTCTATATTACTTTCATAGGTCTCTTTATCACCGTATTGGCTAACAGAGGCCCGGATATATCGGCTACCATTGCACTAGGGATAGTTGAGCCGGGTTGGGCGAGAAGCGGATTTATCTATGCCATGTACAACCTGGTTTGTATCGTCCCGGTGTTATGGTTCTGTGACGTTTTTGAAACCAGGAAGCAAGCCTTTGTTTCCAGCATCATTGCTGCTTTATTGGCCATAATTCCTGCTCTATTTACCCTGCTTTCCATGTTGGCTTTCTATCCGGACATAGTTCCTGTTGCAGTTCCCTGGGTTTACGCCATGGGAGCGCTGGGAGTAGCTGGTTTGATGTACGTTTATTTCGTGGCACTGGGTGCTACACTGATTGAGACTTCCACGGGGATGGTAATTGGATTCGTTCAAAGAATAAACGGTCACTTGGATGAATTAGGCAAACCACAACTTACCCCACAACAAAGAGCCATTGGATCTGTCATTGTCTTGATTGCAGCTATGTTATTGGCCCAGTTTGGATTAATTGGTCTGGTAGCAAGAGGTTATACTGCAATGGGCTACGGCTTCCTGATCCTTCACGCTCTGCCGGTTGCAACAATTGGATTATATAAAATTATTAAACACCAGGCGACAGATAGTAAATCAACCATCAACCAATAGTTATAACTAAGGAATAAACCTAATCCCTGCCTTTTAAGTCAGGGGTTAGGTTTATTCCATGCCAAATCCCGGGTTTATGCTCTTAATTCTATTTCCGCAAACCTTGCCGGCAATCGGGCAACCCTTAGAGAGGCACTGGGGACGGATCTTTTTGACTTTTGTTGTTCACCTTTACAACAAACAACCCCATGGATATGTATTAAGATTGCACCGTCTAGTCCCTTCAGCGGCGCTTTTCTGCCCGGCAACCTCAATCCCGGCCATGTATCCCAGTGCTCGCCAGTAATTTTATAACCCTTTTATGTTATATTAAAGACCCTCTGTGCGAACATAATCATCCACGTCCACATTGTAGACTATTTCCTCCACCTTGAATATGGCCCAGGGGCGTTTATCTCCAAACCATGTGAGCGCACCCACTCTAAGAACCTGACGGTCTCCCATCTCCCCCCACTCAATAGCCTCGCTAATCCACAACGTCTTTGTCTTATCCATATGTTCTTTATAGCGCATAGCCGTAAAAAGTGAGGGGAGCCCGCTGATGGGGTCAAAATGAACAACAAAATGGTCCTCCTCCGCGCCAAAGGGCACAAACAGCAGGGCCGTATCCTGATCAACCGTTTCCCAGCGCACGCGCGGATCCGTGAGAAATATGGATGGCAGCCAGATGGACTCTGCCCACAAACCCAGGTTGGCTGCCTGATCAATTTTTGGCTCGTTTTCCACAACCCCAAAAGGCAGCTCCAGGCGGCTTTTGCCACCGATAAAGTATTCGTTGACCTTAAAAACCGGTATGCCAAAAAAAGTCGCTTCAATATAATGACGGTAATCCTGGCCTGCAACATGCGTGAAGCGAAAACGTCCAGGAAATGTAACGCCACCCGGCAGCCGCATAATGACTTGCCCTGAGATCACGGCAGAAGTGATAAGGGGAACTTCGTCCCCGTAAACCTGGCGATAAAAACGCTCCACCGGCGCCGGCAAATCTTTAGGCAGGGGAATGGTCTTTATAGTCCCCTCCTGCTGCGGAAAGGGCGGAAAGGCTGCCGGCTTAAGCTGCAAGCCCAGATGGAACAGCACGGGTATAAGAACTACCACAAGCAACCCAATCAGTAGTGTTTTTTTCAAATCCGCCACTTCCTAAAAATTTAAATATTCTTCATCTAATCCTTCTCAAGATAATATCCTCATGTTTGGCGACTTTGGTTTCTATTCTGTCCAGTTTCTCAGACTTAGCCTTGTTTACGTCAAATAAAGCACTAATCTTTTGTCCATCTTTCCAAGGATAGCCTCCGATAACCCCGGTTGGTCATTAAGGCTCACTTCCCGTCTTACTTTTATCGCTCCAGAAGCCAGCGCCAACATGTTTTTCATCCTGCAAAAGCTCATCCTCATACATGGGAGCAACCTGCAGGGCACAACAGGAAAAAGCAATAAGCATGATTAAAAGGATGCTGCAAATCACCAGATGGAATCTGGATATTCTTATAACTGCCAATCTCCTTCAAGGAGTTATAACCATTATACACAATAATACAACTATTGGAGCAGTGCTAATCCTTCTCCAATTCAATGCTTTTTATGGTAATTGCTCTGGCATCATAATCCAGCAAACCTTCCTGGCGCATTTTATTCAGTTCCCTGCTTAAAGAAGTTCTTTGTATGCCCAACCTTTCTGCCAGCTCTTTCTTGCTATAACTAAGCTTAATGGTCCGGCTTTTTTGGATGTGGCATTCATAAGTAAGAACTGCTATTATCTTTTGACGGATCGTTTTATAGGAAATGGTATCAATTTTATCAGCCAGAATTAGTATCCTGTCTGATATTAACCCGAGCAAAACAACCACAAAGCTCATGTTTTGTTGACCTAATTTAAGGATGAGCTCCTTGGAGAGGCGCAGAAGAACCGTATTTGTTTCAGCAACAATAGTCATGGGGTACCTGTTATTGGATGAAAAAATTAAATGTGCCCCTAAAATATCCGGAGCGGAAAAAACATCAATGGTTAGAACATGGCCTTCCTTTCCAAGCTTTTGCACAGCCACCCGGCCTTCTAAAATAACATCCATATATTCGCATATTTCATTTTGCAGATGAACAACTTGGTTCTTGTCATATTTTCTTATCTCGTAGTGGGCAAGCCCGAAAGTTTTCACCAGTTCTGTTTTGGAAAAGCAACTGAAAAGATTAGTGCTGGCCAGGGCATTCAGATATTGATTAAAATGCAGCATAAACACCTCTTTTTTTTTAATTAGTGACCATGGTAACTTTCTTTTATCATAGCCTACAGTATACTCCAGTTAAATAGAAATTTGAAGGAGTTTTAAGCATGAAAAACAAGTTGTTTTTTACAAGAGCGCTTTCCATAAAGTTGCAATTTATCACTCAGTTAATTTTTCTCGCTCTTTTTTTAGTTTTAATACTATCTGGGCGGGTTCAGCTCTGGGCAGCCCTATTATTGCTGGGAGTAATGGCGTCACTGGTAGTAAGCAGAATTTACTGCGGCTGGCTCTGTCCAATTAATACTGTCATAAACAAAGTTACCTGGCTAAAAAGCAAGCTCGGTATTCGGAACCTAAAGGCACAAAAACTTAGCAAACCATGGATCCGTTTCCTGATACTGGCTTTATTTGTGACTACCTTTGTATTCAGTATGGTAACAGGCAGAGCGATCCCGGCGCTCCCGGCTTTGCTTGCTGCAGGAATCATCTTGACCTTCTTCTTTTCAGAGGAGCTGTGGCACCGTTATCTATGTCCGTTTGGAACTATTTTAACGCTGCCGGCCTCCGTGGCAAGATTTAAATTGACTATCAACCAGGAGAAATGCAACAGTTGTGGCATTTGTAAAAAAGTTTGCCCGGCAAAAGCTGTGGATGTAAATGAGAAAGTATACACCATCAAGAAAAACGACTGCCTGGTATGCCTGGAATGTTTAACTAATTGTAAAAACGAGGCTGTTAGCTACAATTAAGCTGAATGATAAGAGATAAATTTAAGGAGGTATTGTTCCATGGAAATTATTGATATTGGCCGAAAAGAAATTGAAACAACTTCAAAAGGAGTCAAAGCGCGTCGCCTGGTCACTCGACCAGCAGTAGCTGTAGTGAACCTGATTTTGGAGCCTGGGGGAGAGGTTAAGACCCATACCACTCCGGTTGATGTTTACTTTCATGTGATGGAAGGGGAAGGGACAGTAGAGGTTGGCGACGAAAGGGCAGCTGTAAGGGCTGGCCAGATCGTAATCAGCCCGGCAAACATACCCCATGCCCTATATGCTACAGGAGAAACACCATTCAGTGTGCTGGTGGTAAAAACGCCAAATCCAAATCAGTGAGGGTTAGGGATGATTATACAGGCTTGTAACAGTGGACGGTGCAATTGCTGCAAAATGTCTTATTCTCCATAAATGGGCATTGTTCTGAACGAAGGATGGCGTACTCTAAAAGGTCCCGACATTCCGGACACAGGTTTTAAATTCTCCATGTCTGCTGCGACAGTAAATGCTAATCATTTTGGTAAGGACTTTTTTTTCCGTTTTGCGTTTTTTTTCCTTGTTCATTTAGTTAAGCATCCTTTGTTAGTGCATGTCAACGCAGAAGATTGTCCGGCAACCCTAAGATGCAACATGCTACTTTACAGTTGAGCAGCAACTTACATCCTTGTATTGAGCAGCAGGGAGACAATTCTCCCAATGGCTTCTTCCTGGGTCTGTCCCTTTTCCTCACACTGCTGCAGGCATTCCTGGAAATAGCCGGCCACCATCAGCTTGGTGGCCCCTTCCAGGGCCGCATGGACGGCGCTCAGCTGTGTGACGATCTTTTCACACTCTTCCCCGTTTTCAATCATCCGGCGCACGGCACCAATTTGGCCTTCCAGGCGGGACAGCCTGTTGATGATGCCTTTTTTGTTATCATCCATATCCATTTTATCATTCATGGCTCTTATATCCCCCTTTGTTATATGCTTTCTCTATGAGGGGCCTCCTTTACGCGGTTTGCCAGGCTGAGGATGGCGGGCGGGCAACTTTCTATACAGATGTGGCAACGTATACATTGTTCATCATCAAACTGGTAGTTTTCGGAGAAATTTTGGTGGGGTGTCAACTGCATGGGGCACACCCTGGCGCACTTGCCGCAGGAGCGGCAAAGGTCTGGTTGTTCCAAGGTGACTTTTTTGTCGGTCTTGTTGGTCAGCCCCAGGGCTTTGCCCAGTTTGTACATGAGTATCTGCATCGTCCCCATGGGGCAAAAATGGCACCAGGTCCTGGTGTTTATGATCACTGCAAGCAGCCCCCCTACCAACAACACCATGAGATAGGTGCTGGCAAAGATTAAGCCGAGTTTTTCATAGAATTCCCCTGTACCCATGGCGTCATAAACGTTTATAAACCTTGCCGCGAGGTTATACATGAAAAAGAGCAGGACAAAAATGATAAAAGCTTTTGCACGGAACAATTGGGGCACTTTAAGGTGGCGGCTCAGGGGTTTTAGCAGGTTGTCAAAAAAGCTGCCGTGGGGACAATAGTTTCCACACCAGTATTTCCCCTTGAACAGGCTTGTGGCCAGAAGTGCTGCCATAATAAATGGGACCAGCAAGCCCAGAAGGGGAAATAACTGCCCCCCGATGCCGATCAGGACCGTTAAAAGCCAGGCGTATTTGTATAAAGGAGAAAATGCCCTGCTTGTTTTCAGGTAATAAGAAGGTGGTTGTTTGCTCATAAGTATTTCCTCTTTTCCATATATTATACCCCCGGGGGTATAATATAAATATAAAGCACCCTTCCTCTCTTGTCAACCCAAAAATGCAAATATGGCAAAAAAACACACCGCAGCCTGGGCGGGCAGGTGGAAAGGTGCTGGGGTGAGGCACTGGGGAGAGAGGCATTGGGGACGTATCTTTTTGACTC
>SLRC01000028.1 GCA_007131175.1 Syntrophomonadaceae bacterium
CAAAACAAGACAAGGGGAAAAAATAGTTAAAGACTTATATGATCGGCAAGTGGGGAGTTTAAGCATAGCATATGAAGATATTTTTGTTAACACAAGATTCGGAAGAACCCATGTCTTAAAGACGGGAAATTTAAGTGCAAAACCAATAATACTATTTCATGGTGGGAATAGCACTGCTGCATATTCATTAAAGCAGAACCTGCACTTGATTAAAGACCATTTAATATATGCACCTGATACCATTGGACATCCTGGCAAAAGCGACCAACGGGTCTTATCATCAAATTCACTTGAGTATGGTCAATGGGCATCAGATGTTATTGATAGCTTAGGATTTGAGGAGATAATCTGCGTGGGGGAATCATTCGGTGGCGGTATTTTAGCAAAGCTCATGTGTGTTGCACCGGAAAAAATTTCGAAAGCGATTTTGCTTGTACCAGCAGGGATATATAATGCTTCAAAATCAAAACTCATACTTAGCATGGGTATTCCAATGGTACTATACATAATTACAAAGAACGAAACATGGTTTGAGAAAGCATTTTCCCCCATGACCACCAAAAATGAACCGCTTGATAGAGATACATTAGAGATGATTCGTACTGCTTTTCGCCATGTAAAAGTGAATCCCAATATGCCGAGCAATATCAAAAAAAAGGAAATAAAAAATTGTCAAGCGCCTACATTACTGCTGGCCGGGGAAAAAGATGTGTTATTTCCAGGTAAAAAGGTAATTAAAAGGGCTAAGGAATTAATTCCTAATGTTGAAGCACATCTTTTAGATGATTGTGGGCATTTGTATTTATCTTCAAATAAAAGGAATCAATTTATGAAGAGAATAATAAATGAATTTTTATCTAAATAGGCTTATAGCTCCCATCAATCCAATATAATACTCAAAACTTGGCCCATACAAACAACACGTCACCTTGGCTTCTTTCTCTCAGACCTCTTTTACATTCCTCTGCACCACACGGGCGCTTCAATTTATTATCACCTCATGGGAGCGCTGCGCACATCACTTAAAAACACGATGATTTCTCTTTCATCTGCAGGAATTTTTATTAAGAGGCTGGGGTAAGAAGGTTTTTGCTTAACATCATCATCTTCTGCTGGAGAATACAACAAGGCATCCAGCACGATATGGTTTTCGTATCCTTCCAGGGACCCAATAACAATAGAATAACCACCGGTGGGCTTTCTTCCAGCGGAAACTAAAATAAAATTGTACCCGCCGTGTTCAAAGACAATCTTCCCTTCTTCGGGCTGGTCACAACCAAGCTTTTCTTTAAGCTCACCCTCCAGGCTTTCCGGGTTAATAATTTCAAATTCTATGTTTTCATAATCATCAGAATGCTTCTCAAATGGAATACAAACAAGGCCATTATTTTGCTGTTCATCACTTTCTACAGATGGCTTTGTGTCGGGGGTACATCCGACCATAATAATAGAAAGAATAATCATGAAAAGCATAATCACTCTGGCGCAACCAGCTATTTCAATTACCTCCCAAGGCAAAAATCACTTAGCAGTCAAGGAAACATATATAATGGTAGCAATTTCCCCATTTTTATTCTACCGTTACAATATTGATAAGTCAAACAATTGAGTGCATGATGCGGCCTTCACGCTTGCCAATTTCTTAATAAATTTAACAGGATTGGCAATTGCATGTGTTGAAATATAACGCAATGCAAATGTTTGAATTTAATAAATTGGAAAGGTAAGACGATGATCAGAAAGAGATATAAACATATAATCTGGGATTGGAACGGCACTTTACTGGATGATGTTGATATAGTAATTGATGCCATGAATAACTTGTTAAGAAAGCGGGGGCTGCCCCTTATTAACAGGGAATCGTACAAACATATCTTTACCTTTCCTGTTAAGGATTACTACGCCCGGCTCGGTTTTGATTTTTTAGCCGAACCTTTTGAGATACTTGCAGACGAATTTACCGCCGAAATTTATTCCAACAAGTATAGTTATAAACTGTTCCCGGAGGTTGAGTGTATCCTGGAAAGAGTTCATTGTCTGGGCATAACCCAGTCTATTTTATCGGCCTCTAAAGAAGACAGGTTGGCCCAGATGGTTGATACATTTCGCATCGGCAGGTATTTCAAAGCTGTAAACGGTTTAAGCAACCATTATGCCCACAGTAAGATCGAAGCTGGAAAGCAATGCCTGTCAATCCTGGAAATTAAAGAAGATGAAGTGATCTTAATCGGTGATACGGTTCATGATTTTGAGGCGGCAGCGACATTGGGTTGTGATTGCTTACTAATCGCAAATGGACACCAGAGCTACACCAGACTAAAGCGGTTAAAAGCCGCACTGGTTAACTCCCTTTCAGAGGCAAGTGAATTATTGCTCTGATGAATACCTTAAAAAGAACGGCGAGCGCCAGGGATCACCGGGGAAGCACCCTTTCGCACGGAAGAAATTTCTCCATTTTTTCATTATGGAATCTTCTGAGGCTGGCAGCTGAGACAAATTAACATCCGGGCATCCAGCATGCAATAGGGTCCGTCCCCGGTGCAAAATTAATATTCAGACTCTCCAGAAGTATCCGCTGAGGCCCTGTACTATCTTGGGGCATCTCCGGAGGTGGCACAAACCAGCGATGTCTTTTTCCACCTGACAACAGAAGAGGAACTAACACCTCCGGCACGGGATTTGGAGGCAGCGGAAGCCCTCTGGATAAGAACCAGGGAACTATTGCATGAAAAAGGAGTAGCATTGTGATTCAAAAGGATATCATTGTTGTAGGCGGCGGTATGGCAGGCTTGACTGCTGCTTTAAGTCTTGTTCACAGGGGCAAGGGTGTGCTCCTGATCGAAAAAAATGAAAACTGTGGCGGGCTGATGAACTCCTTTGCACGGGACGGTTTCCGCTTTGAAGCTGGAGCCCGTGCATTGGTAAACGCAGGCCTGGTAAAACCTCTGATCA
>SLRC01000143.1 GCA_007131175.1 Syntrophomonadaceae bacterium
GGGAAAAAGCAATGAAGGAACGGGTTTCCCTGCTAAGAGGTGTTCTTTTTTATCACCCTTGTGGAATAAAAATAGAATAGTCTTTGTCCCAAGTTTCAGGGATAGATCTGCAGGTGAAAACGGTGAAAAAGTCGATCTTGTGGTCAACGTCCCCCCCGGAGGAAATATGCCGTCATTTCAAAGTGGACCCCAAAAATGGTTTAAGTAAAGGGGAAGTGAGAAGGAGACTTGCCCAATTCGGTGAAAACAGCATTCGGGAGAAAAAAAGAAAAGGTCCTGCTGCTATTTTACTGGATCAGTTTAAAGATTTCATGGTACTTGTACTCCTTGGGGCAACACTTATCTCCGGCCTGCTGGAGGAGTATGGCGATGCCATTACAATTATTGCCATCGTCGTCCTCAACGCTATCCTCGGATTTATCCAGGAATACAGGTCGGAGCGCTCGTTTGCAGCCCTGAAAAAACTGTCTGCTCCCAAAGGGAAAGTGTTGCGCAGTGGAATGGTGCAGGAGATCCCGACAGCTGAGGTTGTTCCCGGCGATATTATTGTTTTTGAGGCAGGGGATCTTGTCTGCGCGGATGTGCGCCTTGTCTATGCAGTAAATCTGCAGGTGGATGAATCGCCTCTTACAGGGGAATCCCAGACGGTGGAGAAAGGTGCTGCGCCACTCCGGACAGCTCCTTCATCACCGGGTGATGCGTTGAATATGGTCTTCAGCGGGACAATGGTTACAGGAGGCAATGGGAGAGGAGTTGCTGTTGCCACAGGTATGGAAACGGAAATGGGGCGCATTGCCACCCTGATTCAGGATGTGGAGGTGCACAGCACGCCGCTGCAAAGGCGCCTTGCGCGACTGGGGAAAATTTTGGTGGTGAGCTGCCTGGTTCTTTGTTTATTTGTAGTTTTTCTGGGGTTGTGGCGTGGCGAACCACTTTACATGATGCTTATGGCAGGGATCTCACTGGCAGTGGCAGCCATTCCTGAAGGGCTTCCCGCCATTGTGACCGTTGCGCTGGCACTGGGGGTGCAGCGTATGCTTAAACGAAAAGCAATCGTGCGACGCCTTCCCGCAGTAGAATCGCTGGGCTGTGCTACTTTTATCTGCTCCGATAAAACGGGGACGATTACCCAGAATAAGATGACGGTACAAAGAGTTGCAGCCGGAGGGGATAGCTATGATGTTAGCGGAGACGGTTACGAGCCTTTTGGAGGGTTTTTTTGCCAACGAGCCCGGGTTAACCCCCTCAAAGACCCGGATCTATCACGTGTAATTCATATTGCTGCCCTTTGTAATAACGCATCTCTTGAACAGGGGTCAAAGCCAGGTGAAGATAGCAAGCTTGGAATAGGGGGGAACCCTACGGAAAAGGCACTGCTAGTCTGTGCTGCAAAAGCGGGATTATGGCGCAAAAAGCTGGAACGTGATTACCAGCGGGTTGAAGAGTTTCCTTTCAATGCAGATAAAAAATATATGTCTGTAATTTGCCGCACCGGCAGAACTTATCTCTTAATGGTCAAGGGGGCTCCGGAAAAGGTACTCCATGCCTGTACTGCCGTTATGGATGGGGGAAAATTTAAGCGGCTTGATGATAAACGGCGCCGCCAAATTATCAATCAGATTGAAAGGATGGCTGCTGATGCATTACGTACCATTGCCGTGGCAGAGCGGACCCTGGATGATTATCAACCAGGGTTGAAGCGAGAGGATGTGGAAAAAGATCTCGTGTTCTGCGGCTTTTTTGGCCTCATGGATCCGCCCCGCCCCCGAATCCACGAAGCTATCCGCAGTTGTCACAAGGCCGGCATACGTGTTGTCATGATTACAGGGGATCACCGCAACACTGCCCTTGCCATTGCCCGCCAACTCAATATTTTGCTTCCCCGGGGCAAAGCTTTAACCGGTACTGAGCTGGACAATATGAGTGATGGGGAACTTTCCCGTTGCATCGAGAATGTACAGGTTTACGCCCGGGTTAATCCGGAGCACAAGTTACGCATTGTCCGCTGTCTCAAAGACAAGGGTCATATTGTGGCCATGACCGGCGACGGGGTAAACGATGCCCCGGCAGTGAAGGAAGCAGATATTGGTATTGCCATGGGATTGACAGGAACGGATGTAACCAAGGAGGCAGCTTCACTTGTACTCTCCGATGACAATTTCAGTACCATTGTTGCAGCGGTGGAGGAAGGGCGAAGCATCTACGATAATATCCGCAAATTCATCCGTTTCCTCCTGGGCTGTAACTTTGGGGAAATAATGGTAATGCTTTTGGCCATGCTGGTAGGATTACCCCTACCCCTGCGTCCCATCCAGATTCTCTGGGTGAACCTTGTCACGGACGGCTTGCCGGCCATGGCACTGGGTATTGATCCTTCCGGTGATGATACAATGCGTCGGCCACCCCGTCCTCCTTCAGAAGGGGTGTTTGCCCGGGGCCTCTGGGCTAAAATACTTTCCCGTGGATTCTTAATCGGTATTACCACCCTTTTAGTATTCGCCTTTTCCCTCAACAGTGATGCAGGATTGATTTATGCACAGACAATGGCCTTGGTTACCCTGGTTGCAACCCAGCTTATCCATGTTTTTGAATGTCGTTCAGAATACCTGCCTTTCTGGGAAATTGATTTGAAGAAGAATATCTTTCTGGTGTTAGCCGTTCTTGTTTCTTTCTTATTGATGTTGCTTATTATTTACCACCCTATTTTGCAGCGGATTTTTCAAACCGTACCCCTTTATGGGAAAGACTGGGCTTTAGTTATTTCTGCCTCTTTGTTTCCCTATGTTGTCCGCTACGTGTTTGCTTCCCTTGCGAATTCTTTGTGGAACAGAAAAGTAACGGCAGAAGGATAACGCCTGATATGTATAAAACCCATTATGTTTGTTTTTGATTCTGATTCCTTAATCCTGACGATCGAACATGATCAGTGACAAATATCTTTGTTAATATGA
>SLRC01000162.1 GCA_007131175.1 Syntrophomonadaceae bacterium
AGTAGAATAGTAAACCAAATACTATACTGAATAAGAAGTATTCCATGATAATGATTTTTTTTGTTAAAAACTGATTTATATTATAATATTAAGCCTAAAAGATCTTCTGGCTTCACTCCATAAAACACCGGCAGCCTCACCAGGCAATCCGAATACCTGTCCGCTTCAGGTAGTTCGCGGCCATCGTGTTTTACTTTGTAAAAGTTGCTTTCATGAAGGCTTAGATAGTGGAATACGGCGTGGATTCCGTTATCCTTGAGTTTGCGGATCAGGTTTGAGCGGAACTCTGGGGTGGGACAAACCAGGTAAAACATATGCCCGTTATTGGTGGCATAAGGGGGAATAGAGGGTAATTGAACCCCGTTTTGTTTTGTCCAGTCTTTCAGGCCAGCATAATATCTTTCCCGGATTTCCTTGCGGCGGGCCTGTATTTTATCGAGTTCTTCGAGCTGCGCCCAAAGGAAGGCGGCGGTTATCTCTGAAGGAAGAAAACTGCTGCCTGTGTCTACCCAGCCATATTTATTCACTTCGCCGCGGAAAAATTCTGCCCTGTTGGTGCCTTTTTCCCATATGATTTCTGCCCGCTTTACGAAACGCTCATCGTTAATCCCAAGCAAGCCGCCTTCGCCACACTGGATGTTTTTGGTTTCGTGAAATGAGAAGGCCGAGAGGTGCCCAATTGTTCCGAGTGCTCTTTTTATTCCATCCTTTCCCGTATAATAGCTGTCAATGGCCTGGGCGGCGTCTTCCGCGACAAAAAGGTTGTGGCGGTTGGCGATGTCCATGATCTTATCCATATCGCAGGCCACCCCTGCATAATGTACGGGGACAATGGCCTTGGTTTTTGGAGTAATAAGGGACTCAATCTGGTCTTCGTCAATGCCGGGATGATCTTTGCGGCTGTCGGCAAATACGATTTTTGCGCCTTGTCTTACGAAGGCCAGGGCGGTGCTGACAAAAGTATAAGAAGGCATGATCACCTCATCGTCCGGCTGAATGTCGAGCAGCAGGGCACACATCTCCAGCGCATCTGTGCAGCTGGTGGTCAGCAAGGTTTTCTTAAACCCCCAGCGCTCCTCAAAGTAATGCTGGCAAAGCTGGGTGTATTTCCCGTTGCCCGAGATCTTTCCCGTAGCCACCGCATCGTAAATGTAGTGTACCTCCTTGCCGGTGATATGGGGTTTGTTGAAGGGGACCATTTTTTCAAGAAGGGTTTATAAGTTAAATACTAAAATGCCAACCAATACAAGTGCATATTGCAATAATTTTCTCCTCTCGATTTTCTCTTTTAGGATAAGAGCAGAAAAGAAGACTACCAGGATGTATGATGAAGGAAGAAAAATCAGGATGTATTTGAGGTCGAGAAATTGAAAAATGTACAGATTAATCAAGGTAATTCCGAACATGATACCGTAACCTAAAAAGGCATAAATATTTATAAAAGATGAAAGAAAACTCTTGTTGCCCTGCCTGATGGCACCATATTTCAAGATAACCTGTGCAATGGCAGTCAATACCACCCCAATATATCCAATAGCAATATACTTACACATTGTGCTTTTTTGGTTTTTTGGTTAATAGTAAGCCCGAAATTATTATGGTTGTTCCGAAAAAGTTTCCATGTGTAAGGCTTTCTCTGAAAATAAAATAGCTTGCAAGAAGAATTATTGGATAATATAAGCTGGTAAACATGTAGGCATGGCTCAGGTTGAAATACCGCAGTGATTGCTGCCAACTTAAAGCCTGAAGAAAAAGAAAAAACAATGCAAGCAGATAAAAAATATTGGTCAGAACATTAACCAAAGAAAAGCTGCTAAGGTTCAAAGCACCAAACTTCAAGGCCACTGAAGCACATACATGAAACAGAATGGAGAGAAAGATATACCTCATAGAAGCATTTTTATAACTTTTGCAGGATTACCAGCCACCACAGCAAAATCGGGAACATCTTTCACCACCACTGCGCCCATCCCAATGATTGCATACGTCCCAATGGTCAGGTCTTCACGAATGGATGAATTAACCCCAATATGGGCACCTTCTTTAACATGCACCCTTGCCCCCACGTAAGACTGGCCGGTTATGGTTACATAGTCATCAATAATTGCATCATGTGCAATATGGGCTTTGTTATACACATGAACAAAATTTCCAATTTTTGGAGCGAAGGAGGTTGAGCTTTGGGGAGCAAACAAAACACCATATCCAATCTGAGTTTCGGTATCAATATAGGCAGTTGGATGAATGGCTGTTGCATTCCGATCAAGGGGAATGTTGAATGCTGCAAAGCGTTTTACCCTGTTTACCTTATCCTTGGCATTAAAAAACAATGCATTATGGACATAAAAACCTTCATCGATATACTTCATTACATCACCAGTGGCACCTAGCACTGGATAATGCCCTAAATATTCACCAGGGCTTTTAATATCCGTTAAAAACCCATGAATTTCCCATTCATTGGTAATCTTGTTTATTTCTTGAAAGGCCGACATTGTTAATTGTCCGCTGCCTACCCCTCCAATGATAACTAGCTTTTTTTTCATATGTCAAATTAATTAAGACCAAAACCATCAATTTCTTAATCTATTTTTTTATATGCGAATCAAGAGAAACCTTCTGTTGCTCCTTTATAATCCTGATCAGGTATTCACCAATCAACCCAACACCAAACAAGTTCAGGCCCCCGAAGAAACTGATCAGGGTAACGGTTGAAGTATAACCGGGAAAAGTTATACCAAAAAAGATTTTTTTAAACAGGGTCCAGGCGATAAATACAACCGAAAAAAGCAGACCTGCAAACCCAGTAAAACCAACCATCTTTAAGGGCAATGAAGAATAATGCAGGATGTTATTTAAACTTAAACTTATTAGTTTGCGAAGGGAGTAATTGCTTCTGCCATAAACCCTGCTGTTATGCTCAACATCAATGTTGATAATATGGTCAG
>SLRC01000138.1 GCA_007131175.1 Syntrophomonadaceae bacterium
GCCCACCAGCAGCGTGCCCTCAGGACTCCCCATCGTCGAGCTGCCCGCCAGGTACACCGGCACCGGCAGCGTCCCTGTCCCACTGAAGCCCGCTGCTGTCTCTGTCACAGAAACGTTCGTCAGCGGCAGGTTCCCGTTATTCGTCACTATATAGATATAGGTGATCACGTCCCCCGCCTGGCTGAAGACCGCCGGACTGGCCGTCTTGCTCAGTCTGATCGAAGGGTTGGGGGGCATTCGCTCAACCAGTTCGTCATCCTCATCCTCAATGGTGCGATCGTCCGGATCCATCCCTGTTGCTATAGCCGTATTGGCCACCTCTCCTGCTATGATGTCTTCCGGTGTGATCGTATAGGTCGCCGTACAGGTCAGGGTCGCCCCAGGAACAAGTATCGCCGGTTGTGCTGGCGTACAGCTCAGGGGAGATAAACCAGTGAGCAGGTCTGTTATTGTTACATCCGACAGCGTCACCACACCTGTGTTCGTCGCCACAAAGGTATAGGTGATCACATCCCCCGCCTGGCTGAACGTCGTCGGGTTGGCCGTCTTGACCAGCGAGATCGATCCGCCCGCCTCAGGGCCTGCCACCCGCTCGTCATCCGTATCCGTCACAGGGCTACCGCCAGGGTCTTCGCCAGAAGCTGTCGCCACATTGTCGATCAGCCCGGCATCCACATCCGCCTGCGTCACCACGTAGGTCGCCGTGTAAGTCGCCCCTTCGCCCACCAGCAGCGTGCCCGCAGGGCTGCCCATCGTCGAGCTGCCAGGTACATAAACCGGTACCGGCAGCGTGCCTGTCCCACTGAAGTCCGCTGCAGCCTCGGTCACCGTCACATTCGTTAGCGGGACATTCCCATTATTCGTCACCAGATAAATATAGGTGATCACGTCCCCGGCTTTGTTGTATGCTGCCGGGCTGGCCGTCTTGCTTATCAGGATCGAGGGTGCTGGCACAGGGCCTGCCACCCGCTCATCATCCGTGTCCGTCACCTCTGTCCCCTCAGGGTCTTCCCCGGCAGCGGCTGCCACGTTATCCAGCAACCCGGCATTCACATCCGCCTGGGTCACCACGTAGGTCGCCGTATAGGTTGCAGCTTCGCCCACCAGCAGCGTGCCCTCAGGACTCCCCATCGTCGAGCTGCCCGCCAGGTACACCGGCACCGGCAGCGTCCCCGTCCCGCTGAAGCCCGCTGCTGTCTCTGTCACAGCCACGTTCGTCAGCGGCAGGTTCCCGTTGTTCGTCACAATATAGATATAAGTGATCACGTCCCCCGCCTGGCTGAAGACCGCCGGACTGGCTGTCTTGCTCAGTCTGATCGAGGGGTTGGGCTGAAAAGTTATCGTGGCGCTGGCCTCGTCCGTTACATCAGGTCCAATTGAGGGCGTACCGTTGGCTGTGGCTGTATTCTCTACCTGCCCGGCATTCACATCTGCCTGGTTGGTCGTGTAAATTCCTAAACATGTCAGCGTCTCTTGGGGTGCCAGTGTGACGGGTGCTGTCTTATCACATAGCAATGCCGATAAACCCGGTAAGGGATCAATGATGGTTACATTCGTCAATGTGAAGATCCCATCATTCGTTGCAACAAAAGTGTAATCTATCACTTCACCCAGCCCGTTGAACTCCGTCGGGTTGGCCGTCTTCACCAGAGAGATTGACCCGCCCGTCTCGGGACCTTCAACCCTTTCACTGGCTTCATCGCTGACTGGATCCCCAACTGGGGGATTTCCCGTGGCAGTGGCCGTGTTGACAAACTCACCTGCATCCACATCTGCTTGCGTGATCGTATAGGTCGCCATGAAGGTCGTGCTGTCGCTAGCTCCAGGGGCCAGGCTGGCAATCGGCCCGCCTGTCACCACCGCATCCAGATCACTCAGCGTGATATTCGTCAGCGTAACGTTGCCCGTGTTGGTCACCGTGAAATTGTAAGTGATCTCATCCCCCTCCTGGCTGAACTCCGTCGGGTTGGCGGTCTTTGTGAGCCTGATGCCAGGGCTTATAAATAGCAGGATCTTTCCATCTCCACCGTCAGTCGTTGTCATATTGACCCGCCATCCGTAAACAGTTGCGCTGCCGGGTTGGTAAAAGAGATCAGCGTTGAATAAAATCAGATACTGCTCTTGCCAACCACTCGGATCTTCATCATTCTGAATTCTCGTATTCCATTGATATCCTGTTATACACACAGTTCGACCATTGGTGATGAGATCTCCGTTTATATCAAGGGGAGAGAAACTCATAGGCGTGTTTCCAAACCGCTCGGAAACCATTACCACGTCACCCGGTCTAATCGGTAGGGGGTAGCGAACATCCATGAACGCCTGGGGGATTTCCTCTGTTGCTGTCCCCAGGGCGTTACCGCCGAGATCCCAATATGAACGCATGTCTGGTATGCTGACCACATTATTGATTTCTGTGAAGTAAGCTGGATTTGGATTATCCCCGATACGGTGTTGGATCACCGCATCTGGAAGAATAACTTGAATTTGATTGGCTGGGGCTCCTGTAGTCCCTACATTGGGATGAAAATTGGTCGTCGTAGGGAACTGTGCTGTGGGCACAAAAATTCGTTCATCAGTCCCCTCCATGTAATAAATTCCAGTAATTTCTACCGGCGCAGTTAGAGGTGTTGGATTTACACCAGCACCTGATGCTGTTTGGGTGTAGGCATCACCACCAACAACCTGATAATCAACCTTTGTAATCGGGATATTATTTAGGCTGCTGTTTACCTGGATAATCGTATCGGCATTATTTTGTAAGATTAACTCATTTAATCCAACCTGCGAAAGGTCTTCTAAATCAGGATCCTCAATTTCTTTGGGTGTTTCTATTTCCATATCCTCAGTTTCATCCGGTATTTCTATTTCCTGATCCTCGGTTTCATCTGGTGTTTCGATTTCCAGATCCTCGGTTTCATCCGGTGTTTCTATATCCGGATCC
>SLRC01000025.1 GCA_007131175.1 Syntrophomonadaceae bacterium
GAGTTCGTGCACTGGGGACGGACCCTATTGCACACCCCATTGTTTACTGCCTCTCCTGGAAGCAATATAATGAATTATACCCCGATTCACCTCTAATAATCGTGCAATATCCCGGTGGCTTAGCTTTGTCTTATCAAGAAGTCTAAGAATTATCTCCTTTATATAGCGATCTTCATTTTTAATTATAGACGCATTGAAAATTCCTGTTTCATTACAAAATCCCGCAATAATATCCTGTGCCAAATTATTACGATTTCGTTCTATTTCTTCCTTGGTGTCAAGGTATTCGAAATCATCCTTCTGCTGATGAAAGTGAACTAATTCAGAAATGTTTCCTGAGAAAAGACTTAATATAAACGCCTTGTAATGCTCGGAGATTAAAACGGTATTTCCCAAGTATTCCCTGTAGCTACTCCACTGATAATCTTCTGCTTTTTGGATCATTCCGGCTTTTACCGGGTTATTATGAATATATCGGAGAACCTGGATGAGGTAAGGCTCCGTATGTATCGCTTCGCTTTTATAACGATTTTGAAAGAGGTGACCAACCCTCTGATTATAATAATTATATTGCATTGCATATTTAATGTTTAGTTTTTTAATAACTAACGATAATTCATCCAACTGGGCATTCACTAACAGATGTACATGGTTATCCATCAGGCAATAACCTGCGAGACAGGTAGCCAATTCATTCTTAAGAAGATCCATGAAATAATGCTTCTCTTTCAATGTCCGGTAAATAAATTCCCGGTTGATACCTCTCATCATGATATGATAATAACCAGTTGCACTTTTCTCTCTCGGTTGTCTGGCCACTCCACCACCTCTTTATCCTTTTTTATAAGGCGACAGTTTAACCCATGCAGAAGGGTCCGTCCCCAGTGCACGTTCCAGGCAATTACCGATCCTGTTTATTCTTTCCAGTCATATGCAGCAAAAACTTCATGATCAGAGTGTTTACAGCAATAGCCATGGCTATTGTACCTGCAGCAAGCATAGCATGGGTACCAGTTTGTACTGCTGCAGTATATTCATTTTGTACAACAAACTGCATTGTTTCGAACAGGCCTAATCCCGGAACCAGTGGGATCACGGCTATTGTTATGAAGGTAGTAGTGGCCATTTTCATTATCCGGGCAGCAACTTCACTCAAAACCGCCATCACAAATGTGCCAACAAAATAGCCGGTAAAATCTGCTCCTGCGAGGCCTTGGGAGATGCTAAAAAACATATAACCAATGCCGGCTATTGTTGCGGTTACTAAAACAGAACGCTTTGGAACATTAAATAAAAAGGAAAAAAACAAAACAGCCATAAATGCATACAATACCGATTGCGCCATGCTAAACTAAAGGCCCCCTCCCCCCATTAATAACCATACCTTGAGGACGATTATTACACCAACTGCCAGGGAAACTGCCACAATCAATGCTTCTGTGCCGCGGGCCACTCCTGACACCAGATCCCCTTGCATGGAGTCCCTGATGGCATTTGTCATGGCAAGTCCCGGAAGCAGGGGCATGATAGCCCCGCTAATAATCAGCTCAAAATTGCCCATGGCAAAGATTTGTGTGGCAGCCATGGCAATAGCTGCAGTGATCATACCTCCAACCAAACTAATGATAAAATGAAACATATCTTCCTTTTTGAAAAAGAAAGCAGCCAGTTGAACAACAGCGCCACTAATAGCTGCTATGGAAAAGTCAAAGATACCTCCTCCGAAGAGCAGTGTGAAAAAACCAGCTGATAAGCCGTAAGCGACCGTAAGGAATAGTTTTTTTTCCGGACCACTGCGGAGCATCGCTTCCAGTTGAACTGTTGCCTCTTCCAAAGATAAGACACCTTCTGTCAGCTTGCGGGAAATGGTATTGGCAGAATTGACCTTGGTTAAATCCACAGTGCGCCTTTTAACTCGTTTTATAAACGTATGATTACTGGAAATGCCTTCCAGAGAAACAGAAAAAAACACCCCTGTTGGTATTACAAGGGCCTCGAATTCAAGGAAGTCATAGCTTTGGCAGATACGCACTATAGTATCCTCAACCCGGTATGTTTCAGCACCATTTTCCAGCATGATCTGGGAAATCAGCTTGATTACCTTTAAAATTTTATGGATATCCGCCTCAGCAACTACAGTCAAAATAATTCACACCTTCAGTATTGCAAATAAAATACTTCAACGTCAGCCTGAAATATTTCTCACAGTATTTCAATTATACTACAAAAACTGGATTTTATTTCGGCAAGTAAGATGTGAGATTATCCCCACAAGTATCTATCTGGCAATAATCCAGAGGCAGCATTCCTGCGGCTTTCAGGATTTCCCGGTGATGCAGGGTATGAAAATTATTGTAATATTCGCCCTGTTTTCGGGGTACTATTATGGACTTGTATATTGGACAGGTTCTGCCACCGGCCCTGAGATAACGGATTAAATTCTCTCCCCCCTTCTCTTTTTTCATGTTTTTTTTATATTTCTTTACCCCTTTTTCATGACTTATTTATACTTTATGAGATAAATTTAAAAAGCAATTGACTGCTAGAGTTATTACTTTCAGACATTTGTCGTAAGGAGTGAGCTAATCTTGGACTTCCAGCCTCAGGTAAACGAGGAACTGCTTGATCAGGCAATAGCTTTACATGGTTTATCATTGGTCTCTATTTTACACCAGGTTCAGGATCATTATGGTTACCTCCCGGAAGTGGTGCTCCGTGCCCTCTGCAGGAAAAGCGGCATTCCCCTAACCGAAATATATGGTGTGGCCACCTTTTACAGTTATTTTTCCCTGAAGCCCCGGGGCAGGCACCAGATCACCGTGTGTTCCGGTACTTCCTGTCATGTGCGTGGTTCTGGCCGGGTCATCAAAGAAGTTTGTAATTTGCTGCAAATCCAAATTGGCCAAGTTACCCCCGATGGTGAATTTTCCATTGAAACGGTCAATTGTCTCGGCTGCTGCGCATTTGCCCCGGTCATGGTGGTGAACGGCCAATATCACGTGCATTTAAGCCCGGCTAAGGCCCGGGAAATTATCATATCGATCCGGGAAGATGCAGCCCGTGAGTCAGACTTGCAGACTCAAGAGGCAGAGCAAGAACGGGAGGCAGTGCCACTCCAAAAGGATGTGAGCCTGAGGTGACAAGAGAATTGCAAAAGCTAGTCTCCGGGGCAGAGCTGAACGCGTTGCAACATAAACTTCAGGAGGGGATTGACCCGAACAGACCGCGCCTGATTCTTTGCGGTGACACAGGTTGCCGGGTTTGCGGTTCTGCGGAGGTGGAAGCGGCTTTAAAAGAGTCCCTTGAAAAATGGGATCTGGCAGACAAAATCGAGTATAAGAGCACGGGGTGCCTGGGCTTTTGTGAGAAGGCGCCCCTCTTGTTAATTTTCCCCGGAGCGTTCTTCTACCAAAAGGTACAGCCGGGCGACGCCCCGGAGATCGTGGAGCAGACAATACGGCAAGGCAAGGTCATAGAGAGACTCCTCTATACCGACCCGGAGGACGGCAGCAAAATAAGCTGCGCTTACGATATCCCCTTCTATAAATATCAAAACCGCATGCTCCTGGAGTCCAGCTGGCATACGGATCCGCTGGATATTTACGATTACCTGGCCCGGGGAGGCTACGGTGCCCTGGCAATGGTACTGGACACAATGGAGCCGCAAGCCGTCATCGACACGCTCAAAGAAGCCCGCTTGCGCGGCAGGGGAGGCGCCGGCTTTTCCACGGGGTTGAAATGGGAACTTTGCCGTGCTGCCAAAGATGAAGAGAAGTATATCATCTGCAATGCCGACGAGGGGGATCCCGGCGCTTTCATGGACAGGAGCCTCCTGGAAGGGAATCCCCATGCCATCCTGGAGGGAATGCTCATTGCCGGCTTTGCCGTGGGGGCAAAAGAGGGAATCCTGTATATCCGCGCCGAGTATCCCACCGCGGTGGCTAAAATAGAGGAAGCGATCTGCCAGGCGCGGGCGCTGGGTTTGCTGGGTAATCAGATCCTCGGTACGGAGTTTGATTTTGAAATCGTGATCAGCAAGGGCGCCGGCGCCTTTGTTTGTGGTGAGGAAACATCCCTCATCCGTGCCGCCGAGGGCGGAGTTGGTGAACCGCAGCAGAAGCCCCCCTATCCGGCACAAAAAGGTTACAAGGGCAAACCCACGGTTATCAACAATGTGGAGACCATCGCCAATGTGGCACCGCTGCTTAAGCAGGGGGCGGTATCATACCGCGCCGCCGGCACAGCAGGGTCCGGCGGCACCAAGATCTTCTGTCTCGTGGGCAAGAGTAACAATGCCGGGCTGATCGAGGTTTCCTTTGGCACACCCCTTGTTGATGTCATCTACGGCATCGGGGGCGGCATCAAAAAAGGGAGACGCTTCAAGGCCGTACAGACAGGCGGCCCTTCGGGCGGTTGCCTTCCCGCGTCCATGCTCGACCTGCGCATCGATTTTGAAGAATTCGCCCAGGCGGGCTCCATTATCGGTTCCGGCGGGATGATCGTGATGGACGAGGACACGTGTATCGTCGATATGGCCCGCTATTTTCTGGACTTCCTCAAACACGAATCCTGCGGCAAATGTTTTTCCTGCCGTGTGGGAATTGATCGCATGCTGGAAATCCTGCAGAAGATCACGCTGGGCCTGGCCCGGGAGTCCGATCTCGATCTCCTTGAGGAACTGGCCGTCACGGTACGGGAAATATCCCTTTGCGGGCTGGGGCAGACGGCACCAAACCAGGTGCTCAGCAGCTTGAGATATTTCAGGGAGGAATATTTGGCCCATATCAGGGACAGGAAATGCCCGGCCTCTGTATGCGAAGCCTTGTTCCACGCACCGTGCCAGAACAGCTGTCCGGCCGGGGTGGACGTCCCTGTATATATCGCCCAAATCAGCCTGGAACAGTACTATGAAGCATACGAGACCATCCGGGAAAAGAATCCCTTTCCCGTGGTTTGCGGAAGGGTCTGCCACCATCCGTGTGAATCACGCTGCCGCAGAGAGCAAATAGACGAACCACTGGCCATCAGGATGCTGAAGCGCTTTGCAGGCGATTACGCAGCAGGACTCCTGGCGCAGGGACTGGCCAGGCAGCTGCGGGCTGTCCCCGGCGGCAAAAAGGTAGCGATAATCGGGGCAGGACCGGCAGGGCTTACGGCAGCCTTTTACCTCTGCAAAAAAGGATACAGGGTCACGGTGTTTGAAGCCCTGCCCGTGGCCGGCGGCATGCTGGCGGTGGGAATCCCCGCTTACAGACTTCCCAAAGAAGCACTTAATGCAGACGTGGAAGCGATCAAGCAGGACGGGGTTGAAATTAAGACCGGCCTGGCCCTGGGGCGGGATTTCACACTGCAAGAACTCAAAGAGCAGCAATACGCAGCAATATACCTGGCAATGGGCGCACACAAGAGCATGCCCCTGGGCATCCCCGGGGAAGAGCTAAAGGGTGTGATCCCTGCCTTGGCATTGCTAAAAGAGATCAACCTGGGACGCGATCCGGGGATTAAAGATAAAGTTGTGGTGGTTATCGGCGGGGGCAACGCTGCCGTTGACGCGGCCCGCTCGGCCCTGAGGTATGGAGCAAAAGAGGTTCACCTTCTTTACCGGCGCCGCAAAGCGGAAATGCCGGCCCTGGAAGAGGAGATCGGCGATGCCCTGGCCGAGGGGGTTAATCTGCAGTGCCTCGTCTCACCACTGAGCATACTGGGAAAGAACGGAAGCGCTGAGGCCTTGCAGTGTATGCGCATAAAACCGGGAGGGTTCGAGCAGGACGGCAGAAGAAAACCGCTTCCGGAGCCGGGCACGGAGTTTGTTTTGCCCGCTGATATTGTTGTCACGGCGGTGGGGCAGTCCCCGGACACCGGCGGGACGTTGGAGGGAAGCAGCGTGCAAACAGGCGCTAACGGGACGGTATCTGCCTGCCCCCGCTCTTTCAACACGGATGAAGCAGGGGTTTTTGCCGGCGGGGATTGTGTCAGCGGGCCGGCCACCGTGATCGAGGCGATTGCACAGGGCAGAAAGGGAGCGGCAGCCATTGACCGCTACCTGGGTGGCGACGGCATCCTCCGGGGTGATGCGGAAACAGCAGAACGGGAATTTCACAGAGAAATAATAGAAACCCCGGCAGCGCGTGAGATACAGGTAAAATTGCCCCTGCAAGAACGGGCCAATAACTTTGCCGAGGTGGAGCTCCCTTACGAGACGGCGGCAGCCCTCCGGGAAGCGGCCCGCTGCCTCCGCTGTGATGTAAAGACGCTGGCTGCTGACGATGAAGACGATGACAGTGACTACTGTCCGCCAACTGATGCTTCCCGCACTTTCGTCTAGAACTGTGCAGCAGGCAACCCGTTTCGTGCGGACAGTTTAAGACAATTCTATAAAGAATGGGAGGATACAGGTGATAGAGATTAGGCTGAACGGGCAAAGGGTCAAAGTGGAGGAAGGTGTGTCTGTACTGGATGCATCCCGGTTTTACGGGGTGCATATTCCCACCTTGTGCTTCCTGGAGGGCTTGAGCCCTTATGGAGGGTGCCGGCTTTGCCTTGTTGAGATCGGCAAGCCCGGGCAATCGAAACTGGTAACTTCCTGCACCTACAAGGTTGAAGAAGGGTTGGTGGTAAGAACCCAATCAGAGCGTGTGATCAAAAGGAGGCAGATGCTGCTGGAACTTTACCTGGCCACCTGCCCCTCTTCCAAGATAATCCAGGATCTGGCATCGAAGCATCATGTCACGCAGGTGCGCTTTCAGCCACGCCATGAAGACTGTATTCTCTGCGGACTTTGTGTGCGTATGTGCAAAGAACAGATGCAGGGCAAGGCCATCAACTTTGCTCACCGCGGCACAGAGCGGGCGGTCTGTACCCCGTTTGACAAGAAATCGGAAGAATGCCGCTTGTGCGGCGGCTGTATGTATGTTTGCCCTGCCTGCCAGGCCCGCTGCCAGGGACCCGGGGCCGAAGAGGCTATCTGCAACGCCTGTCTTAACCTGCCGCAGCCCTGCCTGGAGCATTTTGACAACGCCATGTGCTACATGGATCCGTGCGTGGCCTGTGAACTGGAGTCAAAAAGAGAGCATGACGTAAAAGGAGGAAAAAAGGCATGAGTTTATCAAAGGTAAATGCCAGCGCTGCCACCCTATCAAAAAACCGTACCGAGGATTCTATTACCGCCCTGAGCGGGATGTGCACCACCTGTATCGACGGCTGCATCGGGATGTGCGAAATAGGCAAATCCGCTTACCGCGGGCACGAAGTACTGTACCCGCAGCCATTTGGTTTAATCAGCACTGCTTCGGAAAAAACCTATCCCGTTGATTACTCCCATTTTTCCATCATGGGCACCACTGTGGGGGCGGCAGGTATAGAGCCCCACAACGACAATACAAATTTTTCCGCCGTGAACCTGGAGACGAGGCTGGGCCGTGATCAGGGAGTCAAGCTGAAGCTGCCCATGCTGATCTGCGGCATGGGTTCCACCCGCGTAGCCAGTATCAACTGGGAGGGGCTGGCCGTGGGAGCAGCGCTTACCGGGACAATCGCCACGATCGGGGAAAATGTGGGCGGTATGGACCCCGATGCCGTGATCAAGCGGGGAAAGATCGTTAAAAGCCCGGAGCTGGCAAAACGCATCCGCCTTTTTCAGGAATGGCAGATGGACGGTTACGGCGACATTGTCCTGCAGGCAAACGTGGAGGATACGGGCCTGGGAGTGCAAGAGTACGCCTTGCAGGAACTGGGCGTGCGCACCGTTGAGTTGAAATGGGGACAGGGAGCAAAAGACATCGGGGGAGAGGTTAAGATCAGCGATCTCGATTGGGCAATGGAACTGAAAAAAAGGGGCTACATCGTCCTGCCCGACCCGGAAAACCCCCTGGTAGCCAAGAAATTTAACAAAGGCAACTTCAAGGAATTTGAGCGGCATTCCCGTATAAATATGCTGGAGCTTGAGCGTTTCGTTAACCGGGTTAAAGAATTGCGCGAGGCAGGTGCCCGCTACATCTTTCTTAAAACAGGGGCTTACCGCCCTGCCGATCTTGCCCGGGCCGTAAAATACAGTTCCCTGGCGGGGATCGACGTGCTGACAATTGACGGGGCAGGCGGAGGCACGGGTATGAGCCCGTGGAGGATGATGAATGAATGGGGCGTTCCGCCCGTTGAACTGCACTCCCTTGCCCACCAGGCGTGCAGCTTCCTGGCAAGAAAAGGGGAACATATTCCCGATATCGTCTTCTCTGGTGGATTTGCTATGGAAGACCAGGTTTTCAAAGGGTTGGCCCTCGGTGCACCGTATGTCAAGTGTATCGGCATGGCCCGAGCACCCCTTACCGCTGCCATGGTTGCAAAAACACTGGGCAGGCATATTGATGAAAAATATCTGCCCGTTTACGTTGAGCGCTTTGGTAATGACAGGGAGCAGATTTTCGTAACCGCGGCAGAGCTAAAGCAGCTGCTCGGGTCCGAGCGCTTTGCCGAAGTGCCCACGGCTGCCCTGGGTGTTTACACTTATTATGAGAGACTGACAGAAGGGCTCAAGCAAATCATGTGCGGCAGCCGCAAATTCGCCGTGCCTTACATTGGGAGGGAGGATATCGCCGCCCTTACCAGGCATGCCGAGGAGGTTAGCGGCATCCCTCACATCATGGATACTGACCGTGAAGAGATGGAACGAATCCTTAACAGCTAAAAGGCCTTTAGTGTTGCGAAATTCTCCCAATCTCTTTAAAAAGAGGTGTGCCAAATTGTATACGCAGATAAACGAAAGGGTTGCGGCCGAGATGATAGATTCGGCCCTGGCGTTTTGCCAGGCGAAAATAGGGAACAAGAAAGCTTTCTGCCAGCTCAGGATAAATAATCCCAACGCAATCGAGCACTTTCGTTACGGTTTAGCCAGGGAAATCGGGGCCTGCCTTGGTGAAAACAGTGAATTTGTTAAAGATGTGTATATCTTTCCTGACACACTGGATGAAGACCCCATACTAACTTTACCTCTGACGCTGATCGTCTATGTGGAAAAGCATACAGCCGCCCTGGAATCAGTTGTGGAGCTGCTGCAGGACAATTTTCTTGAAGAGTACAGGAACGTGTTTTCCCCGATCACCGACAATCTTTCTGTTTTTCTCAATATTTTACTGGTGGACATGACTGAACTGGCCGAACGCAAAGGCCTGGCCGCCAGTATAGGCTCAGTATGTAAACCGGCTTTGCGGGCCTGGAGCCGCCGTTAAAAGACAAAAACAGTTTTTATATGATTTAATATATGGTAGAATTATTAGGGTGTTAAATATGCCTGGTAAAAATCCCGGCCGCAAAAAAGCGCGCAGCATACGGCATCGTTTTTCAACAGCAACTATTTATCAAAAATTGGTAGAGGATTTTGACCTGGATGGTTTTATCTCCCGGACGGCCGGCCTGCTGCTGAATAACCTGCCGCGTATTGACGCGGTTGCCGTTTTCCTCTATGATGATTTTGCAAAGCAGCCGGAGGCCGTTTCTGTAAGCTGCCGCAGCGGGGCAGAAATTCATCATCTTCACCTGCAAGAAAAACTAACCTTAGTGGACAGGGTATTTAAAACGGGCAGACCTGTCCTGACAACGACAAAGCAAAAAACCGCTAAGGACTTTGTGAATATTTTTTGTCCTAACCTCCAAGAACAAGGACCCTTCGGCCTGCTGTGTATGCCCATGATTTTGAAAAACAATACCTGTATCGGCTGTATCCTGTTTTTAAGGGAACACTCGAAAACATTTTCGCAGAAAGAACTGGTCTTTTTCAACAAAGTTGTTAAACTGCTAGGGGTTTTTTCCTACCAGGTGCGCATTTTAAGGCAGAACCAGGAAAAACACGTTTCCAATCTGGTTAGTTTATTATCCCATGAGCTGCGTACCCCCCTCACCTGTATTAAAGGGTACGTCACCACACTGTTTGGCGCACACGATGCCTGGGGTTCAGAGAATCGTTACGAGTTCCTTCGGATTATCGACTCGGAAACAGACAGGATGAATAAGTTAATCGATGAGCTTTTGGAATCCACCATGATCGAATCAGGATTATTAAGTGTTGCAAAAGAGCCGGTTCTGCTGGAGAAAATCATCAGTAAAAGCGTTAACGATGCCAACTTGAAGTCGGTAAAACATCGCTTCATTTTAGATGTTTCCGCAAACCTGCCAATCATTGAGGCCGATCCAGTGCGCATTAGGCAGGTCATGGAGAACCTTCTTGATAATGCGATCAGGTACTCCCCCGCAGGGGGTCTGATTGTGGTCAACTGCTCCCAGGAAAGCAATGAAATAAAAATTACCGTGGCAGATGAAGGGATCGGGATCGCCCCGGAACACCTGAACCGGCTGTTCGAAAAATACTATCGCATCAAGTCGGACATTGCGGGGACTGGGCTTGGCTTGCCCATAGCATGTGAAATTGTGGAAAAACATGGAGGGCGGATCTGGGCAAGGAGCACCCTCAACAAAGGGAGCACCTTCTCTTTTACCCTGCCGCTAAGCGATGCAAATAAACCTTTAACATAATAGTATTGGGATCATAACGGATCTAGGGTTAAAGTACATCAGGGAGGGGGCAAGCGTATTTGAAAAACCTGTTAATCCTGGTTGTGGAAGATGAAAAGCGTATAGTCAGGCTCGTGGAGACCAACCTGAAAGCGCAAGGCTATGCCACCCTTTGCGCAGGCAACGGTATCGAAGCGGTAAAAAAGGCCGCGACTAATAACCCGGATTTAATTATACTTGATATCCTGCTGCCCGGTGAGCTTGACGGATATGATGTATGCCGCCGTATTCGCACTTTTTCCAAAGTACCGATTATCATGTTAACCGCCAAGACCCAGGAAACAGATAAGGTTGAGGGGTTCAATGCAGGTGCAGATGATTACCTGACTAAACCTTTCAGCGTACAGGAACTCCTGGCGCGTATCCAGGCGGTGCTGCGGCGCACGGGTGAAGCCAACACAAAGCCTTCTTCTGTAAATTTTGGAGAACTGGAATTAGATTATACACAGGCGTGTTTATTCATTGCCGGACAAAAAGTGGAGCTGACAGCAACGGAGTACAGATTGTTATACGAGATGGCACAACGGCCAAACCAGGTACTTTCCCATGAAGATCTGCTTTCCCGGGTTTGGGGCTCCGACTATCGCGATGAAAGGGATTACCTGCGCGCGTATATCTGGCATCTAAGAAAGAAAATAGAGACAAACCCTTCCGAACCTCAATATATCGTTTCCCGCCCCGGACTGGGCTACATGCTCGTATCCCCTGCCCATCAATAACGGCAACTCTCCTTCCATGCATTGGGGACGCATGCATTGGGGACGGACCCTATTGCACACGATTGATGCATCTTGTGATATTGTTACGGGCATTCAACACCCTACTGCACAAATATTTTGTAGTTAATTTATGGTAAATCATGGCCCATCACGAATATTAAGATAGATATCCGGCTTAAAACCGGCCAGCTTCAGGACCCTTGGAA
>SLRC01000008.1 GCA_007131175.1 Syntrophomonadaceae bacterium
GGTTCAGGGAGCAAGAAGCAAGATTCGTTATCACTCGCAACCCTGCACCGCTCAGCTTGCTGTTGCATTTTCATTTATCTGCTGGTGCCGGCGCTGCAGGGGCCGGCATGGTTGTCTGACTACTGTCTCCTGAATTCTGAATACCTGAGTTATTAATCACGGGTGCGGTTAATGAGGGCGGCACAGTAACCGGCACCAAAACCGTTATCGATATTTACCACAGAAACCCCGCTGGCGCAGGAATTGAGCATGGTGAGCAGGGGCGCAAGCCCGCCAAACCCTGCACCATAACCAGCGCTGGTGGGAACGGCCACAACGGGGCAGCGTACCAAACCTCCCACCACGCTGGGAAGGGCGCCGTCCATACCGGCCACTACGATAATCACGGCTGCCCGAAAGATATGGGCACTGTTGTCCAAAAGGCGATGGATCCCCGCAACACCCACATCATAGAGCCTCTCCACATTGTTACCCATTAATTGTGCTGTAAGGCAAGCTTCTTCTGCTACGGGAAGGTCCGCTGTACCCGCAGAGATAACTAAAATGGTTCCGTTTCCATATATACACCGGTCCCGTTCGATGGTGATTGTCCGGGACAGTTCGTGATAACAGGCATCAGGAAATACTTCCTGCACCGCAGCGAAAATATCCTGTTCTGCCCGCGTGGCGATAATATTTCCGGGGAAGGCAAGCATGCTGCCCATAATTTCCACCACCTGCCCGGCAGTTTTGCCCGGACAGTAAATTACCTCGGGAAAACCTTTGCGTAACTGGCGGTGATGATCAACCTTGGCAAAACCAAGATCCTCGTAAGGGTATAGACGCAGTCGTTCAAGGGTTTGGTTTACATCACACCTGCCTTCCTGCAAATCGGTAAGCAAAGCGCGCAGGTTTTGCTCATTCATGCCTTTATATTCGCCTCCATGTTGCAAGCTGATTCGATTCATTATATCATAGTATAACACCGGTGCCACAAGTGTAGAAAGCTTATTTCGCTAATTAAAATATCATAAAAAGGGTAAAATTGTATTTATAGTTTAATGATACGCTTAAGGGGTTGTTTTAGTTTGGATTGGCCCGAAATCAAGGGAACAAAAATATTGAATGCTTCAGACCCCCTCCATGCAAAGGAAGCCCTTCACTTTGCCGCAACGATTTTGCAAAAAGGAGGTGTGGTCGCATTTCCCACGGAAACGGTTTACGGGTTGGGTGCTGATGCCCGCAGTGCCAGGGCAGTGGGGAAAATATTTGCGGCTAAAAACAGGCCGGGGGATAACCCCCTGATTGTGCATGTTACGGGTATGGAACAGGTTAGGGAATTGGTGCTGGAAATACCCCCCAAAGCTTATTTGCTCGGCGAAAAATTCTGGCCCGGACCCCTCACCCTTGTCCTGCCAAAGAGTGACCTGCTACCGGGGGAGACGACAGCAGGACTTCATTCAGTGGCTGTCCGTGTCCCTGCTCATCCCCTTGCCCTGGCGCTCCTTGAGCTGGCTGCTTTACCTGTGGCTGCGCCCAGTGCCAATCTTTCCGGCAGTCCCAGTCCCACAACGGCGCATCATGTGATTGCCGATCTGGCCGGGCGTATTGATGCCATCCTTGACGGTGGTCCCTGCAGTGTGGGCGTGGAATCAACTGTCCTCAGCCTTCTCACTGCTCCTCCCGTATTGCTGCGGCCCGGGGGGGTTACACTTGAACAACTTGGTATGGTCTTGCAGGAGGAAATTGTTGATCTTTGCCGTAACGGTGTTGAATTTACAGGCACTCCTCCTGCACCGGGGATGAAGTATCGTCACTATGCACCCCGTGCTCTCCTCTACCTTGTGGAATTGGGGGAAAAACAGGAAGAGCGAATTAATGATCTCCTGGCGGATCTTCAAGGCAGGGGGATGCGTCCGGGCTTGCTGCTTACCGCTGAGACAGCGCATAACTTCCCCTTTACCAACCATGTTCCCCTGGAAATAGTGGGTTCACAAAGGGACCCAAAAACTGCGGCATCACGCCTTTACGGAGCGCTTCGCCGTTTGGACAACGAAGGAGTGGATGTGATAGTTGCCGAGGGTTTTGCTGAGGAGGAAATGGGACGGGCATTGATGAATCGCTTGCACAAAGCAGCCAGCCGTGTTATTGTTGCCCCCGGTAACAGGAAAGGTCCAAAAATGAGGTGAAAAGATGGTCAGTAGTTGCTCTGTTCTTTTCGTTTGCAGCGGAAATACTTGCCGCAGCGTTATGGCTGAAGCGTTTTTTCCGTACTACTGGGAATTAGCAGGTATGCCGGGAAAACTGTATGTCTGGTCTGCCGGTTTAGCAACGGTGGGAGGCCTTGCGGCCAGCTGCGAAACTCTGCTATTGTTGCAAAGTGAAGGTCTGAACATGGAACGTCACCGCTCCCGCCCCCTGGATGCGGCTATGGTGGAGAAGGCCAAATACATATTCACAATGACTGCAGACCATAAAAAATATATTTTGGAACGTTTCCCCAACTGCCGAAATAAGATTTGGACGCTGGGGGAGTATGGTGCTGACGGGAGCGATATTGCCGACCCGTATGGCGGCGGACTGGAAGATTATAAAATGGCTGCCAGCCAGATCAAACAGGCCCTTTTGGGAATAACTGCCCGGCTGAAAAGTGAAAAATAACGGAAGGTGGATAATAAAATTGGTTTTAGGGAAGGAAAAGGATGAAGCTAAAGAGAATAATATAGTTTGGTTTTTGGGACAGATTCACATGCCGCCCCAAAACAGCGGCACCAGCAGATGGATGAAAACCTTAAGAATTCAGTATTCAGGAGACAGAATTCAGAAGTCAGACAACCATGCCGGCCCCTGCAGCGCCGGCACCAGCAGATAAATGAAAATGCAACAGCAAGCTGAGCGGTGCAGGGTTGCCTGTGAATTCAGAAGTGAGAAGTCA
>SLRC01000184.1 GCA_007131175.1 Syntrophomonadaceae bacterium
GGCTCAAGATTGCGCGTCTAAGAGTCACAATAACACAGACACTACCGGATAGTTAAATGCAGCTTGGGTATCGCGCCGTTCACTAACAGGTCCATTTGAAACGAATTAAGCTCGATTTTTAATCCTTTATTATGGCTACTGTGTGCTGACTCCTGACTGCTGAGCAGTTACAGATATATTTACTTAAATATTTTCAGTAATACTGGAATTCCAGCGGACATTGATGTTAAAATGTGATAAGTCCCGGTAGATTTATAAAACCGGGGTATTATGAGGTCAGAGCCCATAAAGAAAGGAGTAATGTCATGCCCATAGTACAGGTAGAAATGTTTGAAGGTAGAAACCTGGATCAAAAAAGAGCAATGGTTAAAGAGGTTACAGAGGCACTGGTTAAAACGATCAACTGTAGCGCTGCCGATGTCCAGGTGATTGTGAGGGAAATGAAAAAAGAGAATTTTGCTGTGGAAGGGATCTTGTCTGTTGATTGTTAGAAGTGGACAATAGGGAAAGTTCGGAAAGGGCGCTTTGGCGCCCTTTCTTTTTTTGCTATCGTCTCAACTTGTGTGCTTTATTCCAATTCCTTTAAGAAAGCTTCCAGGCGATCCAATCCAATTCTGATGTTTTCCATGGATGTGGCGTATGATAAACGGAGATACTCCGGTGCGCCAAAACCCCTTCCCGGTACCAGGGCCACGCGGTAGTGTTCCAGTAAAAGGGCGGCTAGCTTGTCTGAGTCCGCAACCAGGGTACCGCGGAAGCTGCGGCCACAAGCCTGTCCTGCATTGGCAAAGAGATAAAAAGCACCCTCGGGAGATCCACAGGAGAGGTATGGCATTTTGTTAATCCGCTCAAGGGCATAGGTGCGGCGGCTGGAAAAGACCTTGCGCATTTCCTCCACACACTCCTGTGGTCCTCTTAGCGCAGCAAGGGCTGCCTTTTGGGCAATGGAGTTGGGATTGGAGGTGGCATGGCTTTGAATTCTATCCATGGCAGCGGCCAGTTCAGGTTCCGATGCCGTATAGCCAATCCGCCATCCTGTCATGGCATATGCCTTAGATACTCCATTGACAACAATGGTACGTTTTTTCATCTCTTCACCCAAAGAAGCGATGGATATATGCACTGCATTATCGTAAATTAACTTTTCATAGATCTCATCGGAAATAATCCAGAGGTTGTTTTTAATGGCGAATGCAGCAATGGCAAAAAGTTCCTCCTGGGTATATAGAAGGCCCGTGGGGTTGCTTGGGCTGTTTACTACAATCGCCCGGGTGCGGGAAGAAAGATGCTTGTTAAGCAATGCCGCTGTTAACATATAGCCATCTTTTTCCTCCCCCTCTATACACACAGGGGTACCGTCAGCCAATTTAACCAACTCCGGATAACTGACCCAGTATGGAGTGGGGATAATAACTTCATCCCCCGCGTCCAGGATTGCCATAAAAATATTGGCAAGGGATTGTTTAGCTCCGTTACTCACCACTATATGCTCTTTGCCATATTGGAGGCCATTGTCCTGTTGAAACTTTTCGCAAATAGCCTCTTTTAATTCAGGGATACCTCCAGACGGTGTATAACGGGTGAAACCTTCTCTGATTGCCTCTATTGCTGCTTCCCTGATATGTTCCGGTGTGTCAAAGTCAGGTTCACCGGCACCAAAACCAATTATGTCCACTCCTTCACTCTTCAACTGTTTGGCCCGGGCATCAATGGTCAGGGTGGGGGAAGGGGAAATTCCCAGTGCTTTGCCTGAAATTTTCAACTTTATCACCTCGTAATCATGGTAAGTATACTAGGGACTAAACCTTGAAGCTGCTTGCAGGAAAGCATCAAAAATCTCCTGACCTCCTTTTCTTCCTGCCAGGGATAATGCTTCAGGATGCCACTGCACGCCCAATACAAAAGAACGGTCCTTCATCTCCACCGCTTCGATAATACCGTCTGGAGAACTGGCCGTGATCTTTATCCCGGCACCGGGCCGGCGAACTGCCTGGTGATGGAAAGAATTAACGCGCATACTCTTAGTGCCACCGAAAATATGTTCTAATAATGTTCCCGGAACCAGGCCCACACTGTGCGTGGGATGGCAATCCCGGGCTTTTTGCCAGTGCTGAAGACAACGGCCATTCCGCCGTCTTAGATCCTGGTAAATATCTCCCCCACAGGCAATATTAAGTACCTGTATGCCCCGACATATGGCTAGCACAGGCATATTCCGCTGTATGGCAAGATCTATCAGCCTCATCTCTACTGCATCCCGTTGCGGTGTTATTTCCCCGCAACCGGGCAGAGGCTCTTCCCCAAAATAGCAGGGATCCACATCACCACCACCACTAAGGAGCAGCCCATGGAGCATATTTAAATAATCTGCTGCCTTTACCGGCTCAAGGGTAGCAAGGACAAGGGGCAAACCGCCACTTTTTTCCAGAGCCCGGCAATAGGAGGAGTTCAAGCGAAAGCGATCATGCTGTTCCTGGTACGAACAGGTCACACCAATAGGGATCATTGGATTCTCACCGTCAGGTGGGGATAAACCCACTAAAAATCAATCAGTCCCAAGCTTATCTTCAATGCCTCATCAATAAGAGCCATGGTTTTATCATCCAGTTCCGTTATTTTCTGCTGTAAGCGTTGTTTGTCAATAGTACGAACCTGCTCCAGTAAAATAACTGAGTCTTTTTCCAGCCCATGTTGCCGTGCCTTTAATTCAACATGCGTAGGCAGCTTTGCTTTTTCAATATGAGAAGTTATGGCTGCAACAATAACGGTGGGACTGAATTTATTCCCCACATTGTTTTGCACCACCAGTACAGGCCGGAACCCGCCCTGTTCGGAACCAATTACAGGGCTCAGGTCGGCAAAAAAAACAAACCCACGTTTTACCTCCACCATCCTCACTCTCCAACCATTTCATCAGCCAGACGATCTGCCTCGTTTTCCACATTAATGGCTTCGTTGGCCAATGCCAGATTAAGCCGCGCCATCTCCATGTAGCCGTCCTGCATCTGCTCACGTATTTTTTGTTTTTTCCGTTCCTGGAGGTAAAGTTTCATTGCTTCCCTGATAAATTCGCTTCGCGTACGCTTCTCCATTTCAACCACACCGTCCACTTCTTCCAATAAATTGTTCGGCAGGCTGATCATAATTCGTTTCGTTCTTGGCAAGGAACGCACCCCCTGAAGATTGGTTGCGGTAAAATCCATTATTATAATTATTGTCCGAGAATACTGCATATTTATACTGGAAAATCTTCATTACTTCTTACTCTTTGGGTAAATAGAGGCGAGGCACCCTGGAACTGACATTACAAAGCACTTCGTAACTAATGGTTTTTAATTTTGCAGCCACCGCATCAATATTAATTTCCTCATTCCCCTGATTCCCATACGCTACAACTTCATCACCTTCACACACCCCGGGAACAGTACCAACATCAAGCATGGTCATATCCATACAAACTCTTCCAGCTATGGGGACACACCGCCCCCCTACCAACATGAACCACCCATTTGACAGGTGCCGACTCAGGCCGTCACCGTAACCCAGGGGAACCGTGGCAATAATTGTTTGCCGGGGGGCATGGTATTCACCCCCGTAACTGACAGGCGTGCCGGCAACAACTTTTTTTAAGAATATAATCCTGCTTTTTAATGAAAAGGCTGTCTGCAACCTGACCTTCTGCTGATCCACTGCAGCGGAAGGGTAGTATCCGTATATACCAATACCCAAACGGACCATATCAAGGGCAGCATCCGGATACTCAATAGCCGCAGCCGTGTTGGCAGCATGTCGCAGGGGTATATTTATGCCCTCGTTTGCAGCAGCATTGAGAAATTTATGGAAAAGAGCAATTTGCCCACTTGTAAATACCCGATCCTGTTCATCTGCAGAAGCAAAATGGGTAAAGACCCCTTCAAGCTTCAATCCTGAAAGGGCGGACACCTTCTTTAAAAGTAGCAGGGCGCTACGCGGATCGGCAAGTCCGAGGCGGCCCATCCCTGTATCCACTTTAAAATGGAAGCCTATACGGCAACCAAGGGCACATGCATGTTGTGCTAAATCCCGGGCTCCCTCCCAATTAAAAACTGTGGGAGTAAAAAGGCCCTCCTGCAGCAAAGCAGCCTGCCCCGGGTCTGTATAGCCGAGGATTAACACCGGCGCACTGATGCCTCGGCTGCGCAGGCTTATCCCTTCTTCTAAAGAAGCCACTCCCAATACGGACGCTCCGGCATTAAGGGCGGTATTTGCCACTTCAGGGGCACCGTGTCCGTAAGCGTTTGCTTTTACCACAGCCATTATTTTTACCGAGTCGGGTATTAAGCGGCGAAATTCTTTGACATTAGATTCAACTTTAGCAAGGTCAACTTCAACCCAGGTGGGCCTGCTGTATCCCTGGACTCCACAAACTAAAGACAAAAGTTTTCCCTTCCCTCTTATGCCGCATCTCTCTCGCCCGATTGAAGCATAAAATTAGCTGTGCGAATAAAAAGAGGTGGAACACTAATTACTATTCCACAATAAAGTGGTTTATTCCTTCCGGGCGTCTAAAAAGGCAATATAACTATTATTTCCAATCAACTTTACTTCCGGATAACCCGGTAGACACTTTTAACAGCCTTAATGCCGGAAAACTTTTGAATGCTCGCGAGGGCAGCGTTGAAACTCTTTTCTTTTTCAGCGTGTGTAACCAGGACAATTTCCGCTTCCCCTTCGCGGCTTCGTTTCTGGATGATCATATCAAGGCTTACCATCTCTTCACTAAAAGCGTTGGCCAAACCGGCAAAAACCCCGGACTGGTCCTCGGCCAGTAAACGGAGGTAAAAAGCAGACTCCAGTTCTTCAAGGGGGACAACCTTTTTATCATGGAATGCTATTTCAATAATACCGTTTTCCACATGATGATTAATAGTGCGAGCCACATCTATAAGGTCGGCAACCACTGAGCTGCCTGTGGGCAAGGCTCCTGCCCCCGGCCCGTAAAACATAACTTCCCCTACAGCATTTCCTTCCACATAAAGGGCATTGTTTTCGTAAAGGACACCAGCCAAAGGATGGGTCAGGGGAACAAGGGCAGGATGGACACGCAGGGTCAACCCATCTGCTCTTTCTTCGCCAATAGCAAGCAGTTTAATCGTAAAACCCAGCTCACGGGCATATAAGATATCACGCTGTTTTAAATTGCTGATTCCCTCCACGTTAACCGTGTCAAAATGGATTTGGCTGTTAAAAGCAAGGCCGGCAAGAATGCTGAGCTTGTATGCAGCATCTTTGCCTTCCAGGTCGTTTTCCGGATTTTGCTCAGCAAAACCCCGTGCCTGAGCTTCGGCGAGGGCGTCATTAAATTCCATATTTTCCAGGTCCATCCTGGTAAGAATGTAGTTGGTTGTGCCATTGATAATACCCACAAGGCGCAGGATTTTGTTGGCACCCAGGCTGTGTTTGAGAGGCCTTATTAAGGGAATTCCTCCTCCAACACTTGCTTCATAATAGATGTTCCGTCCATTGTCACGGGCTAAGCGTAAAAGTGATGCCCCGGCAGTTGCCATGAGATCCTTGTTGGCTGTAATGACATATTTTTTCCGGCGCAGCGCTTCCTCTACATGTACCCGCGCTGCCAATCCGCCCATAAGCTCGATGACCACGTCTATTTCCGGATCTTCAAGGATTTCTGTAACGTTTGTAGTAAGAAGGGAAGATTCTACTTCAACCGCTCTGGGCTTTTTCAGGTCACGAACCAGAATTTTTTTTACTTCAATGTTTATACCGGCTCGACTTCGGATCTGCTCCGAGTTAATCTGCAGAATCTTCATTACACCCGCGCCAACTGTGCCCAAGCCCAAAAGACCAACCTTAACAGCATCTCTAACCATATTTAACGACCTCCATCTTACCGCGGCGTGTTGCGCTTTTGGTATAATGTTTCGCCCATTATATCATTTGCCCTGCAATCACGCAATGATAGGGGTAGAGATGAAGATGGCACCCATCCACAGCAATCAAAGAACCCGTAAACAATTCCTGACTATAGTGCTAAAAGAAAGGATCGTCCCTGTGCTGAATTTCCACTGGACGACCCACTAAATCCCAAGTTTATTTCAATCACTTGGTCTTACTCCGTTATCCGATGAACCATCGGATGTTAACCTCTCCTTCAGCCCAACTGGGCATTTCTCCTTACTTCCTCCACTTTTTTCCTATATTCTTCAGGAGTGCAGTTTTGCCCAACCTTACTGAGATCAAAGTAAGAACGGAAGCGTTTACCTCCCCCCCTTTTTTCCCCACTGGTAATATTTTCACTGCGACGCATGCCGCGGGGCAACCGTTTTCCGGCTATGAGATCCTGTGACATTTTTATCCTCCTTACGATACTTTGTCAGTTCAAAACTATACTTGGTCAGATAAAATGCTGGTTATTTTATATCCTATGTTAACAGCCTGAAAATGTTAACCCGGCTTTGGCCTAAATAATTTATTTAGAATATTGTTTAACGATGTCACAAAAAACCCTTCATCTCATAATATAAAGCATGAAAGGAAGGGTTTAAAAAATACAGCCAGACAACTCAGGGACCGGCTGATATTTGAAACCCTTAAGAGAAAGGAGTGTTGATTATGGCTGGTCCAGCCAGAGACCCGGAAACAGGTGAATTTCTGCAGCCCGGACTCTGCCCTATTGTTGACGAAGAAACGGGCAGGCGTGAATGTCCTCCGGCCACGGAGATAGACTGCCTGCTTGTGGAGAAAGTATTTGATCAGTGCTGGAAAGAAGAAGATTTCGTCGTAAACAGCTTGCTCCCCACCGGTCCAGGTAAAGCTTGCGAAAACATTGACACAACAGATGTAACCCGGGTTGAATGCGAGGTTCTTAATGTTGAATGTGAAGTAATTGATGTGGGACCTCCCCTGCCTGACACCAACAATGAAAGAATTGTTACCATCGAACAGACTGTAACAATCCAGGCCGAACTGTGGAATGATACTCCCGTAGTTCCCGTTCTCCTCTGCACCTATACGCAAACGTTTAATAATATATTCAACCAGGTATTGCTCTATGTTCCCCCTCCCGGCTTGCTTTTTGGCGCCGCAGGCGGACCGTTCGTTTTCTGCGAAGTTACGGGCTTCACCTGCTTCTTAGCGCGTGACTTTGTAGCAGGTCTACCATTTGAAAGTTTGCTCTTCAGAATTAAGATCTGCAAGATCATCGAAGTGACAGCTTTCATTAAACTGATGGTTCCCGTTTACGGCTTCTGTGTTCCCCGTATCTGCGAGGCTGCTCCGCAGGCGCAAGAAATTGTGTGTCCGCCCATCGATGAGCTCTTCCCGCCACAGCAGGATGAACCGGAACTAAATATAATCTAATAGTATCGGCTAAAAAGAAAAAACTTTGCCACATAATGTGGCAAAGTTTTTTCTTTGGACTAATTAGCTTAGAGATATATCTCTAAGTCAAATCAAGTTTTAGTTTCTCGCCAATTTCCAGCAGATATTTTTTTAATCCTTCTTTAAATTCATCCCTTTGCAGTGCCAGTTCAACCACGGCTTTTAGATATCCCAACTTATCGCCCACATCGTATCTAGTTCCTTCAAAAATATAAGCATATAGCTGCTGATATTCATTGAGTTTAAGCAAGGCATCGGTAAGCTGGACTTCCCCACCCAACCCTGGCCTGGTACTCTTTAGAACATCAAAAATACAGGGGTGTAAAATATATCTTCCTATAATCCCCAGTTTTGAGGGTGCCTCCCGGGGTTGTGGTTTCTCCACCAGGCTCTCAATTTTCAACACACGATGCTCAACTTCTATCCCCTTAACGATACCATAAAGCTGAACCTTATCTTCGGGAACAATTTCAACACCTATAATTGGACTCTGATACCTGTTGAACTTATCTATTAGCTGGGAAATACAAGGCCTTGTTGCTTGTACAATATCATCTGGCAGCATTAGGGCAAAAGGTTCGTTTCCAATAAATTTTCGAGCACAATAAACCGCATGACCGAGGCCCAGCGCTTGTTTTTGCCTGACATAGCATATTTCTGTCATTTCCGAAATTTTTTGCACATCTTCCAGTTTACTCAACTTGCCTGTCTTTAATAACTCAGTTTCAAGTTCATAAGCCTTGTCAAAGTGATCTGCAATCATATTTTTACCTCGGTAAGTAACTACTATTATATCCTCTATCCCGGAAGCAAGTGCTTCCTCGATCAGGTACTGAATTGCCGGTTTATCCACAACGGGCAGCATTTCTTTCGGCTGCGCTTTCGTTGCAGGTAAAAACCTTGTTCCATAGCCACCTGCCGGGATAATAGCTTTTTTTACTTGCATTTTCCAACCCTGCCTCAATATTTTTTTTATTATGGTATTCTTTGCCGGACCTGGCTGTTACATTTTTTTTCTGCCATTTGATAATGAAGAACATGTAGCAGGATGGGCTGTAACAAATAAGATAACAGCTGAATATCATATAGCAGATTTGAGCCTGTTGGTTCCTTATGGAGCAAAGTAATATTTAAGATATTGAGGTGCAGAGTCCCTTGGAGAAAATTAGGTTGGGTATTGTTGGAGGACTGGGTCACATCGGATTGGTCCAGTCAGCTTGTTTGGCTAAACTTGGTTATAAGACCGTTGCATATGATCTTAATTTTATTTCCATTAAGAATATTTTGCAGGGGAAATTACCCTTTTATGAAGCGGGTTTGCAAGAGCTGGTTGAAAAAACGCTCAGTGACGGGTTGCTAAGCTTTACGTCCCGGGCAGAAGAACTGGCGGGATGCGAACTTGTTTTTATTTGTGTAGGGACGCCAGCTTTACCAAACGGTGCAGCAGATACGTCCCAGATAGATAGAGCCGTTGAAGCAATTGCCCGCAACCGTAAAACACATTGCCTGGTTGTGGTAAAAAGCACAGTACCCGTTGGAACCAGCCGCCGCTTGACCGCATTTCTGAAGGATCTTGGTCTTTCTCATAATGTTACCCTTGTTTCAAATCCCGAGTTTTTGCGTGAGGGATCAGGGGTTGAGGATTTTTGGCAGCCATCCAGGATAGTCGTGGGTGCCTGTTCGGAGGAAGACGGAGCATTAGTTGCAGGGTTATACAGCCCTCCCGGAGTTCCCATAATTATCACCAGCTGGGAAAACGCTGAATTGATCAAATATGCCAGCAATGCTTTTTTGGCAAACAAAATATCTTTCATCAATGAAATAGGCCTATTGTGTGAAAAGGCTAATGCGGACGTGCGCATTGTCAGCAGGGGAATGGGTCTGGATCCGCGAATCGGCCCCAATTTTCTGGAAGCAGGTGTTGGTTTTAGCGGACCCTGCTTGGAAAAAGACCTGAAATCGTTAATCAACCAATTCAAAAACACCGGGGAAAAAGCAAAGATTCTGGAGGCTGCTTTGGAAGTTAATGAAAACAAACGTCAGGCAGTAGTGCAAAAACTCACAGAGCAGTTAGGTTCTTTGAAAGGAAAGCATATTGCTGTGCTGGGGATGGCTTTTAAACCGGATACGGATGACGTCAGGGATTCTCACAGTCTTCCCATTGTAAAACATCTCCTCTCCCTTGGGGCCATACTCACTGTCCATGATCCACAGGTAAAAAACTTTCTCCAGGCAGGCCTTTCGAAAAATGAAATGGATGGCCTGGAAGAGGTTGAATGGGCTGCAACACCATACGAGGCCATTAGCGGGAAAGATGCCCTGCTTATCTTAACCGCCTGGCCCGCATACCGCGAACTGGATTTAAAACAAATTAAAGATTCACTGGTTTATCCCCTCATTGTTGATGGAAGAAACCTTTTCAATAAGCAGGAAATGAAGAAGCACGGCATTGTCTACCTGGGAGTGGGGATATAGGGTAATTATGAAGAATAATGTGGAGGCACACAAATGAGATATTTAGTAACTGGAGCAGCCGGTTTTATCGGCTCTCATCTTTGCACCGGACTACTGGCGCAGGGGGATGATGTAATTGGCCTGGATGATTTCAGCAAGGGTAAACGTGAAAGAATTACCCCCTTAAGAAATTACCCCCGTTTTAAATTTACAGCCGGGTCCCTCTCCGAAGAGAAGCATTTACAGGATATAATTGAGCAAGTTGACGTTATCTATCATCTGGCGGCTGTTGTTGGTGTGAAAAGATATGTGGAAGACCCGATTATGGTAATTGAGGTTAACGTAAACCATACGCTAAACCTGCTGAAAGTGGCATGGCAGTCAGGTAAAAAAGTGATTTTCGCATCCACTTCGGAAGTTTATGGAAAAAATGAAGCGGTTCCCTTTCATGAAGATTCGGCCAGGGTGTATGGGTCCTCCACTGCGGACCGCTGGTGTTATGCCGTCTCCAAGAGTGCGGCCGAACACCTCTGCCTCGGCTTTGCCAGGAAAGGACTCCCCCTGGTCATAGTACGTTATTTCAACGTATATGGACCCCACGCTGACAGTTCCGCTTATGGCGGTGTAGCCAGCCGTTTCGTTAATCAAATCCTGAGCCATAAACCCCTGACCGTACATGGTGACGGCAGCCAAACACGCTGTTTTACCTATATTGGAGATATTATCCGGGGAACCATCGAGGCAGGTAGCCGTCCAGCAGCGGAAGGTAAGATTTTTAACCTGGGGCATCGCCGGGAAACCTCTATCCTGGAGCTGGCCCAAACCGTGCTTGCGGTTTCGGGGACAAAAGGGGAGATAATCTTTCAAAAATATGAGGAATTTTATGGACCCCATTTCGAAGACATCCCCCGTAGAGTTCCCGACCTCTCAGCAGCAGAGCAGATTTTGGACTATTACCCCCAGATATCCCTGGAGGTTGGAATAGGGAAAACAATAAACTGGTACCGGCAACATCATTATCAGAGCAAATAATCCGGGGAGATGTCACTATGACAGTGAACCGGATAGATCCACATTGCTCAGGCAGTTATTTTCGGGCGCCCCCTGCGTTGCCGGCACCAGCAGAAGGATGAAAACCATAAGAATTCAGAATTCAGAAGACAGAAGTCAAAATAAAAGATGAGATGCACAAAAGGGGTGCAAGGTTGCCTGTGAGCAACCGTTCAGGCTCGATGAAAAGGCTTTACCGGAACGGGGTTGCCACATTTTACTTTCCGAGCGCAGCGAGTTTAAAATGTGTGCCGGGACGGAAAAGCCCACTGCTGCTCATCATTTATTGAGACTGCGCGTTGTGAACAGGTACCTTGCGCACCGGTA
>SLRC01000112.1 GCA_007131175.1 Syntrophomonadaceae bacterium
GGGACCTTATATTTGCCAATATCCGTTACGACATTGTGCGGGAAGACCTTACAGCCCAGATGGGCAGCTGCACCCTGGCGGAGCGGCACATGATCGACCTGGTGGACAAATACGGCCTTGACGTATTTGAAGCGCACAAGGAGTATCTCTACCGCTCCACCGAAAAAATGATGCAGGCAGAAATCAACACCATCCCCCAGGGAGTCTATACCGGTGAATCCACCGTATACTACGACGGCAAAAACATTGGTTCCAAGTATCAGATACGTGTAAAGATCACCGTTGGGGAAAACGACATTTCCTTTGACTTCTCCGAAACAGACGGTCAGACCAACGGCTTTGTAAACGGGACCTTCACATCATCGGCCTCGGCCGTAATTCTCACCTTCCTGCAGATGGTCAACCCGGACATCCCCCATAACGACGGGATGTCCCGCCCCATCAAGCTCATTATTCCGGAAGGGACCATCCTTAACGCCAGCTATCCGGCGGCCACCACGTTTGGCAACCACCTTTGTCCGGCCACGGCCGATGCCATCATCAGGGCCCTTGCACCAATTATCCCCGAGCGGGTAACGGCAGGCTGGAACAACTTGCTGTGCGGGCTTGTTAATGGTAAAGACCCCCGGAAGAACGCACCCTTTGTGGATATTATTTTCCTCGGAATGAAAGGAGGCTCTGGCGGCACTCACGGCTACGACGGGTATGATCATATTGGCATGATTGACGCTTCGGGCGGCGTTTTGGCCCAGGACTACGAAATGTTTGAGCAGCAGAATCCATTCCTGCTGAATAAGCATGAATACCTTATGGATTCTGCCGGTGCCGGACAGTGGCGTGGCGGTCTGGGAGTGGAAACGGACTTTTCCCTTGGTGGAGCTAATATGAATGTTATTACCTTCGGTGATGGTGATGTGGAACCGGCTTTTGGTATTTTTGGCGGGAACAATGGTACTCTAAATATTATCGAACTGCGTTATCCCGATGGTAAAAAATATGTGCCCCTGAGCAAGGAGCTTGTTCCCGAGGTGCCCAAGGGTACAGTTTGGTATCAGCAGGCCGGTGGTGGCGGTGGTTACGGTGATCCCATGTTGCGTTCACCGGAAAAAGTATTGAGAGATGTGAAAAACGGCGTGGTTTCATTGGAAAAAGCCAGGGAAGATTACGGTGTGGTTATTAATGGGGAGACCCTTACGTTGGATGAAGATGCAACTGCCGGGTTGCGGGCTGCTGCAAAATAACAGCGTTGTTTTACCTTTGTTCTAAGGAGGGAGGGAAAAAGTTGAGAAGATTAACTTATCATGAACCTCAATCAATGAAAGATGCCTTTGCCCTTATGGAGGGGCACGGTGACGCCGCCATGGTCCTTGCCGGTGGCACGGACCTGATCATAGAGGTCAAGCAGGAAACCAAAACCCCGGATCATCTCATATCTCTGCGCTGTATTCCCGGATTACAGGAAATAGCATCGGAAAATGGTGAGCTTTGTATCGGTGCCATGGTAACTCACCGTAAGATCGAAAAATCTGAGCTTTTGCGGGAAAAGTATTCCCTGTTAACTGATGCAGTTGATAATCTGGGATCGGTTCAGGTTCGCAATGTGGCCACTATCGGGGGAAATATTTGTAATGCAGCCCCATCTGCTGATACGGCAGCTCCCGTTGTTGCTTTGGGAGTGAAACTGGTGTTGGAGGGGCCGGCAGGGGAACGGGAGGTCTTTATAGAAGATTTTTTCCAGGGTCCCGGGAAAACAGCGCTGGCTGCGGGGGAGATCCTGCGCACTATCCGTATTCCGACTCTGCCTGAAGGGGCATGCTCATGTTATATCAAGCATTCACGGCGTAAGGCTATGGATCTGCCTTTATTGGGCATTGCTGTAATCATTGTGCCTGATGATAATATGGTGTGCAAAGAAGCCAGAATAGCCCTCAGCCTGGCAGGGCCAGTGCCATTCCGGGCTAAAAAAGCGGAAGGCTTTGTTACCGGCAAACCGCTGAGCCGGGATGTTTGGGAGCAGGCTGCAGCAATTGCTCTTGGCGAATCCAACCCCCGTACAAGTTTTCGCACCACGGCTGAGTATCGTAAGAAGATGATTTGCGCGCTGATCCCACGTGCTGCCGAAGTGGCGCTTAAAAGGGTTAACAGAGCTTGGATGAAAGGGTGATGGCGGTGAAAATATCTTTTAAGCTAAACGGAGAAGATGTTAGTATCAACATTGACGATCATGTAACATTATTAGATATGCTGCGGGATAATTTTGAGCTGTTTGGTGCCAAGGAGGGGTGCGGTTACGGAGAGTGTGGTTCCTGTACCGTTTTGGTGGATAATGTGGCTGTGAACTCTTGCCTGATGATGGCGCCTGCTGCTAACGGGCGCAGCGTGGTAACCATTGAAGGTCTTTCCGGCCCACGGGGTGAGCTGGATCCGCTGCAGAAGGCTTTTGTGGAAAAGGGTGCTGTCCAATGCGGTTTCTGTACGCCGGGAATGATTATGTCAGCGAAAGCACTGCTAATTGAAAAACCCTGTCCCACGGAAGAGGAGATCCGCAAAGGCATGGCGGGAAACCTTTGCCGTTGCACAGGATATTCTAAGATCGTAGATGCAGTGAAGGAAGCTTCTGAGAGGGGGTGCGCTTGTGGTAAAGGTTCTTGAGCCTACAGTAAAGGATGCGCAACTTTTTAAAGTGGGGCAACCGGTACCCAAACTTGATGCCTGGGATAAAGTGCAGGGGCGGACCATGTATATTCATGATATGAAGTTGCCCCGCATGCTCTATGGGAAGATTCTCTGGAGTAAATATCCCCATGCCAAAA
>SLRC01000037.1 GCA_007131175.1 Syntrophomonadaceae bacterium
ATGTGGTACCGGTGCGCAAGGTACCTGTTCACAACGCGCAGCCTCAAATAAAGATTATATTGGCGGCTTTTCCGTCCCGGCACACATTTTAAACTCGCTGCGCTCAGACAGTAAAATGTGGCAACCCCGTTCCGGTAAAGCCTTTTCATCGAGCCTGAACGGTTGCTCACAGGCAACCCTGCACCCCTCTTGTGCACGTTATCTTTTATTCTGACTTCTGTCTCCTGAATACTGAATTCTTAAGGTTTTCATTCATCTGATGGTGCCGGCGCCGCAGGGGCCGCCGTGGCCGTCTGTCCCGAAAATGCAAAAGGTCAGAGGGGATGTCAGTGTGCCGGACAGAACATCTAAAAAAAAACTGCTGCTATGCTTTTTTTGCTGGCTCACTGGCACTCTGACTTCTCACTTCTAAATGCAACCTTGCACCCCTCTTGTGCATGTTATCTTTTATTCTGAATGCTGTCTTCTGAATTCTGAATTCTTAAGTGTTCACCTTCTGATGGTGCCGGCGCCGCAGGGGCCGCCGTGGCCGTCTGTCCCGAAAATGCAAAAGGTCAGAGGGCGGATGTCAGTGTGACGGACAGAACATCTAAAAAAAAACTGCTGCTATACATCTTTTTCTCAGGAGACGGCGTGAGGGTCTGAATTCTAAAGCATTTTCTCAACTACCCCTAAAAATGCGGCTAATTCTTTCACCAATAATGTTAAGGCTGTCTTCCACCTCACTGGAAAGGACTGCAAAAAAAAGTGGAGCCAGACGCTCTTTGTTCTCTGCGTTTTTAATTATTTCACTGGAAACTAATTCGCCTTCCCGGATCAGGAAATTTCCCCGACTATCTTTAACCGTATGTCCTGCTTTTTTCCCAAGAACATATGTTTTTACTTGCTCCCTGGTTTCGGATGCAAGCTCCTTGCCTTCACGGCTTACTTCCCGCTCCACCCGTTCCCATAGCTCACTAACCCGTCCCCGCAGATCGGAAGCGGATTCTTTTGTTTCCCATGTTGTCGATTCATCCTCTGCTGCCGCTTTGACCGGCTCTCTGTCGGGTGCCTCACGCAGGTATGCCTCGTAACCGGCAGCAGCAATGACATAGTCCCGTCCCAGGCTGTGCACCCCTTCCACCAGGAGACAAACTTCCCAGTCCTTTTTTCCTTCATCTTTTAAATCGTGCAGCAGCAGGCTTTCCAACTCACCTGTTTCCGTGGAGAAGGAATAATCATGCACCCTCGCGATATAATCTCCGTTGCTGCTGATCAAACTGTTGCCGAGGAAATAATATGGCTTTAGTTGATCTGCTAGCTCTCCATTATCTACTTCTCCCCGTCCGTCTCCCACAGTTACGGCATCTTTACCAATGCTGTGCAACTTGCTGAAAGAAATTATTTTTCCTTTACCTTTCAAGAGCCCCTTTTCTCCCGCCACCAATCCAACCACTCTTTTTTGTTTGGGGTCAATTGCCAGATCTTGAACGCGGCCGATCATAACGCCACTTTCCAAATCAATTATGGGAAACCCTTTTAGCTGTCGTACCCTCATGATCTTACCTCCTCTTGATTTTATCATAACCAATTAGGCTTACAGAATCCAGTAGATTTTATTGCTTGGTTCTAGCCCCTGAATTTTGCATAGTTTAACAAAACACATAAATATTATAACTTATTTGCAAAATATTTGTATTGCCGTTAGAATTAAAGAAAAGATATAATATTTTGGGGATTAAGGGATTCAGGAGAATTATTATATTGATCATTTATTTGAGCTATTACTGGTGACGGGGTGTGAGTGTTTGCTGATATTGGCAAGTGGAGGCAGCGAGGAGACACGGGAGATGGGCCGGCTACTGGGAGCTGTTGTTAATCCGGGCACGGTTATTGCTTTGAATGGTGAACTTGGAGCAGGCAAAACTGTTTTTGCCCAGGGAGTGGGACTGGGGCTTGAGGTGGAGGAAGCTGTAACCAGCCCTTCATTTGTGCTTATGAATGTTTACCAGGGACGGCTTGAACTTTATCATTTTGACTTCTACCGCCTTGAAGAAGAGGATGAGCTTTCCTCTCTGGGACTTGATGAGTACTTCTATGGAGAAGGTGTGGCCCTGGTGGAATGGGCGGGGAAATTTTCCCACAGCCTGCCGCCAGCCAGGCTTGAAATTACAATAACCCGGGATGATACAAGGGGGGAAGATGCACGGCTTCTTCATATCAACCCCCGGGGTGATGATAACATAGCCCTTCTAAAGGAGTGGAGCAGGCAATGTTGCTCTTAGCAATAGACACTACTACAATGGTTTGCAGCGTGGCTGTGGGAGAAGAAGGAAATCTCATGGCTGAATACCTGCTAAATATAAACAAAACACACTCACAACGATTAATGCCTCTCATAATTTCCTTGCTGAAAGATAGCGATATTAACCGCAAACAGCTGGAAGGTATTGCCGTTGCTGTAGGTCCAGGCTCTTTTACAGGCATCCGCATTGGTGTTTCAACAGCTCGAGGGCTGGCACAGGGGCTGGGTATCCCCCTGATTGGAGTTAATACCCTGGAAGCGCTGGCTGGTGTGGGTGCTTCTTATCCCGGTTTGCTCTGCCCCCTTTTGGACGCACGCCGGAATCAGGTTTATACTTCTGTTTACCGCGGCGGTGGGGCTGACCTGGAGGAAGTGGAACCGCCCCAGGCCATTTCCCTTGCCAATTTATCCCGGAAGCTTATGTCCTACGGCGAGGAGATACTTTTTCTCGGGGATAATCTTCCTGCATTCCGCAAAATACTCAAACCCGCCCTCACTGACTATTACCGGGAGATGCCCTTTTCTGCATCACTTAACCATGCTTCTTCTGTTTTGCTGCGGGCTTTTGTGAACTGGAATAAAAAAGGTGCCACCCCCCTTTATGCTTTAAACCCATTTTACCTTCGCCTGCCGGAAGCTCAGCGTCGTCTACTAGAAAGACAGAAAGGAGTAGAAGAATAAGTTGCTGCCCCTTGAAATCCGGAAGATGACGATGGAAGATCTTGAACAGGTTATGGAAATAGAGCATTCTTCTTTTCCTTATCCCTGGTCTCGTGCCTCTTTTGAAAAAGAACTGCGCCACAACGGTTATGCTTGCTATTTTGTGGCCGGTTTAAGTAAAAATGGACAGGTGGTTGGTTATGCCGGTTCCTGGATTCTTTTCGGTGAAGCCCATATCACCACGCTGGCAGTCCATCCCAGCTACCGCCGGGCAGGGATAGGAAGCGCTCTTTTAAACTCCCTCATGGAAACCGCATGCAGTCTGGGGGCGTGCCAGGTTTTTTTGGAGGTACGGGATTCCAATGGAGCGGCCCGTACCCTCTACGAAAAGTTTGGTTTTAAAATCAAGGGTGTGAGGAAAAAATATTACCTCGATGAAGATGCGCTGGTCATGACGCGGGATTTCAGCCCGGCGGGCCCATGATTTCCCCGCAGATGGCTTGCCATATTAAGGTGAAAGGAAGTGTTCTGTTATGCCCCACCGCACTCTAATTCTGGGGCTGGAAAGCAGTTGTGATGATACAGCGGCTGCCGTGGTTCTTAACGGACGCCAGATCTTAAGCAATATCATTTCTTCACAAAACGATCTGCACCGCCGTTTTGGTGGGGTTGTTCCGGAAATTGCTTCCCGCCGTCACCTCGAGATGATTAATCCCATAATTGATGAAGCCCTGGCAAAAAGTGGAATAACCCTTGGGGAACTTGAGGGAATTGCCGTCTCCCATGGTCCCGGGTTGGTGGGGTCATTGCTTGTGGGTGTTTCCACTGCCAAAGCTCTTTCTTACGCACTGGATGTGTCTTTGATTGCCGTAAACCACCTGGAGGGTCATATTTATGCCAATTTCCTTACCGGTGCTTCAGTCAATTTCCCCATAATTTGTTTGGTCGTTTCGGGGGGGCATACTTCCCTTATTTATATGCAGGATCATGGGGAAATGGAAGTGCTTGGCCGCACCCGGGATGATGCGGCCGGGGAAGTTTTTGATAAAGTGGCCCGGGCTTTGGAGCTGGGCTTTCCCGGTGGACCGGCTATTGAAAATCTGGCACAGCGCGGGGACAGCGCTGCCTTTAAATTTCCCCGGGCCCTTATGAGCGAAGATGGAAAATTAGATTTTAGTTTCAGTGGTCTGAAGACAGCCGTACTCAATTGCATTCGCCGTGAAACGGAGCAAGGCCGCTCTGTAAAGCTGGAAGATCTGACTGCCGCCTTTCAGGAAGCAGTGGTTGATGTACTGGTGGAAAAATCATTACTGGCAGTGCGGCAAAACCCTGTCAAGCAGCTTTTGCTGGCGGGGGGAGTGGCTGCAAATGGAGAACTGCGGCGCCGGATGCGTCGTCGTATGGATGATGAAGGGATTGAGCTTGTTATTCCACCACCTCAGCTTTGCACGGATAATGGAGCCATGATTGCAGCAGCAGGCTACTATAATTTGCGCCGGGGCCGGGTGGCTTCCCAAACCCTTAACGCTGTTTCCAGCCTGGGGCTTAAGGGTGTCTAGTTTACTGTTTTATGTAACCTGAAACTTTTTTTGTGGATAGGTTTGGCGGTGCAAGCAATTTAAGGCTTTATTATGTGGAAAACTATGTGGATACTGTGGATTAATTTGTGGGAAACTTATTATTCTAGCATTGTATGCTGCTAATGACTGTTTTAGAACCATTTTTTTATTTACATAACTATCATTTTTTCTTTTCCCCTGATAAAGTGTATAAGCCAAGCCGGGATCTAAGCACATACAGCTGTGAATGGGAATATGTTATAAAGTGTCTATCCGTTGAAGGTCGGGGTAGGGATAATTGTCAGAGAGAAGGTGTATATTTGCTTTCTAAAATTAAAAAGGTTCACTTTATTGGTATAGGCGGCTACGGCATGAGTGCGCTGGCATTTGTGCTGTTACAGGGTGGTTACAATGTAAGCGGTTCTGATTTGCGGGACTGCGGGCTTACACGGTCGCTGGAGCATGCTGGGGCAAGGGTTTTTATTGGCCACCGGGCAGATCAACTGGGTGATGCGGAACTGGTTGTATATTCCACGGCTATCCCTGAAAACAATCCGGAACTCCTGAGTGCCCGTGAACGTGGTTTGAGCGTTTGGCACCGCTCAGAACTCTTGGCTGCCGTATTCAACGAAATGGGAGGCGTTGCTGTTGCCGGGGCCCATGGGAAAACAACCACTACGGCCATGACGGCGCTTCTTCTGGAAAAAGGGGGATTTGATCCCACAGCTATTATCGGAGGTGAGGTTTCCTTTTTTGGTGGAAACGCCCGTATGGGGAAAGGCCGTCATGTGGTGGCTGAGGCCTGCGAAAGTGACCACTCTTTTTTGCGATATAATCCGGAAATTGCTCTTGTAACCAATATTGAACCGGATCATCTTGAACATTACAACGGGGATTATAACCGCCTTATTGCTTCATATGTTGCTTTTATTAATAATGTGAAGGCTGGAGGAACAGCGGTACTTTGTGCCGATGATGCAAAACTGCAAGGATTACGTTCCCAGTTCCGCCCTGCAGTGCTAACATATGGATTCAGCGAAGGGGCGGATATTCGTGCAGAAAAGGTGGTTCTGGAAGGACTGGGATCCCGGTTTTCCGTTTATAAACAGGATGAATACATAAGGGATTTTTCTCTGCAGGTACCGGGGGAGCATAATGTTTGCAATGCTTTGGGGGCCATGGCAGTAGCTTACTGCTGTGGTATGGATTTGAGGGACATGAAAGAAGCGCTGCACCTTTTTACCGGCGTTAAACGGCGCTTTGAAGTTGTGGGGGAAGAAGCTAATATAATGGTCATTGATGATTACGCCCACCATCCCACGGAAATAAAAGCCACACTCCAGGCTGCACGGCAAAGCGGAAGAAGGATTATTTGTGTCTTTCAACCGCATCGTTTTACCCGCACCCAATTTCTCTGGTCCGAATTTCTTGAAGCTTTCCATGGTGCCGATATAATACTGCTGGACGATATTTATGCAGCAGGAGAGGATCCCATCCCGGGAATTTCTGCCGGCAAACTCGCCGGGCAGTTGCAGGGACGGGGTCACCGTGGTGTTCACTTCCTTTCAGGTAAAGAACAAATAATTGGGGCGCTGCAGGAGATTGCCCGCAGTGGCGATCTTGTCATAACCATGGGAGCAGGGGATATCTGGTTGACAGGCCGCCGTTTTCTTGACTCACTGGCGGCTTGCAAGTGTGTAACCAAACTTTGCCCGCAGGAAGCGGGAGAAGAGTAAGCAGTTAAAGGGGAACAAACCAGTGTTAGAGCACACTTTTCTGCATCTGCAGGGGGTTGGTCAGAAAACAGAAAAATTATTCTGGCAGGAAGGAATTAGGGACTGGCGGGACTTGTTGTCAGCAGCGCAGCAAAACAGATTGCCGGGGAAAAAAATATTAAGCCTGGAAAAGCAAATTGCCCGTTCCCGGGAAAACCTGGAAAAAGGTAATGCCCGCTATTTTTCCACCCTACTTGCTTCCCGGGAGAAGTGGCGCCTTTTTGCCGGGTTCCAGCGGGAAACGGCATATCTTGATATTGAGACCACCGGTCTTGGGCGGGAAAGTGATCATATTACCACCATCTCCCTCTACGACGGACAAGCAGTCCGCTGCTATATATGGGGTGAAAACATGCAGCAGTTTGTGGAGGATATTCAGCCGTATCGCCTCTTGGTGACGTTTAACGGAGAATGCTTTGACTTGCCCTTTATTGAGCGCCAGTTTAACATAAATCTGGACAAGGCTCACCTGGACCTTCGTTATGTCCTAGCCGCTTTGGGATACCGGGGTGGTCTTAAACGATGTGAACGGCAACTGGGCATTGATCGGGGCCTTCTGGGCGATTTGGACGGCTATACGGCTGTACTGCTTTGGCAAGAGTACCGGCGCAGTGGCGACAGGCGACTGTTGGAGACACTGCTCGCCTATAATGTGGAAGATACGCTTAACCTGGAGATACTGGCTTTTCTTGCCTATAATGAAGCCATTACCAGCACGCCTTTTGGCGGGGAAAGGCTCATTCTGCCTCAACAAAAACATGCGTTCCCATTTCATCCAGATCCGGAAGTGTTGAGGCAGTTTACAGTTAACAGGTATCAGCTATATAGATAATACCTTTTAAGGTTTTACGCTCAAGCTGTCCTTTAAGAAAGTCCATATCAAGGCAGAGCCAGTTTGGAGGTTTCCCTACAGCAATGTGGCCCCGCTCCCGTTCCAGTCCCAAAAGCTTAGCCCCGTTTACAGTGGCAAGGTTGAGCAGTTCCTGTGGGCTGAATTGGGCCCGGGCCAGCAGCGCCAGTTCCATCCAATAACCTCCTGACCAGGTTACCCCCGGCGCACCCCCGTCTGTACCCACGCCCATGGTTACTCCCAGTTCATGGGCCCTGGCTATCATCCTCAGGTGCCGTGCCACGATGAAGTTTAACACGGCTTCAGGGGTGCTAAGTGAATCCAAAGAAGGCTCAGCTGTGGTTGCCTGTTTCGTGACTGCCCTGTCTTTGGTAACGGCATGAGTTTCCCTGTCCGTTAGCATCCCCCTGCCGGCCAGAGCAGCTAGGGGCGCGAGGGTGGGAACCCATGAAACACCGGTGCCGGCCATTTCCTTGAGGGTTTCTACTGCTACGAAATAACCATGTTCCACGCTGTGCACACCTGCCTTAACCGCAAGGCGTACCGCTGCATCTGAACTGGCATGTGCCATCACAGGCAGATCATACGCCCCAGCGAGACTGACAATTTCCTGCAGTTCGGAAAGGCTGAACTGCAACGGGCCAACTTTGCCCGGATCCGTTAAGCTCACCAGGCCTGAAAGGATTACCTTGAGCTGTTGTGCTCCCGCTTCTTTGCGACGTGTGATTTCATTTTCCAGCTGATCCATTCCATCCAGACCTTTTCCTCCCAGCATAACTCCGTAGTGGCCGTGCCGGAAAAGAGCAATCCCGGTGGCCATAATCTTTGGCAGCGGCCCAATTCCCCCTTTTTTTTCTGAACTCAACTCTTGTGCTGCAAAAGCACTGCTGAACCGATCCCCGCCGTCCCGTACTGCCAATACACCAGCTGCAGCCAGGGAGCGCAGGCGGGTAAGCAGCTGTGGGGATGAACAGGGAGCGCTTAAACTGCGGAATCCCTCCACACCGTCCAGGGCAAGATGGAGATGACAGTCCACGAAGGAGGGTACCAGGAGTTGGCGTACTGGCAGGGAGACGGAGCGCCACCCCGGCTGTGACAAATGGTTTGCCATTTCTGCAGGAATCAGCCTTATGGCGCTGAGGATCCCCTTTTTCACATAAAAGGCTGCCAGCTGCGGCAATTCTTCACCAAACGGAGGCACGCCACCCTCCAACAGGGAAGGCAGCGTGCGTGCTGTTATGATTACCTTTTCCTTGCTGGTCAGGGGAAAAAGCCTGGGCAATGGGTTCACCCTCTTGAGAAGTTTAAGTGCGGGGATATTATATCATAACCAACGCTGTAAAGGCATTAATTTTAATACTCCCTGAGCCTATACACGGGATGGCTATGGGTAACCACAACCTACAGAAAAAATTTCCGACCTGGCTTAATGTCCTTCTTTTTCATAGGCGGGCTTCACCCCTTCTTGCAACAGTTCCCGTGCATCCACATAAATTATCTGATCCCCCGCCAGGTTCTCCAGTAGCAATTCCAGTTCACCGGTACCACGGCTGCTAACGATAAAAATATCAGCTTCTTCTGTAATCCAGCGCGCCGTGCGGCTGTCTCCAATATAGAGTTCGAAGATGTTGCGTACGGAGGCGTTAATTTCCACTACTCCCCCGCCAAGACGGCCCATGCGGCTGCCCGGGTAGTAGAAAATCTCCTGAGGGTTAGAGGCAAAGTAAACATCCAGAAAATCAGTTTCTTTATTGCCCTGAAAGCGCAGGACATACTCATAAAAGTGATATTCTTCCAGCTCTCCTGACTGCCACAGGGTTAGTCCTTCCGGCAGGATTTCAGGCAGAATCGTGGCATGCGGCCAGGCCAGATGCACTTGTTCCAATGGAACATTGCGGTTAAGATTGTAAACCGGCATTTCAGGCGGGAGTTCCAAAGCGAAAATGCTTTCACCGAGAACAGGGTTAATTTGCAGTTCCTGGAACTCCACCACCAGTCGGGTGCCTTCCGGGTGGTTCAGGACCTTACGCAGTGGAAGGTTGGTTGCCCGGTCAATCCAGAGAAAGTGTGATTCACTGTCGCCACTGTAGCGGTACTCCAGCATGATCGCTTCGCGGCCAAAAAGGATCTCTGTGCCCAGCAATTCAACCTCCGATGCTGCTTCCAGTTCATAGATTGTTGTGCCAATATGATAGCGCCACAGCTCTTTTTCAGGAAAGAGGTTATCGAGCGTCACCCTATCTTCATCCATAATCGCCAGACGCTGACCGTCGCTTTGGTAACGCCTTTCATATCCGTCGTAGCGATGGATGGCATTGTATTTGAACGGTTTCTTATAATTAATGTGGATGGATTCTCTGAATTCTACCACGTCGCCCCGTTCTCCACGGATCTCCACCACCCCGCTGTAGCTTTCCAGTTCCTCATAAGCCTTTACCATGGCTTCCACCATGTTGACCTCGGGGAGGAAACCGGGCCTGAAGATCCCAATACCTATGACAATAAGGAGTGCAGCAGCCACAGCAGCCACCCCCCGAAACCAGCGCTGCTGCCGGATACGTCGCCTCACTTTGTTACTGCGCAGCCTTTTTACAGCCCTGACCGTTTCGAATAGTTTCTCCATTTCTCCATCTTCCACATGTTCCCCATGTGCAGTGGGCTCGTTGTATGCGCGGGGTTTCTTTTCCTTAAGGAGGTCTTCAATGAAACCATCGATGGTGCCCTCATGTGTCGTTTTGTGTTTGTGTTTATCCATGGAAATATCCTCCTTTTTCCAGAGTATCCTTGAGGGCTTTGATTGCCCGGAACTGAAGGCTGCGAATCGCTCCCGGGCTGCGCCCCATTTTGCTGGCCACATCTTCCACCGGCCAGCCTTCCAAAATCCTGTAAGTCAGCACCATGCGGTGTTCTTTGTTTAGCTGTTTTAATGCTTGATGTACCATTAGATTCTCTTCCACCTCCGCTGCCTGCTGGGCATAATCCCAACCCTTTTCCTGCAATCCGTCCAAAGAAGTGGTGTGTGGTTGCCTGCTGCGGCTGCGCCAGGTATCAACAAGGAGGTTACGTGCGGCTGCAGCAGTATAGCCTGCCAGTTTGTGTTTTTCCACCTTTCCCGCTTCCAGTTGGGGTAAAACACGGCGGAATGTTTCCTGTGTCAGTTCCTCCGCCTCTTCCCGGTTTTGCAACTTGTAATAAAAAAAACGGTAAATGCGGGGCCAAATTTCCTTAAACTGTCCTTCCAATTCTTCTTTTGTATAGCTGTCTGTCTCAAGCATACTTACCACCTCGATATGGCGCCATATCGTCTTTCTATAATTAATGACGATAATATTCCTGGTTTGTTACGGACATTTTATTATAGCAGTTCTGTCAGGAGAGGTCAGCCTGTCCCAAGGTTCAACTTAAAAAAACAACACAAAAACTAAAGCCCGGCTAACCGCGATTGTGCCTGGCCAGCTGTCCCGAAAATGTAAAAACAAGTTAGATAGCAGGTAGCAGATAGGAAAAGATTAAAACCTGAAAACATTGCCTGCTGTAGGGTCTGCTGCCCGGCTGTTCAGCCATTTTCATTCATCTGATGGTGCCGGCACCACAGGGGCCGGCATGGCCGTCTTTCCTGAAAAAAAAATGTATACACATGTGGCACCGGTGCGCAAGGTGCCTGTTCACAACCGCAGTCTCAATAAATGATGAGCAGCAGTGGGCTTTTCCGTCCCGGCACACATTTTAAACTCGCTTCGCTCAGACAGTAAAATGTGGCAACCCCGGTCCGGTAAAGCCTTTTCATCGAGCCTGAACGGTTGCTCACAGCCAACCTTGCACCCCTCTTGTGCA
>SLRC01000021.1 GCA_007131175.1 Syntrophomonadaceae bacterium
CTTCATCTCCCACAAACCCCCCGATCCCTTTTTTCCATTTAATAAATCCCATTATTATCCTGTCCGCTGTTTGAGTAGAATAAACATACGTACTCCTGTAGAAACCCGCTTTCTGCCATATTATATACTACCATAAACAAAATGCAAAGGAGTGAACCTCTGCATCATGGCGATAATTGGACAAAAAATTAACCCTTGCAACCGTATAGGTTACAAGGGTTTAGTGGTGGAGATGGGGGGGATCGAACCCCCTACCTCTTGAATGCCATTCAAGCGCTCTCCCGATTGAGCTACACCCCCATATATGCAACTGTGCTAACACAGTTGTTTTTTATCTGTTGCGCGTATCTGTGACGCGTATTTTCATTATAACGACTCGGGCTTCTTCTGTCAACTCATAATAAAGCAAAAATAATTCATGGCTTAAATGCAAAATAAGTTGGAACGTTGGAAAGTTGGAAGCAGTAGCCTTTGACGACACGGCCATATTCAATCCTTGAATGTGGAAAGCCCGAGCCGGCAAAGCCTTTTACAACCCTGAATGCCCCTCACGCGCATCCCTGCACTCCTTTTGCTTACCGTTTATTCTCGTCACTGGAACCGCAAATACAGTCAATTGTCGATTGTCAAAAGTCAAAGCAGTGTTCCTTTAGGGACGGTCTCCGTGCCCGTCCGCGGATATGTTGTTAATTTTCATGCTCTCGCTGGTGTCACCACCGCAGGTCGGTGTGTATACGGGACGAACAGACAAGGTCCTCTGCCCTTACGGGATTACAAAAAGAAAGCCGGCTTGGTAAAACGCCGGCTTTCTTTTTGTGAATTTCTTGTTTTTACTAGTTAATAGCATCTGCCACTGCTTGCATGATTCCCTTTGATGTATCTGTTGCATTTGTTACAACATCCACATCGGTGCTCTGTGCTTCGATGATTGCTGCAGGAATCTGCTCGAAGGCAGGGTCACTCAGCCCCGCTGTTTCCTCGTGCTCCAGCACGGTGATGTCGGTAATTACACCGTCATCCAACGTTACCTCTACTTTAATGGGAACATCCGCATTATATCCCATACCCTCGCCCTGCACTACTTGTATTCCACCATTCCCCGTGGCCGGTGGTGCAGCTTCATCCTGAGCACATCCAGCAAAAGATAATGCCAACAGGATAATTGCAGACATGATAATAACAGTTTTAAGTGAACGCATTTTTTCACCTCCTTTACAATAATTACAAAAATAAAAGTACGTCGCAAAAAAACGACGTACCTTTAAGATTACCTAATTAATCAGGCATTTCAATAGCTTCCTCAGGGCATTCGTCCACACAGGAACCGCAATCGGTGCACTCATCATCGTTTACAACGGCCACATCGTCCACTGTAATGGCCTCGGTGGGGCAAACATCCACACAGTTACTACAACCACTGCACTTATCCACAATTATTTTTGCTGGCATATGCTTCTCCTCCCCCTTCATAAATTTTACTCAAAGATTACTCAAATCAATACCTATTAAAGCATATTTGGCCATTGCCGTCAATAATTTTTGTATAAAACTCCATGAAAAAAACCGGCAAAACATGCCTGTCCAATTATAATTTCCTCTTTTACCCTGTTCCCGAAAGATCCTTTTTTTGATAAACTGGACAGGGTGATGTTATGTTACGGCAGCCATCTAAAAATATATATGCATTATTTCTTTTGCCTATACTTTCGGGCATGCTTTTATTGCTTAGTTTCCCCCCTTTTAACCAGGGGTACCTGGCATGGGTTTCCCTGCTCCCCCTAATTTTCTTCTGTCACGCAGTGCATCCGGGGAAAAAAGCCTTTACGGGAGGCCTGCTCGCCGGGATCATTTTTTTCCTATATCTTTTTTCCTATCTGGCCCTTTCTGTAAACTTTCTTTTTCCTCCCCTCCTTGGCATCCTGGTGGTAGTGCTCGCGTCTCTCTATTCTTCCTTGTTTCTGAGCGGTTTTGCCCTTATTCTTTCCTTTTTACTGCAACGGGGGAGTCCCGTACTAACAGCCCTTGCCGCCCCTTCCCTTTGGGTGTTGCTCGAGTATGTGCGATCCGCAGGACTGCTCGGTTACAGCGGCGGCTTCCTGGGATATAGTCAGGCCGGTTATGTTTTTCTCCTACCCCTCGTATCTTCTTATGGTTACTGGGGGCTGCCTTTCGCTATGATCCTTTTTCAGCTTGCCCTTTTTTTCGTACTTACGTCACTGGGAAAAAACGCTCCACGGCCTGCCCTGATATGGCCTCCTCTCCTCTTTAGCATTATCCTCGTCGCCGGATTAACTATTCCTTCACTTTTTTCTGTGGAAGAAAATGGCAACGCACTGCACATCGCCCTTTTGCAGGGCAATATACCGCAGGAACATGTTCTCAACCCAAATATGGCTGTTGCAAATTTCCGGAAGTATGTGGATCTGACAGAGGATGCATCAGTACATTTCGGCTCCCTCGACCTCATTGTCTGGCCAGAGACTGTTTATTCCCTGAATGTTGCCCGTAACCACCCGGACGCTCCGTCACAGCTTGCATCCCTCGCAGAGAAAACTGAGGCTTCTCTCATGATTGGAGCTATGGTGGAAGATGATATTTCCAAAGATGTGTATAATTCCATCCTGCTGCAGCAACCGGGCAGGCATACTGATGATGTACAACGTTACGACAAACAACGCTTGGTACCTTTCGCCGAATATTTCCCTTTCCATAACCTGCTCAACAGCATATTAAAAGGCGCTGTCTCCCTGGGCACCTATACACCCGGGGGCGAGGCA
>SLRC01000045.1 GCA_007131175.1 Syntrophomonadaceae bacterium
AATTTTTCCCTTCCGGTGCAAGCCTGCATAACTGGATATGGCTTTCACTTTCGGGCTTTGTGGGATTTGTCCTTGGAGACCTCTTCCTTTTCCGGGCTTATGTTGTGGTGGGCGCCCGTGTTTCAATGCTGATAATGTCACTGGCTCCGCCAATTGCCGCAATAGCAGGCTGGATGATAATGGGCGAGACCATGACTCCCAGAAGTCTGGCCGGCATGACAATTACTATCGCAGGAATTGCAATGGTGGTGCTCACCAGGCATAATGATGACATGCCTCCCGTGCCGGGATACACCGGGGCGGCATCGGTAAGCAACAGGATCCGCTTTTCTTACCCGATAGCGGGCCTGCTGCTGGCCTTCGGCGGAGCAGCAGGGCAGGCTACGGGACTGGTGCTCAGCAAATACGGAATGGCGGACTATGATGCTTTTGCGGCCACCCAGATCAGGGTCATAACCGGATTTTTTGGTTTTACAATTATATATACCATACTTGGCAGGTGGTACAGCCTCATACCTGCCCTGAAAAACAGGCCTGCAATGAAAAGCCTTACCATAGGTGCATTCTTCGGTCCCTTCCTGGGGGTATCGTTCTCATTGCTGGCGGTCAGATACACCTCTTCGGGAATTGCGGCCACTATCATGAGCATAGTGCCTGTCCTTATTATCCCCTTCTCGGTATTGATGTTTAAAGAAAAGATAACCCCCAGGGAAGTTGTGGGGGCATTTGTTGCCATAGGCGGGGTTGCACTTTTCTTTTTGTAGAAACTTTCGCGGAATTCTTTTCAGCACTGCCTGTTAATGAAATAATCTTCATATTTATTCATCACCTGTTAAAGCCTTTCTACAATTGTGGAATTATATCACATCTGTTAAAATACTCCCTTCCGTTTTACAGATGTATAAAATACTATATAACTGCAAGTTAAAAATACAATATCTGATATATAAATCTTTGGGGCAGTATTTGAAGAAAATTTATATGTCATATAAATATAATACTAATTTATAAATGTCTAAACATCATGAAACCAAAAAAATTGAACCTTTTAATTACCGTATTTACCGGACTGATGCTATTCATGCACAGCCCGGTCGCCAGCACACAGGATAACCAAATCTCTCAATATATGCTCCTTGAAGAAATGCAAGATGAGTATATGGAATTTATTAAAGAGGCACCCCGTATTGCTGCCAATTATCCTGATTTTGAATATCAATATGTTTATGATAAAGATGGGAAAGTGGAAGATGTAATTGTAAAGGGTGTTGATGATCAAATGGACAAACGAAGACTTGAAGTCCTGATTTTTGATATCGTTAAAGCTAAAGAGAGAATGACTGATATCCCGACTCGTGCAGGCATATATTATTCTCCCCTGCATGAAGCTGAACCAAAAATCGGATGGGATAGTTTTTATACAAATCTTTATGAAAATCTTGAATATCCTGAAGATGCATTAGAATGGGGAGTGTCAGGAAATGTGTATGTTGAATTTGTCGTTGATCTTGAGGGAGAAATCAGCCATATGAGAACAACTACAGACAACATAAGAAATGCTGTAATTGACAGGCACGTAGAAGATTTGAAAAATGCAGCCAAGGAAGCCGTACTGGCAACTAGCGGGGATTGGAAGCCCGGCAGGTCACGCGATGGTATACCTGTACCCTCTTTAGTAACAGTCCCCATACAATTCAGTCTCGAATTACATCCGAAGCTTCCTGGATGGATACGTTAGTATACCCATTATACCCCTTCATGAATATCCTCTTTTAATATGGGTTACCTTTCCAAAAAGTGTACGAGCAAAACGAATCGAACTTATTAGCCGGGTTCCTTCATTGAAAGCATTAAAATCAAGATGTTCAATGAAGTTAATGCCATCTGCTTGTATCATATTCACCTTCGCACCAAATTCTACTTTTTTAGTTTCTTTCCCGCGGATAATAGGACGAATATAATTTTTATCAATGCTAACGATCTGCTCCGGGATGCTTGTTGTATTGGAAGCGAACATATCCTTCTTCCACACACTCCCACAATAGTTTTACATTTGTCGGAAAGCGAACAGAGGTTTCATAACATGTGGCATCCTCCAATATAACATTTGGAGCATTAATGTATGGCTTCCATGCATTGGTCAGAATATGCTGGGTGGTTTTTATATCTAATTTCCTGGAAAGCTCTGCCCGTAAACGGCTAACTATATTGAAGTCATTGAGCCGGTTAGGACCTAAAAAAATACCACAGAACATTTGGTATTGGATATTACCATTGATGTTCTCAATAAGTTTCCGGTCGGATAACCCGGTGTAGGATTTTAAGAACATCAAAGCAAGCTTGCCATGTGGGCTAAATAATGCATTTCTTCCCTTATGTTTGTGCCCTTATTTTAAGAGCTTTAGCTAATTCAGTCCAAGGTATTGACTGATACATCTTATCCAATTCTGATACCAAGAAAGAATCCCAATAAAGGGCAAATTCTTTTTGTGGAGAAATGAAGACGATTTCTTGGGTAGTTTCGAAGATTCTTTTTATCTTGCTCATAACTTTTTTTAAGAAATACCCCGATTTTTAGCCGTACAGGGCTTTTTCGGGGTTTTTTCTTAAAAAAAGCAAGATTTAACTAATTGACAATCAGTACTTATAAACAATTTATGAACATCCCTGGGTAAAGTTAATTGCATTATCAATTTGAAATTTCCATTATTTTCCGCCCGAACTTTCGTCCGAACTCCTGCAATTCTTTTATTTTTTCGGCATGAG
>SLRC01000202.1 GCA_007131175.1 Syntrophomonadaceae bacterium
CTTTCCTGAGTTGAAAAAGTTGTCAAGTACCCCGTCCCCCTGTCACTTTTAATGACAAGAAGGGCCTCTGCTGCCATATTCCTCAGCATTTGTTTTTTCGAGACGCTGCAGAAAACGTTGCCACCAACTGTTACAAACATACTTCTTGGGATTTTTTAGAAACTCTTCCCGGCAAGATGAACAGCAAAAATAATATGTTTTTCCTTTATAATCCGTAGTGGTATTATTTTCTTCCGCTTCGTTTAGATTGGCTTTACAAACTGGATCTATACGCATGTTATCGCCTCCCTTTATTTCTTTAAATCCTCCATCATCTTTTTATATTCCTTACCGGTAATCTCACCTCTTGCATACCTTGCTTTCAAAATCTCTACCGCACTGTTTGCGGGCAGATTATCATCCATGGAACGACTTTTGTTTTTACTTTGCGAATTAATCAGCCAGTAGACAACAACTATCCCGATTATGATTATGAAAACCCAAAAGATCAGCATCCATATCCCTCCCATACCGTATCCTCCCTGCCACATGTGCCACATCTAAAACTCCCCTTTTCATATATTTATAAAACCTCTTGGTCTTTACTTACCTTTACTATAATTAAAAAAGTTGAAATTTATATGAATGTAATATGAACAAATGATGAATTTATTCTTTTATCCATTTCGATCCCTTGCCGTTATAAAAAACAGCCTCCGGCAAGGTATTTTTGCTTCGGAGGCAGATATAAACTTTAAATCCTGTTGTAGTTAGTCGATAATGTCCATCATTTTGCCGCAGCACAAGGGGACAAAATCTTCCTTCTTCAAGTTGACAACTTTGCTGCATTTTTTGCAATATGCCACTGCGTCCTCTTCCACACTAACCTCCGCATAAGAAACTTCATCCGGCTCAAGGCCTTCAATGTGAAAAGATGCGCTTTTATCATTCTTTTGCGGCACGTACTCACCAATGGGAACCAGTTTCCTGCTGTCGCCAACACAATCAACCAGGATGCGCCAGATGGCTTCCAGCTTTGCCTTTTCATCCGCATTTTCCGGTTTAAACATTACTCTGCTTTTAATAATATCGATTTTCATGGTGATCAATCCTTTCTTTTTCGGTTTTTCCTTTACCCTTCTTCAAAATATTGTATCTTATATAACACGCAGGAATCTATGAGGAAGTTTACCATTTATTTGTGAGCACAGGGCTGCCACTAACCGCTCAATCAATTTAACAGACTTAAAGGTAATTATTAAAAATGTTTATTAAGTTGATAAATTCTTTAAAGAAGAAAAAGGCCGGGGACCCCGCAAAATCCCCGGTTTCGTCCCGGGAAGCAACACTGCTGGAAGAAATTCATGATATACTGTTGAAAAAGTATATGTGACAGGGGGGTATGGAGCAGTGAACCGGGAACAGGAACAAGGCCACCTTTTTTTATGGCAGCGCTTTCTAAACGTGGAGGTATTCCGTAAAAATAAGGATCTTTTGGGTGTGGAACTGTATTTCCAGGAAGCATCCCGGGAAGACCGCCTCAGGGTGGAGCTTTTCATAAAGGACTTCACCATTAAAAATGCGATCCTGGAAAGGCCACGCTCATATGGAGCTACGATCAGTCCGCTTTCCCTCTCGTTTCTTCAGGGCAGGAGCATCTATTTCAAGGAAGGAAGGAACCTGAAAAAGGCCATGCTGGAGTGGGGGGAAACGGAGTCTTTCCCTTCTGCGGCCGGCGGAGCAACCCCGTATGGTGACGTCGGTAGGTTAGAAGGATTCACCCCAACGCCGGCAGACAGGGAACACTTTGCCGACCTTTTCCTGGAATTGATCGCCAATGTGATCCAGGTGGAGGTTTATATCCTCGAGGAACGGGGTATCTTCTCACTGCAGGAATACGACCGCTTTTTCAACGAGATGTATGGGGATATGTGCGTGCTTTATAGTGAACTGCGGGGCCGGGTGCCCGAATACGCTTATACACAGGGGCAACAGCGGTCCGACTCCCTCTTCAGCCGTCACAGGAGCATTTTTGTCTTTAAGGAATTGGGGACTGGAGACAGACACACAAACTTCTCCATCCACGCTAACCTTTGTGATTCTTTTCATGAAATGGCCCTTTACCTCAGCGTCTCCCCGGCCTCAACGCCCCCTTACCACATCGAACGAGCCGGGGGAAATTTTCTGCGCTTCCCCGATCCCACGTGCGCCAAAGGAACAGCCCGGCTGCAGGAACTGACAGGTGTCCACCTGCTCCCGGAAAACAAGAAGGCCATCCTCTCCGCCCTCACGGGACCCCGGGGCTGCTCCCACATGGGTGACCTGGCCGTGGAGGCGGCCAGGACCCTGCAGGAGTTGGAAAGGTCAAAAGGTTGCGGCGGCGTCAAATCCTAGAAATGTGTCAGCCCGGTATTGCTGCTTCTTCAGCATCGTCAAGGTAAGTAACTCTGCTGCAAGAAATTCGCGTTATACTACGGAAATAGTATAGCTGACAGGGGGTGTCAAGTACCCCGTCCCTCCGTCATATGACCGGCCTGCTTTCCGGTCAGCCTTTTGTCAGGACTTATGAAAAAGGCGCTCACGCTCCATCACAGCTTTTTAATGGATTATGGGCAAATGTGGATGCCCTGTTTAGAGAACTGTTGCATCCATAGGGCCTTAGCAGAACCATGAAAAAATCATTTTAATAAATTAACTATTGAAAATTTTTCAGACACCTGCTATAATGTACTTGAAAGGCCGGGTTCCGAGAAATTGAAAAGTTACCGTAACACA
>SLRC01000026.1 GCA_007131175.1 Syntrophomonadaceae bacterium
AGGCCAGCGAATAATAAACGGCACCCGCATTCCCCCTTCCCAGGTAGAATTTTTGGACCCCCGAAGTGGTCCGTTGGAACCATGAGGATAATTTTTTTCACCGCGGGTAGGCCGTCCGATGTGATCGGGGGTCCAAACCCAGCCACCTTCTCCCTCCCATTCCTGGGCACCATTATCAGATGTGAAAATAACCATTGTATTATCATCAAGGCCGAGTATTTCCAAATGATCCAGTATAACACCAACACTCCAGTCTATCTCCTCAATAACATCACCATATAAACCATATTCAGACTGACCCTCAAAATGATGTGAACTTGCAATTGGCACATGAGGCATTGGGTGAGGCAGATACACGAAGAACGGCTCATCGCGGTGGGCTGTGATAAAATTTATCGCTTCCTCTGTGAGCCGGCGTGTCAGATACCGCTGATCCGGGTCTGTTTCAATAACCTCTTCATTACGAAAAAGAGGAAGGGTTCCTACCAGGAAGTTGCCGGCGCGCTGGTAATTATGATGTGCCATATCATTAGAGTATGGAATACCAAAATAGTAATCGAATCCCTGACGGGTAGGCAAAAAAGGAAGATGATGTCCAAGGTGCCATTTCCCGAATATTCCGGTTGCATACCCCTGCTCTTTCAACATGTCAGCAATAGTTATCTCTTCAGGGTTCAGACCTGTGGTGGAATAAGGGAAAAGTACACGGTGGGCCAGACCGAGTCTTTTGGGATAGCATCCTGTAAGCAGCGCTGCACGGGAAGGAGTGCTGACTCCTGCAGCCACATAAAAATCAGTGAACCTCATACCCTCTTCAGCCATCCGATCGGTGTTAGGGGTGCTGAGGGCAGGATTTCCATATGATGCCAGATCACCATAGCCCTGATCATCTGTAAAAATTATTATTATATTGGGTTTATCAGGAAGATGCCTCTCTTTGGCAATGACATTGCCAGTATTTGCTGGTCCAAATGAGAAAAGACCGGTTATTGCAATAGCTCCGGAACTTAATATTTTCATTTTTACAGGGTATATTTATAAAGTTTACTTGACAGATATCATAAGATCGTTTTCGTCAAAATGTCATAAGATCATTTATACCTCATTCTGGTTTAACCGGCTCAATACCAAAATCTGCAGCCACTTTAATGGAGCTCACAATATCATCAACAAGCGGGAAGTCCACTCCATAATCAAAAAGCATACGTATTTCATCAGGATCATCGGTGCCGAAATAATTTACCCTTACTCCATTCTCATGCAACAAGCGGGAATATTCAGCAAATTCAGGATAGATTGTGCGCCTGAGCTGAATAAAATCAGCTCCCATGTCAATCGTTCCATTTACATAATCCCAATTATCCTCTTTCCTGTCCATATTGCATATCATAATGTCAGGAACTACTCTGCGGGCTTTCCCTGCAGCATCGGCTCCACAAGCCAGGAAGGCCTGATGAAGACGATTCTCCTGCTCAACAACTCTGGCAACATATTGTCCCAGTATATCATCACCTTTAAGATGAATATTCAGCCAAATATTAACCGGCATAATTTCAAGTACCTCATTAAGAGAAGGTATTAGCTCTCCTTTAAATTCAGGGGATTTCCAGCTTCCGGCATCCAGCTGACGGATTTCCTGAAAAGTCAATTCCGACACTTTTCCTGTCCCATTAGTAGTACGGTCCACTGTTGCATCGTGAATAACGACAAGCCGGTTATCTTTGGTGAGTTGCACATCAAATTCAATCATATGAGCGCCTGCCTCTATGGCAGCTCTAAAGGCAGAAATTGTGTTTTCAGGATGGGTTGCCATAGCTCCGCGGTGCGCACATAATCCCCTTTCCGGAAGATCTGTTTGATTTATAGCTGATTTCTCTTTATCTCTGCAGCCACTAATGGAGGTTACTAAACATAATAAAAACGATAATATAAAAATACTTCTTACAATTTGCATGGTATGATTAATGATTTTGTTTGTTTACAAATTCCACCACCGGCATAGCTGCAAAACTGTTCCAGTATTTTTCGGCAGTTTTGACATCTAATTCGCCATCAAAAACAATCATCCGGTATTTTAACGTATAATTACTATATGGTTCAATTTTCCAGTCCTCGTACCTTATGGGAGTAAACTGGAAGAACATGTTACCCCAGACGTGCATGGGTTCAGGATGAACATGGTTTGAGGGATGGCTTAAAAAGAGAATTCCCGATCTTTTTTCATCAGTGGCGGATTCACCTTCCACGATGCTCCAGCGTGCATAGGTTCCATCAGCATCGTCCCTGGTTTTACCTTCAGAGGTCAGGACTGTACAGTTATCTTCCTGCCATTTTTCAGTGGCACGAAAACCAATGCCCCCGCCATAGCGATTGGCATTGAGCATGATACCGTTTTCAAGGGGACTGGTAAATGAAGTGGTATAATCAATTACCCGGTAATTACTTATTGTATTCCAAACCCTTATATCCAGTATCTCATTGATTGCAATTTTAGCCCCTCCTGGCCCGCCAAAATCAATATGTTGCTGCAGAGCCTGAAATCCGGAAAAAATATCCCCTTCATACTTTGACAAAAAAGCGGCAAACCTTACAGTTCCCTGTCCTTTCCTAAGGTTCCAGAAATCAACTTCACGTTCATCAATATGCGTCTTTGTCCATGGCCCCCAGATGCCATAGTGATGATAGTGATCAGGCGGCTGTATCCGGGTCAGCACTTCACCACCGGGTGACCATA
>SLRC01000152.1 GCA_007131175.1 Syntrophomonadaceae bacterium
CACTGCCGTAGAGGATACTTTTAAAAACACCAAAAGCAATATCTCCCAGCACCACCTCATCCAGACTTACAGGGGTCGTAATGATTGCATGGTAAGACTTCTGCACCTGCAGCCGGATAAAGCTGCCGTAGGTGCACTCAAAAGAGGTGGCCCACATGGTTGAGGAGGCCAGGAGTCCCGGTGCGATAAACTGCAGGTAGCTCATTCCCTCTATTTCCGGGATATAAATTCCCAAACCAAGACCAAGTGCTGCCAGGTAGAGCATAGGCTCGATAAAATTGAACATCATGCTGGAACGCCAGAACTTGGAGTAAACCAGCAGGTTGCGGCGCAGGACAAATAGAAATCGTAATGATATTTCAGGCTGCATCGAGGACAATTTTTTAGACCACATCTACGTTTTTAAGATCCTTCCCTGTCAATTTGAGAAATACATCTTCGAGATTTGTGGCGCGTAAATTGTGGTAATAACAGGGTGGTTCCATATTTTGCACTTCCTGTAAAAGCCTGCTTCCATTGTCTGTATATAGATAGAGGGTGTTACCGAGGAGCCAGGATCCTTTCAACAATTGGGGATAACTGGTGGTAATCCTCTTTTCCCAACTGACAGGTTCTCCTTTTAACCCCAGTTCCAAAACCGCGGGGCCCACATGTTTACTCACAAGATTTTCCGGGGTCCCTTCATCAAGGATATGACCCTGATCCATGATCATGATTCGATCACAGAGCTGGGTTGCCTCCTCCAGGTAATGTGTCGTCAGAAGGATCGTGATCTGTTGTTTCTTTATTGCCCTTAGTTGTTGCCATACCAGGTGGCGGGCCTGGGGGTCAAGACCGGTGGTAGGCTCGTCCAGGATTAACAGGGTGGGGTTATTAATGAGGCTGCGTGCAATTGCAAGCCTTCTTTTCATTCCTCCTGAAAGGGTTTCCACTTTTGTGTCGCTGCGATCAGCCAAATCCATGAATGCAAGCAGCCTGCCCAAATGTTCCCCGGTACGGTCCGGCTGCAGGCCGTAATAGCGGGCAAACATAACCATGTTTTCCCAGATAGTAAGATCGGGATCAAGGTTGTTGTCCTGGCTGACCACACCAAGGTGTTTACGGATCTCCCGAGAGCAGCGGTTTGCATCCATATCCAGTATTATTAATTCCCCGGCACTGATGGGAGAAAGACCATAGATCATTTTGACCGTGGTTGTCTTTCCTGCTCCGTTTGGGCCAAGGATGCCAAAACATTCACCGCGGTGGACGTGAAAATTGACAGCATTAACAACCGCTTTGCCGTTGTAACGCTTAATCAGATCCCGGGCAACAACAATTTTATCAGGAAAAGATGTCTCCGGCACATTTATCCCCTTTGCATTCTGTCTGATAATTGTGATGCGACTAACTGTGCATTACGAAAATATTAACACAAACCGGTACAAAAGAAAACAGGGGGTTATGCGTCAAAAAAATATTATATAAACACCCCTGCGATTGCAATCATATTTATCTGGAAATATTGCCACAAAAAAACCCTTTAACTGAGCCTTTCTTTTAGCTCAAGCGAGATCTCATCTGCAGTACGCCCGGTGGCGTTTATAACGGGAACGGCCAAAGATGTATCCTGCATCCCGAGCATATCCATATCGCCCCCGGAAATAACTATCGCCCCCAGATCGCCGGCAAAACCGAAGCGTGTAATGTCGTTGTCATCAAAGTCAACCACATCCACTCCCTGGCTCTGCAGGTATTCCTTGACGTTTGTTAATAACGGACTGACGGCTACTTTTACCACATGCTGCCCCCCTTTGTTTTCTTCTATTTTCTCCAGGGTCTGGCGCTAATATGTGGCAGAAACATGAACATTGTTTTTTAGATATTTGCAAAAAAGATAAATAGAGGAATATTTAATTATTTGTGGAATTTAAAAAACAGTTTACACAGGAAATAGGCTGGTATAATAGGTAACGGGGGAGATTATAAGGTTGAAGAGGCTCCCTTTATAACAGGTTTAATTAAAGCCCCGGACATGCTGCTGCGGTGGAAATTTAAGAGGATGGTGTTTGTTTGAAATTATTCGAGGGCTGGAAGGTGGCGCTTGCCGGTACCGGTGTAAATTTTTTGGTGGGTATTCCGTATGCCTGGAGTATCATTGCCACAGGACTGAGCCACCAGTTGGGTTGGAGCCCCGTTCAGGCTGCTTTCCCCTACACGGTATTTTTACTCAGCTACTCTTTTTTCATGGTTTTGGCTGGGAAATGGCAGGATCACGCGGGCCCGCGCTTGGTGGTAACAACAGGTGGTCTGCTTGTGGGGGTTGCCTCCCTGCTAAGTGCTTTTTTCCTGTCACCGGCAGGGGTGGCTATTCTGTGGGGTGCCCTGTATGGTTTCGGTGCAGCATGCTGCTTTGGTTCTGTAACACCTGCGGCCATGAAGTGGTTTTCCCATGAGAAGAAGGGACTGGCCACAGGGGTTGTGGTAACGGGAATGGGTGTTTCTGCCTTTGTAATGGCACCACTGGTCTTTTACCTGGTTAATTTCGGCATGAAAAATGCCTTTCTCATCCTTGGCTGCCTGCTGTTGCTTGGGGTAACACCACTGGCACGTTTAATCAGAAATCCCCCCGGTGAGGATATTCAGGCAGTGAAGCAAACGAGAACCGGGCCATGGTATGAAATATTCCGCGTCCCACAATTTATAATGCTCTGGTTCATGTTTTGGGTGATGACAGGCACGGGGGTTACTTTTGTTACACACCTGGATAGCATGTCCCGTGTTCATGTGGCTTTTGAGAGGGGTTACATCCTGGTAGCTTTATTTGCTTTTTTTAATGCTGCGGGCAGAATAATTTTCGGGCTGGTATCCGACCGCATCGGGAGGAGCAGGGCTATGACGCTTGACTTCAGTGTTACCTTGCTGTCCCTTGTCCTTCTTCTGCAAGCTTCTTCTTCCTTATACATGGGACTTGTTGTTTCTGCGCTGGGATTGGCTTATGGGGGACTCTACACACTTTTTCCCGCAACCATTGCCACTTATTTCAGGGAAAAAGACTTCGGGTTGTATTATGGGTTGCTCTATACCGCCCTGGGGGCAGGCGGCATTTTTCCCCTGATTGCAGGGTATCTCTTTGGCCAGCAGGGCCATTTCCTGGGAACTTTTCTGCTTCTGATTATTACCTGTGCAGTTGTGGTTGTCCTGTCCCTCTTATTAAAAAAGCCGCTTATAAAAGCAGAACTTAACCCAAAAGAAACTCCAGGACTCATACCGCAATCGGAATTAGATTAAGCTCAGCTATCTTTAACTAAAAGTACATAGATGTCAATGAGATTGTTTTTTAAGATGGCATCAACCAACCGGGGGTCAAAATGTGATTCCGAACATTTGCGCAATTCCTTTTTAACTTCATCCGCTGTCTTTGCTTGGGAATATGGACGGTTGGAAAGCATGGCATCCACAGCATCGGCTATACAAATAACCCGGGCGCTCAGGGGGATTTGCAGGCCTTTTAACCCTTCAGGATACCCGGTACCGTCAAACCTTTCGTGGTGGTAAAGAACCAGTGGAACTACTTCTTTTAGGAATTTAACAGGAGAGAGAATTTCTGCCCCGATGACGGGATGCTTCTTGATTATTTTAAATTCTGCTTCACTCAATTTGTCTCTTTTCATAAGGATAGCTTCAGGGACACCAATTTTGCCAAGATCGTGTAGGATGGCAGCCTGCTTGATTAACTCCACTTCTTCCGCAGAGCAACCTACTTTTTGGCCGATTAGTTGGGCTAATTTAGCAATTCTTTCCTGGTGGCCTTTTGTGTAAGCATCCTTGGCATCCACAGCTGCTACAAGTGATGACACGGTTTCTGAATAATGGTTTTGAATGTTTTTATAAGCGAACTCCACTTCTTCTTCAAGGGTTTTGTTGGCAAGCTGCAGCTCTTTAAGTTTGCTTTTAATGTCACGGTTGTTGTGGCGACGCATTAGTCCTTTCTCCACTACGTCCTGCACCGCCGCACGGTCAAAAGGTTTAATAAGGTAGTCCAGGGCACCGTAACGCAGCGCTTTGGTGGCCGTCTCTACCGAAGCGTAAGCGGTTATCATAACAACCTCAGTGTCCGGGGCTTTCTGCTTCATCTTTGCCAGAAGATCAACCCCGTTAAAGTCAGGCATCCTGATGTCCAGAATAATGAGGTCATATTCCTTTTTTTCAAAACAATCAAGGGCTTCTTTGCCCGATGCTGCCACCGCTACCTGGTAATTGTCCCGTAAAATCATGCGCAGGGCCTCGCGGGGACCAAGCTCATCATCCACAATGAGTATCTGGGGATTATTCGTCAAGGAATTTCACCTGCCCTTTCTCATATGTAATGGGAAGTTCTACGGTAATTTTAAGGTATCTTTCCTTGTGTAAACACGCATTCACGTTCCCCCCGTGATCTTCAATTATTTTTCTGCTTACAGGCAGCCCCAGCGAGATACGCTGATCTTGTTGAAAAAGGGGATCAAATATCTTGTCCACGTGTTCTTTTTCCAGCTTTGCCTCTTTTGCGTAAAGGGAAAGACGTACCCCGCCCTCCTCAAAAAGGGAAGGGCAGAACTCTGCCTCAATAGATAGGTTGCTTTCCTCCGGCATGATGTGCAAAAAACGATAGGCAAGGTAATAAAAAGCCCGGCAGAGGAGTGTCTGGTCCGCCTTAACATAAAGGGGCTTTTCATAACGGGAAAATTCGAAAGTTACTGCAACGGTATTGTTATGCTCTTGTAAGAATATCAACCCCTGTTCCACAATTTCATGGATGTCTTCCACACGGCATTTGTAAGAAAGGGGAGAGGAATAATCTATAAGCTGCTCCACAAGTTCATTTAAACGCTTTACTTCTTTTTGTACAGTCTGAGCGAAATTATCCCGGAACGATGCATCACCATACTTTTCCGGCAATAACTCTGCAAAAGTTAATATTGCTACCATTGGATTTTTAATTTCATGGGCAAGCTGGCTCACAAAACGGTTTAAAACGTCAAGTTGATCTGACTTGCGCCGTTCCTGTTCCAGTTGCTTTCGCTCAGAGATATTATCAAAAATCATAACGCTTCCCAGCATATTCTCTTTCTCATCAACCAGTTCATATGTGCTTATTTCAAGGGGAAGCCGGTCGCGGACCAGCTCAATCTCTTCCTGGTTGCATCCCTGTCCGCTGAAACGGGTTCTATAAAGGATGTCTCCAAGGGGACCGGGTAAACAGCGTAAGTCTTTGTGCATGGCTTCGTTGATACTCATGTTCAAAATCTCTGCGGCCCGTTGGTTAAAAGTTGTAATCCGGTCATGCATATCAATAGCAACAACTCCGCTGTTCATGCGTAAAAGAATACTTTCAATATAAAGCTTCTGGTAACGTAACTCGTGGTGAAGATCTATGTCCAGCAAAGCTGTAGACACGCTTCCCGATAACATGTAAAGAAATTCAAGTTCATCATCACCATAATGGTAGCCCGTAACTTTGGGGCCAAGGTTTAGTGCCCCCACCAGGCAGCCCCGGGCCATCAGGGGAATGGAGACATGGGCATGGAGCATTTTCATTTCCTGAATTGCCTCATCCACAAATAATTCCTGGTAAGCAGGGAAGCCATCCGGTTGCAGTATCCTTCCTTCCCTTGAAAGCCAGGCGATTAATCCCCCCCTGGTATGAAAAGCCAGCTTTGCAGAGATATGGGGATCAAGGCCTCGCTGTGCAGCCACTTCAAAAACACCATCTTTGTTACTGGAAAGCAAAAGAGAGATCTTATTTACGGGTACCAGTTCTTCAACAGTGCTCATAAAAAGATCAATAAGGTGCTGGCGGTTAAAGTCTGTTCCCAGGGCCCGTGAAAATTTACAAAGGGCATGTTCTTTATGGCTGTAAGCGCTTCCGTTATGGTTGAGGCTTACCCTGTTTGGATTGTTAAAGCTTTGTTCCATGTTTTTATGCATCATTAAAGTAGCCCTTTCCCAGGAACGGTTAAGCAGATCCTGTATAAGTGAGACACTGAACGGTGGGGAAATGGCTTCATAAAAAAGGGGAGAAAGGTTGGGTATCTCACTTCCCGCACCGGCAATGCCGATGTAAGTAAGGTCAGGCCTGAAGTGATACACTTCTTCCGTCCACTGTAACGTCCCGGCTACGGTTGTGTCCACAAGCACGATACCCGATGCCATATTTTTAAGCAATTGCACTCCCCGCTGATCTGCCTTGCTTTCCAGCAAGACAAAATCAGGGGGTACAAATGCCCTTATGTCCTGGCCGGTGCTTTCCGTATCCGAAATTAAAAGAAGCAGCTTCAAACTAACCATCCTTTCATTCTGCCGCAACGGGAATACTAATTTCAAACATGGTCCCTTCTCCATTACTGGTGAACTGGATATTTCCTCCATGGGCTGATAAAATTTTATGACTAATACTGAGTCCCATACCCATACCTTCTGCCTTTGTGGTAAAAAAAGGATCGAAAACACGGCTTTTTATTTCTGCAGGAATGCCCGGTCCCGTATCTTTAATGGCGATCCTAATATCTTTACCAGCCGCTGCACTCCCGTTATGTTTATCTTCTCCCAGCCGAATGTTTAATTCTCCCCCCTGCTGCATGGCCTGCACGGCATTTAAGCAGATGTTGAAAAGGGCCTGCTTGACGTGATTACGGTCAATATTTACTGTGGGTATGTTTGGCGTATATTTTTTTGTCACACTTACATTACACGTTTCCAGGTATGGGGACAACAGGAGAAGCACCTCATCCATGAGATCATCCATCTTTGCTTCGCTAAATGAAAGTTCAGGATCGGCAGTTAGATCCAGGAGTCGCAATATAAGAGTATTAATACGTTCAATTTCCTGGCTCACAATTAAGGAAAATGTATGGCGAAACTCATGGTCGTCATATTTTTCAGGCAACAACTCGGCAAATGTTTTTATGGAAACGAGGGGGTTTTTTATCTCGTGGGCCATGCCTGCGGCCACTTCTCCCAGGGAGGCCAAACGGAGTGCCTGGGCCTTTTCTTTTTCCAGTTCTTTGATCTTTGTCACGTCGCTAAGGAGCATGATTGCCCCTTTTTTAATGGATTTTCCTGAACCAACAAGGGCAATGTTGCACGAGAAATGTAATTCCCTGCCGTCTTGGATAAAAACCTGCTCAATCTCTTTAAGATCCTCCCCTTTTGCAAAAGCCTTTGCAAAAAGATCGCCAAGGCCGTTGGTCAAAACATTCTTTGCGTTCTTTCCTAAAATGTTTTCTGCTTTAAGACCGGTAAAATGCTCCGCCGCATTGTTAAATAAAGTTATTAAACCATCACCGTTAACAGCAATTAGGGCATTGCCCATGTTTGCCAAAACGTTTTCCAGGTGCTGTTTTACTGACAGCACCTCCTGGTATAACTGGGCATTTCGCCATGCCACAGTTGCCTGGGCGGTTAAGGCGGCAAGGAGGCTTTCATCCTCCTTGGAATAGGGTTCTCCTGAAAGCTTGGGCCCCAGGAGGAAGATTCCCTCCAGGTTATTGTCCAGGATTACGGGAACAGCCACCTCAGCTTCCAATTCCTGCATGGACCTTGTGAGGGATTCCCTGTATCTTGATGACTCAATGCCCCGAAAATCTGTAATCAGTTGAAGCTCAGCCGTTTCTTTTAAATAATTAACCAGGGTATTATCCCGGGTAATAACCATTTCCTGGGAAAGGCTGCTACCTTCACCACTGGGGAAATAAGCGGCGAGCTTAAAACCTCCATTCTTTGTCCGCATAAAAACGGAACAGTTTTCCAGCATCATTTTTTCAAACAGATTTTTGCAGGTAACATAAACAAGGTCCTCAAGGCTTAACAGTGAAACCATGGCTTTGTTGCTTTTTAATAAAGATATATGATAATCATAGGCACCCTTGAAAAAGTATCTGTCAACAAAGACCTGTACTGTTTCCCTCAATGGGGTAAAGAAAAAGGCAACGATGAGCACCACTGCCACCAAGCCAAAGTTGGTGGCCACAAGTATTTCTGTTCGCTCCAGGAAGTAAAATATCAGCCCGAATACCATTATAAAGATTGCGGCTGTAACAAATATGGACATGTTATTGCGCATAAAAAGGCGAATATCCATCAAACGGTATTTTACAATGGCATAGCTGATGGCACCAACCATAATTATGCTGAAAGCGGGCCCCAGGGGGCGTAAGTCTAAAGCCATATTCCCCATTAAAGGGAGCAGCATATTGGATAAACTGCCCAGTGCCAGCGATATGGAAGTTCCCCAAAAAAAATACCGTAACTGTAAGCGCAACAGCCCTTTTGATAAACGCAGCTTCCTGTACAGCATCTGTAAAGCTGCAAGCAACGTGCTCAAGTAAAACAACATGTAAAAAAGAAATAACGGACCTGATACCACCTCTTTATTTGCCAGGGGAAACTTCATTTCACGGATGATTGCCGGTGTAAAAGAAAATATTAAAAAAAACAGGCAGCCTAAGCCCACAATGCGCACCCATTTTTGCTGCCAGGGATTGATTCCTACGACTGCAAACGCCATAGCCATAATGTAAAAGGGAACAGTAATGGCAATGGCATGGGATGCACGCACCCAGAACAACAATGGTGAATATTGGTCATGCATTACCACGAATAAAACCGCCAGGCTCCAAATGGCTGCACTTATGCTGAAGCCGAACAAGAGGCGATTCATTGTTCCCCGGTGGTTTTTCGTAATTACCAGCAATCCCAGGGTAAGGTGGGCCAATGCTGTTATGATTAACAACCAGATGCCTGGATCTCTCAATGGAAACAACCCACTCCCGGATAATTTATGATCATGGCTTGCTGACGATTAAAGCCGTATTCCCGCCTCCAAGTCCCTGTAAGCTAATCAATGCCCTGGAGATCCTGGCGACTCGCCCCTTGTTAGGCACATAGTCAAGGTCACAACGGGGGTCAGGATACTGGTAATTAACCGTGGGCGGAATGAACTGGTTTTGCATTGCCAAAACTGTGGCTATTACTTGCAAAGGGCCCGAGGCCGCTAAAGGGTTACCGATCATTGATTTTATGGAACTTATGGGAATATTATATGCGTATTTACCCCACACCTCTTTAATGGTTCGTGTTTCCGCCCGGTCCACCATAGGATCCCCGGGAGAATGGGCGTTTATATAATCTATTTGTCCGGGATTAAACCTGGCACGGGCCAAAGCCTGTGTCATGCAGGAACAGGACGAAAAGCGCGACCCGTTAGGTGAAAAAGTGTTGGTTGCCCCAAAGCCGCATATTCGGGCATAAATGGGAGCTTTTCTTCTCCGGGCACTCCTCTCCTCTTCCAACACCAAGACCCCTGAGCCCTCTGCGACGACTCCCCCTTCCCGTTTTAAATCGAATGGTCGGCTTGCGGCTTCTGGCGCACCGTTATAGCCCTTAGGCAGCAATCCTGCAGCACATAAGCTTGCCAGGAAAAATGGAGTAATGGGAGCATCCGTGCCGCCAGCCAGCACAAGTTCCGCCTCACCGCGCATAATACTTTCGGCTGCCAGGATAAGGCTATAGATACCGGAAGAGCATCCCGTGGAAATTGTTACCACGTTCCCGTTACAGTTTATCTCCCTGGCAATCTGGCTTGCGGGAGCATGGGAGTAAGATTTGCTTACTGTTCCCGTTGATGTTTGGTTGTTTTCCAAAAAACCGCTAAATTCTTGCTGCACAACCCCCATGTCCGTGCTGCTAATCCCCATGTAAACACCTGTGGAGAAGCCTGCCATGGTCCCAGGAGACAGGTTGGCATCATTAAGTGCCTGTTTTAGAGCCTTCAAAGCATAAATGGTGCTCCAGGAAAAATGCTCTTCCTCCTGGACGATCCCGTTTTCCTTAAACCATGCTGTGGGAATTTCTCCGGCAACGCGGCAGGGATAGGGAGAAGGATCAAATTTGCTAATGATCCTGATTCCCGACACACCGTTAGCCAGGGCGTTCCAGTAAGCTTCTTTACCAAGGCCGTTCGGTGCCACAGCACCAAGCCCTGTAATGACCACGCTTCTCAAATAAAGTCAAGCCCCTTTCCCACAGTCTTGCTGTTTTTAGCATCAGCAGTTTATGCTTTAGTGCATACTAAAAACAAGGCCTGTCCACTGTATGCCCTTTCTAACCTGTCTACCGCAAAACCGCACTTATTTACCAGGGACAGGAGCTTCATTTCACTAAAAAAAGTAAACGAACTTTTGCCCTGGATGATACGATTAATAAATAAGAAAATGAGCAAGGATGGACTTAACCAGAGAATTTGACCGCAAAGGGGAAAAAACCATAATTTAGGATGCTTCTGCTGTAGCGTGCGCAAGTGATCCATGAAAACAGGTCCCATCTTAGGCTGGTTCGGTGGGGTAACTAAAACAAGTCTTCCTTTGTTTTTTAAAAGTCTCTGGCATTCCATCATGAATTGGGAATGCTCAGCCAGGGCATAGAGCGTATTTACGCAAACGATTCCATCAAATTCTCCTTCAGCGAAAGGTAAGGGGGTATTTAAATTTCTTTCGAGCAGGGCAGCATTACCGTTACCCCCAATTTTAAGATTTGCCCGCTCCAGCATTGCCCTTTCAAAATCCACACCAACCACGGCAATTCCTGGCTGGGATGCTAAAATGGTGCTTATCAGGTTCCCCGTACCACAACCTGCATCAAGTAAGCGCCAGTCATTCTGTGCCCCCAGGGCTTCCCTGACCTGGCCCAATAACTTCAGATATGGATGGAAACGAAGCAGGACTATGTCATAGACGTGCGCATATGCCTTCCATAATGCCTTATCAAGGTCCATGTCATAACGCC
>SLRC01000148.1 GCA_007131175.1 Syntrophomonadaceae bacterium
AATTACAATAATGGTATAGTCTGTCATTTTGCTTATGGCTTGCCTATCACTTCACCTGGAGACTTTCTGAACACACTCGTTCTTATCTTTTTCAGGGTTGTCATTAAATATTCTTAAATCAGGGGAAAAAAGGATTACTGAAGAAAAAAAATACCAATTTCTGAACACACAATTTATGATCGGCTATTGACACGGGGTTTAAGATAATCTATATTTTTACTATAATTGAATAATACAAGCACCAGGTGCCGTACAAACGGAGAATAGGGAAACAGGTGAAATTCCTGTGCGGTCCCGCCACTGTAAACGGGAAGTGCTAGCATAGCCACTGTTCTTTAATCCGCTAACGGAAAAGAAGGATGGGAAGGAGCTATTACGTTTTACCCGTGAGTCAGGAGACCTGCCTGCAGTGCTGTTCAGTAATTATAATAAGGGGATGATGGAAAAGTCTCCGGTGCAAACCGGAGACTTTTTTTTTATCAAAAAAAGGAGGAGAAAAAAATGTTTGATTTACAGGAGAAATTAAGACAGGTAGAACCCCTTAATGAGGGTGCAATGGCACAGACACAATCCCGCTTAGATGACCTTACCAAACCACCAGGAAGCCTTGGTATATTAGAGGAAATCGCCCGTAAAATTGCCGGGATAACCGGCAGGGAGCAGCCGGAAATTCACCGTAAAATATCAATCCTTATGGCTGCAGACCATGGTGTGGTGGAAGAAGGGGTAAGTGCCTACCCTTCTGCGGTAACGGCACAAATGGTTTTAAATTTTTTAAGAGGCGGTGCGGCAATGAATGTTCTATCACGTCACGTTGGTGCAGAATTGGCTGTAATGGATGTGGGAGTAGCCTCAGACCTTCCCGATCATCCCATGCTTTGGAAAAGAAAAGTGGCGTATGGAACAAAAAATATGGTGAAAGAGCCTGCCATGACCACATGGGAGACTTTGGAAGCAATAAAAAACGGTTATGAAATGGCGGTTCATTATATTAAAAAGGGAACTGAATTAATTGGGACGGGGGAGATGGGTATTGGAAACACCACTTCCAGCACAGCTCTCCTTGTTCATTTTGCCGGCATCCCTGTTTATGATGTTGTGGGAAGGGGAACAGGTGTTGATGATGAGCGATTGAAATTAAAAATTAAGGCAATTGAGGGAGCATTGAAACAAAATAAACCTTCCTATGCACCCCTGGAAGCGTTAGCATGTGTGGGAGGCCTGGAAATTGCAGGATTGGTAGGAGTGTTCCTGGCCTGTGCAGTGAAAAGAGTGCCTGCAGTGGTAGATGGCTTTATATCTGCGGCAGCAGCACTGGTGGCATCACGAATGCATCCCCAAATAAGGGATTACATGCTGGCATCCCATTTATCGGAGGAGCCAGGACACCGTTTAATGCTTGAACTAATCGGGATTAAACCCATTCTACATATGAAAATGCGCTTGGGAGAGGGGACAGGAGCTGCACTGGCTATGAACATTATAGAAGCATCCCTTAAAATATTAAGAGAGATGGCTACATTTTCCAGTGCCGGCGTCTCCGGAGCCCTGGAAAATGAAAAATAAGTTCATAAACATTAAACGGTAAAGATGGAAAAGGGGCCCCTTTGTCAAGCCCCCTTTAAAATGAGGCGACAGACTATATGCAGATCCAAAAATATTCCACGTATTTTGGTGAATTAATTACCCTCACATCTGAAGGAATGTGGTTATGATTCCCTTTAAAAAAACGAAAAGTTTCATCTCCCGCTTCGTATACAAAACCACAGCGTCCGGCACTTTTGTCTTCGTTGATGCGGTTTACCCAGTAGCTTTTAACAATTTCAGCCGTTCCGATGGATTCATACCACTGAAGGTCATGGCTGATTTTTCCCGTCTCACCCAGGGATAGAATTACGTCTATGGCAGTAATGATATCCGGTTGCAGCACATCATTTCTCAAACCATAGGGCTTAACTTCAACATTCTCAAAGCGTAACGTTGTGATTCTGCCCCGAATAATCACTTCCGGTACAATCAACTTATTATTGTTCTTCTGCCGGCGTTTTATTTCATCACGATAAGTCTGATAGATTGAATCCAGGTAATGCTGAGGAGCATGTACAAAGGAGAGAAACATACCGTCTTTGTAAGGATAATGGTCCATGCGAAACACACTGGCTTCCGGCCAGCCACCGTCATAATAAGCGCTGTACCACCATCCGTTGCGCTCATGCATTGAGTTGATTACATAGGTATTCATTGTTTCATCGAAATGATATTCCATTCCAATATCATGGTTCTTATGAAGGTGGACCAGTACGTCGAAAAGAGAAAAATGGCCCTGTTGAAAAATATCCGGACGTAGCGTTTTTATCTCTTTAGGAGAGAAAGAAAAGGTTCCCAATTCTTCAATCACAGCTTCTCCAGGCTCAGCAATACGTGTATCTCCCATTTCCCCAAAGACCCTGTTTTCCTGAATATCCACGTTCGGGTCATCCCCCTTTTCCACTCCAGTTTGCGGTGAAGCAGGGGAACAACCGGAGACCACCCCGGACAGTAGCATTAAAAAAAACAACGTTGAGATTAATATCTTCTTTTTCATTATGTTAAGGCTCCTTTTCTTTTTTACTTTTTTACATGTTCTTTTATTTTCTCCCATACACAAAGGTCTTCCGGCCTGTCAATATCGGCCAGTTCTTCCAGGAGAACCGTTCTAAGACCAAGCCTGTGGGCTTTTTGCAGGGTTTCTGCAAGCACCCGGCCTGTGCCCCAGGGAATATCCTCAAAGAGCCCTGCATAAAGCTCCTTCATGCCAAGCAAATAATAGCCGCCATCAGCAGCAGGCCCCAATACCAGGTCATGCTTATCCAGCAAATGGAGGGCTTTCCTTACGTGAGAGGCTTTAAGCCCCGGGCAATCTGTCCCCACTAAAATTACTTTATCCTCTCCTTGTTGAAAAGTGCGGGAGCAGGCACGAAGCATACGTTGACCAAGGTTGCCCCCTCCCTGGGGGATGTAGGAAAAACTGCCGCCTAGCCACTGCCGCATACATTGTTTACTTCCGCCATCGAAACAAACTTCAATATTCGCAAAATAGTCAAGGCGCTGCAAAGCATGTTCAGCCATGCTGCGGTGCAGCTCCCTGGCCCCGGCAGGGCCCAGGGCCGGGATGAGGCGCGTCTTGACACGCCCGGATTCAGGGTAACGGGTAAAAACGAGCAGTTTCACCGGCTGGCCCCCGCCAAAGCGCCGCCGCAGGAGGAGCCGGCACCGGCCGTACATCCCAGACAATGCTCACCGGTAACAATGTTCCTCTGTGCCAACGTTGCCCTGTTGAGTTCACCGATTCTGGCCGGCGCGCCGGCTACGGGCATTCGAAGGGCCAGATTAAAATCGCAATCATATAATGTCCCGTCCCAGTCAACAGAAATATTGCTGCGACACATCAGTTTTGCCAACACAGAGCGGTTGAATGAATTGTACAGGAGATATAAATATTCCCGAATTTGTTTCTGGCTCAACAGCTTACGACAGAACCTGCCCACTGGCATATTTGCCAGGGCAATGAGTCTGGAAAAAGTAATGCCATGCTGCTTTTGCAGTTCTTTTCGATACGTATTTTCCAATTCTGTCTGGCTGGGGGGTAGGAAAGGCCCGCCGGGATTAAAGACTATTTCCAACTCCGGTCCTTTCTCTGTGCCGTAACCCAACTCGTTTAACATCCTGAGGGCCGCGATGCTTTTCGCAAAAACTCCTGCTCCCCGCTGTGCCTGTACATTCTCTTCCTGATAACAGGGCAGGGAAGCGGCAAGGCTCACCTCTTTTTCCCTTAAAAAAGATGCCAACCCCTCAAGGCCCGGCTCCAATAAAACTGTAAGGTTGGTACGTACTTTTAGCTTCAGGTCAAGCCGGTTCAGTTCGGTAATAAAAGGGCGAAAACGGGGATTCAGTTCAGGTGCCCCTCCGGTGATTTCCACGGATTTAATCTCATTTCGCACCACCGCCTGTAGTGTTTGCAACATTATATGCCAATCCATCATTTCCGTTCTGGCAGGCGATGCCTCCAGGTGGCAGTGGGCACATGATTGGTTGCAGAGTCTGCCCAGGTTAACCTGGATGCCTGTTAAATTGCAAGCCCTGATCGAGCCGGCCAGTGAGGCAAAGACATTTTCCGTATATAAATTCTCCATGGTTTCTCTCCTTATAAATAATAAAAATAGTTATTTTATTTGAATTGTCTATATTATATGGTAGAATTAAAAATAAAAAAAGAGGTTTATGTATGAATATAAAAAATTATGATCTGGCAGTTTTGGGCGGCGGGGCGGCAGGCCTCGTGGCGGCGGTGGCAGCCGGTGCTTTTGGCGCGCGAACAGCCCTGGTGGAAAAGGAAGAACGCCTGGGCGGGGAATGTTCCTGGACAGGCTGTGTCCCTTCCAAGGCCCTGATCGCGGCTGCCGCCCTGGCTTACCGCAGCGGTCGTCAGCCGGACCGTGTCATGGAAGATGTGCGACGGACGGTCCGGGAAGCAAGCAAAAACTCCAAAGCAAGAAAGTTGTTGGAAAGATACAACGTGGATACCTATTTCGGCCCGGCTCAATTCGAAGATAACCATACCCTGCTCACTCCTGGCGTGAACATAAAAGCAAAAAAATTCATTCTTTGTACCGGTTCCTCAGCTTTGCGCCCCGATATACCCGGCCTGACGGAAGGCTACCTGAGCAACAGGGAAATATGGGATCTTTCGTCTCCACCCCCATCCCTGCTGGTCATTGGAGGCGGCCCCATTGGCACTGAACTGGCCCAGGCCTTTCATCGCCTGGGTTCGAAAGTAACACTAATACATTCCCGAGACCGTTTGCTACCCCGTGACGATGTTGAGCTTGCCAGGGAACTAACTGGCCTGTTGCAGGATGAAGGCCTGGATGTCCGTCTCAATTTTCGGGCTAAGAATGTGCAAAGGACCGTTGACGGCTGGCAACTGGATAACGGAACTGAGACCCTCTTTGGCACGGATCTGCTGATCTCTTTGGGTCGCCAGGCCAACACGGAGGAGTTAAACCTGGAAGCGGCAGGGGTTGCATACACCCGTGACCGGATCGAGGTAAACGGGCACCTGCGCACCACCGCTCCAAATATCTGGGCTGCCGGTGACTGCACCGGTGGGCTGCGTTTCTCTCATATTGCAGAAATAGAAGCAAAAATAGCCGTGCGCAACGCCCTTTTCCCCTTAAACAGCCGCCCTGATTACCAGGGGGGACCCTGGACAACTTTTACCGACCCTGAAATGGCCCATCTGGGCCTGACAGAGGAGGAATGCATGGAGCAGAAGCTCACTTACAGCACTTACTATCAGCCTTTTAGCGGGGATGACCGGGCTATTGCGGACAAAACAACACATGGGCGGGTCAAGATCATTGCCTCCCCTTACGGCAAACTTTTGGGTGTGCATATTCTGGGACCCCGGGCCGGAGAGCTGATCAACGAGTTTATCCTGGCCCGCCGCAAGGGCTTGCGCATACATGATATTGGCTTAACAGCCCATGTCTATCCCACACTGGGACTGGCACTGCAGCGTGCCACAGACGATTGGTTTGCCCAGTGGGCGGAAAAAAACTGGGTTAGGCTTTTTATCAGGATGTTGCGCCGATGATTTCAGTGATTGTTCCTACCTGTAACGAAGAACAGTTACTCCCCGGCTGCCTGGATAGTGTAAGTTCCCAGGGGGTAGACTGTCAGCTAATCGTTTCCGACGGCGGCAGCACAGACGATACGCTGAAGATAGGGCGGCGCTATACCGATTTGGTAATTACCCGGGCCAGGCCAAACCTGGCCAAACAACTGAACGCCGGTGCCTCGCTCGCTTCCGGACATATTCTTCTTTTCCTGCACGCCGATTCCCGCCTCTTTTCCGGCTGCCTTGCCCGCCTGGAATGTCTTCCGGAGAAAATAGTAGGCGGCGCTTTTACGATGCAGCTTGGGGGCAACCGCCTCTTTTACCGTTTGCTCGCCCTGGGGGGAAACATGTACTGTCGTTTTAGCCGCACCTATTTCGGTGACAGGGGTATTTTCGTGCGCACCAGGGTTTTTAATCAAATGGGGGGTTATGCAGAACTTCCCATCATGTCCGACGTGGAATTTTCAAGGCGCCTGAAAAGTCAGGGAAAAACTGTCCTGTTACCCGGTCAGTTCATTAGCAGCAGCCGGAAGTTTGAACAGGAAAGGGCCTGGCGCTCTCTGTATCTCATTTTCTATGCTTTAATCGCCTTCAGGTTAAAGGTGGATCCGGCAAAGATAAAGAATATGTATTATGGGAAGAAATAATTACGCGGTTTGTAGTTTTCTAAATAATTGCGTGGGGCTTGTCAGGGGATGATGATAGATATGTTTGGAAGGTGGATGCGATGACCAGGAATGATCATGCCAGCAAGGTTGAACGGGCGAAAATATGGTCAGGAATATTATAATCCTGACCATATTTGTGTGTAAAGTACAATATGCCCAAAGACCAGTGAAGTATTAATTAACCTTGATCATCTTGGTGAGCAGCATGTTTTAATAGGGTACTTGCCTTGCAATTATTTCTTTTTTGAAGTGCGATCACAAATGTTTTTGTCATTGTTCACGCAGGCTTTATCCGTAAGTTTTTGCCCCAATTCCAGATCCGATCCAGCCTCTACATTAACATTGGTAATACCACGTTTGCTGTAGTTCGGTTTTTGTTTCCTGCTTTTGTTATGCTTCTTAGCCAATGCAATCCCTCCTTTCTTACACTTTATTTTTTGCATAATTCCTGCTTCTATCCGTGCAAAAAGGATAAAAGTAAAGCAGTATTTTTTTTCAGTTCCAGATTCAAACAATACTGCTGCGGTGTCCCATTTTCGGAATATGAGAAGATTTGAAGTAATAGCATTATAGAAGATTCATTTTTTTAACTAAAGTGGGGTGGTGACAAAAAATGTCTCTTGCTCTGTTTGGTATGGTCATTTTGCGTCTTTTGTCAGGCAGTCTAGAAATTATTGCCGCTATGCTGATTTATAAATTTAACAACCTGGAGCATGCACTGAAAATTAATGCGCTTCTGGCTTCTTTAGGCCCAATTATTTTTCTTGGTGCCATGTATTTGGGTCTTACTGGTCTGGCACGTGAGCTCTCATTTAACCGGGCAATTTTTATTTATGCAGGGGTTGCTTTAATTTTTTGGGGTCTGCGCAGCCAGTGAAAAGGGTCTTATGAAACACAGCGGGCAGTTCAAAAAACTTTGCAGATGATTGTAATTACTTTTATTGAGGGACGCTTTTAATGTGTAGGGCCTTGTGGTAAGATACTACATAACAGGAAGTTAATACTCTTTTTAAAAAAGGAAAGGAGGTGGTTGCAGTGATTGAGATGAAAGTGCAAGCAGTAACTGTGGATCAGGGTGGGAGTTTTCTTGTTCTTTTAACAGATATGGAAGAAAAAAAAGTGTTGCCCATCTCAATCGGTCCATTTGAAGCCCAATCAATCGCCTCTTTTTTGCAGGGGAAAGCTTTTCCCCGTCCCCTTACTCATGATCTCCTTCAGGCACTATGCGAAAAACTGGGAGGACAGCTTGAAAAAGTGATCGTGACGGATATTCGTGACAGCACTTTTTATGCTGAACTTCATCTGCGCTACCAAGAAAAACTTATTGTGGTAGATTCCCGTCCCAGCGATGCCATAGCCCTTGCCCTGCGCTGCCAGGCTGAAATTTTTATGCAGATGCGCCTGGTTGAGTTTACCTATGATTGTAATGATTTTATTCCAGGCAATGCTGATGAAGAAGAGCCACACTAGATTCAAATTTCATTATACTCCACATTTAACTTTTAACTTTATAAAGGGGAGATACTGATGTGTGCAGATAAAACTAACTTGAGCATGCTGGCTCGTTGGCTGGCGGGAGGATCTCCGGGGCATGCAGTGGTTTTCAGCGGTGCGGGTATCAGTACGGAGTCGGGAATACCCGATTTTCGAAGCCCGGGAGGATTGTGGGAACGTTTCGACCCGGCTGAACTCTCTTTTCCCCGCTTTCTGGCCAGTGCCCGGAGCCGTAGCCGTTACTGGGAGTTCTATCGGGAAAATTGGAGACTTTCCCGGGAAGCGGCACCAAATGCAGCCCATTATGCCATAGCTTCGTTGGAGCACTCGGGAAGGCTCGCCGCGGTAATTACACAAAACATTGACGGACTGCACCAGAAAGGGGGCAGCAGTCCGGAAAAAGTCCTGGAACTACATGGAAATATGTGGGAAGTGCGCTGCCTTTCCTGTGGCAGGCTTTATCAATGGGAAAGTCTGTTCCTTAAATTGGAAGAAGGCTTAGAAGTAGAGGATTGCCAAAGTTGTGGCGGTTTGCTCAAGCCTGCCACCATTTCTTTTGGACAATCCCTTTCCGAGGCTGTTCTTGAACAAGCCCGCCGCCATACTCTTGAAAGCGAACTTTTTATTTGCATGGGTTCATCGCTGGTAGTTTATCCTGCAGCCTCCTTTCCCGAAATGGCCAAGCAAGCAGGTGCAAAACTCGTTATCATTAACCGGGAAACTACCCCCTTGGATGGGATCGCCGATTTAGTGATCCATGGTCAGGTTGGCCATGTCATGTCCGGTTTAATGAAAATACTGGAGGAACAACAATAAAGGTGTTTCGAAAGGTGTGGCAGGATATGAAAATTGTTCGCTTTGAATCTGTTACGGGAATTACGGCTCCCGGTATTGCCGAAAATGATACCGTTATCAGCTTGGAGAGTATATGCTCATCGTTTCGCAGTTTGTTTCAACTTATGATTGATGATAAAAATATCATGCGAAAGATGCTTGATTACGGCCCCCGCTATTCCAAAAAAAATATAATATTAAGAGCTCCCATCGATCAAACTACAAGGATCTATGCTGTTGCTGCCAATTATGAAAAGCACGCTTCAGAAATGGGAGTAAATCTTCCAGAACAACCCTTAATCTTTAATAAACTTGCTCAAAGTATGATTGGCCCCGATGAGGAGATTTTACTTCCTGCTTATTCCGAACAGGTGGACTACGAGGGAGAACTTGCAGTGGTTATGGGCAAAGAGGGATTCTCTATCCCACGGTCAGATGCCATGGCCTTTGTGGGTGGTTATACGTGTTTCAACGATATTACGGCCCGGGATCATCAATGGACCGCCCTTGGCAAACACCGCATTATTGATTGGTTTTCTTCCAAGATGATGGATAAAAGCACGCCCCTGGGCCCCTGGATAGTGACGGCTGAAAACATACCAGATCCTCATAATCTGCGTTTGCAAACGAGGGTGAATGAGCGCACTGTCCAGGATGAGAGCACCGCTCGTATGGTTTTTAAAATACCTGCACTGATCGAATATATTTCCAGTCGCGTAACTTTGTATCCCGGTGATATCATAGCCACCGGCACGCCTTTTGGTGTGGGTGGCTATGATAAACCAATTATACTGCAGCAGGGTGATACAATGGAAGTGGAAATAGAAAAGCTCGGTACCTTGAGAAACAGGTGTCGTTAAAAAGCCTAAACCTTTAGTCGCTCGAACAGCCCTTTTCTTTCCGTAATATCAACGGGGACCACCGTCTCCTCCCTAATTGAACGGAGGATCGCAAAGACAGTGCGGGCATCCCCGTAGGCCATCTCAGGCGTTACCTTCAGTTGCTCGTTATAAACGCGGAAATTATAGTAGTTGAGTAACTCATTGTAATAACCACGCTGGGGAGAGTATGGAATTTCGTTACGCGTCCCGTCATTGTAAGCAATGTTGATCGTGCCACAATCCCGGTCCTCGAGGTAAATCATTCCCCTGCTGCCGAAGATACGCATACCAATTTGAGGAGCTTGGGCTTCCTTGCCGTCACAGAAGAACGAAAACTGGCCGGTCACGCCATTCTTAAAACGTATGTTTGCATTTATGGCGGAATAAGGGGAGTATTCCGCTTCAAGGGGACGACCAAAAGCGTGTAAGCGGTCAATTGCACCAAAAATGTGCCGCAGTGCTGCCAGGTCGTGTACGCCCGAATCAAGGATAACCCCGCCCTGGTAATCCGGTTTTTGGCGCCATTCTTTTGAGGGAAATTTATCTCCCTCATGCTGCTCCGTTGGAAAATCAATAAAACGGTTGTACATGAAATAATGGATATCACCAATTTCTCCGTTACCGACCATCTCACGTATAAGGTTTACCTCATCATTATAGCGGTAGTTTTCTGCTATAAGCACCGGCACATTATAGCGAGTTGGAAGATCCCGGTGTGTCCGTGCATCCTCCAGATTTCCCGCAACCGGTTTTTCGCAGATAATACCTTTGCCGCTGCCTGAAATACGCCGCGCTACTTCCGCTGTTATGGTGTAGTTAAGGGAGATGGGAACCATAATATCAAACAGGTCAATATCTTCCCTGTTAAGCATATTTTTATAATCCTGATAGACGTCATTCTCTGTAAGGTTCAACTTTTCCATCCAATGGCGGCATTTCTCTTCGTTACGATCACAGATGGCCACGATCCGGTAGTGATCCTGAAGCTCCATGAAGGCAGGGTAATGAAGCTGCTCCAGGGCCATTCCCAAACCGATAATGCCAACATTTAAAATTGTCAACAGTAGACACCTCTTTCTTACATAGTATTTTTTGTAAAAATCGAGCTTAATTCGTTTCAAATGGACCTGTTAGTGAACGGCGCGATACCCAAGCTGCATTTAACTATCCGGTAGTGTCTGTGTTATTGTGACTCTTAGACGCGCAATCTTGAGCC
>SLRC01000158.1 GCA_007131175.1 Syntrophomonadaceae bacterium
GGGCATGATTGATCTTATCCATACCACGACCCGGTATCTCCACGCGCATGTCCCGGGGTATGGAGATAATATTAATCTCATCGTTACGACGATTGAGGGTGAGCAACATAATTGTATCGGCACGTACGGCCGCAGCACCGGAATCGAGGCCAAGGATCAGGACGCTCATCACGTCAGGCAGGGAATCGTGATCCGGCTCCGCAGCCGATCCTCCTGAAGATCTGTCTTTCCCACCGGGGGTAATTGCTTCGTAAGCTTCATCCCAGGCCGCTTTTAGCCAAACCCCGGCCACAAGGATGAACATAACCATAAGGATAGTCCCGTAATAAAGGACTCCCCGCCTTTGGCCACGTTTCTTTTTTTTACCCTTTTTTTTGTGTTGCTCCTTGCTACTATTAGCGCTCATCTCAACCCTTACCTTTCCACGTCTATAAGGTTATGTATTTTATGTCTAATCCTGCCACATCATTATACCCTATCCATTAACACAGGGAAAGAGGGCCAGCTTATATTAATAAATGGGAATTATAGAATAAATAGCCTATTCAGCCGCCGGCCCTACATAGAGCACCCGCTCCTCCAGGCCCACCGGCATGCTGCGGACCCTGTTATCCAAAAGTGTCACCTTAAGCGTCCCCTCGATCAGGGGGACCGCCCCCTCCCGGGAGACGACCGCCTCGATCACCGCCAGGATATCACGGGGGGGTAAATCATCCTGAGCACCAAGCGTGGTAAGGGTATAGCGCATTATCCCCTCATTGTTATTTATTTGTTTGATTTGAAATTCATGAGACGGCTGGTACCCGGGGTTGTGCACATCCTTAACCTGGAAGATGTCAGGATTGTAAAAAAAGCTGATCTCATAAGCGAAAATGCCCGGCACAAAGGGGGTGGCAAGGCGCATTTCGAATCTCTCATCCACTGCCACCCGATCCTCCGGGGGCAGTAACAGCTCTACAAAATAAACAGGCTGTTCTCCAAGATCGTCCGCAAAGTCTGGTTTCCTGGATTCAAAATATAAATATCCTTTTTGCGGCGCCCCGTCCTGCAGCACCAATCCAGCCCCCTCTTCCAGGAAATCAAGGCTGACCAGGAGCCGTCCATGCTGCAGCTGCGGCGGTTGCCCGGTGCGTTTAAGGATCCCATTTACCGCATAGAGGGGATTCCCGGGGTAAAGGGTAATTGCCGTGCCCACACCGTGAAGCGTTGCCCGCTTGTGTTCATTTTCCCAATCCACTGTAAATCCCGCTTGCTCGCCCATGGCGCGCAGAGGCAGCATGGGGCCTTCCTCCGGGAAAAGGGGTTGAGTATCAAAGGACAGGGAAACACCGTTCAGAAAAACATGAAACTCTGCATCAGGCCTGCCTTCAGCCAGGGCAGCAGGATAAAAAGGGATGGACAAAAGGAATAAGGCGCATAGAATGAGGACTGTCATGAACCGGCACTGATTCCTACCGCGAAAACAAGGCTTGGATCTGATCATTATGAACATGCTCCTTCCACCCGATTAATACAAATAAGGCAACTGCAGGATCTGAGCCAGGCAGGAAAGAGGCACATAGGTCGTGCCCTCCTGCAAGAGCACTTTACAGCTTGGTTTAGAAAGAGGTAACCCGGGCTGGAACAACATTTTCTGTTTCAAATCCAGCCGGTAATTGTTCTTTTCCCAGGTAAAACTGTAAACATCCGGTTCTCTCTCTGCAAGGATCGGCCTTCCTGTAAGCATCAACAACGCCCGCAGGGGATAATAGGACTCGCCTTCATGCACCAAAATCCGGGGTAAGGGTCCAGCCCCTTCCCCTTCATGCTGCAGGGCAAGCTCCAGATAGCTTTCCCGTCCCTGCACTTGTTCCAGCATATTGCCCATTAGCAGCGCGGCTTTATCTTCATGCTCCAGGGGATCAGGAATAAGAAAATGGGGCTCCACACCTGTCCCCTCGATTTTTCTCAATCGGGGCGAGGCAAATTCGGCCGTGGTCATTTTCAGGTAGCCGCCGTGCTGCAACGGCATAATCGTCTGCATCGTCCCCTTACCGAACGTGTTATCACCCACCAGCAGGGCCGCCCCGTTATCCTTCAACGCAGCCGCTACGATCTCCGCCCCGCTGGCAGTTCCCCTGTTGACCATTACCACCAGGGGCAGGGAAGTAACGGCCCCATCCCGCCCTTCAATTTGCTCCCACTCTTTACCTTTCTCCCGAACCTGCAATAGCACCCCATCTGTAAAAAGGGCGGCCAATGCCAATGCCTCATCCACGTAACCCCCCTGATTTGCTCTGAGATCCAGGATGATCCCCCTCACGCCTGCTTCATCCAGGCCTGCTAAGATGCGGGACATTTCCCGAGCCACCCCACTGTCAAAATTATAAATGCGCAGCAGGGCCAGCCCCTTATCCAGCATCACGTGCTCCAGGTTTGGAAGGTGGATTTGCTCCCGCACCAGGGAATAGTCGTAAAATTGCTCCCCCCGTCGTACCGTCACCATCACAGGGGTTCCAGCCTCTCCCCGTAGCAGGGCAACCACCTTCTCCAGGGGAGAGTCAAGCACCATCCGTCCATCCACAAAGGCGATCAAATCACCACTTTGCATGCCAGCCCGCTCAGCCGGAGAACCGGGCACCGGGGAAACTACTGTTACCCCCGTCTCACCTTTTTCCAGGTAAACACCGATACCGGTGAGGGAACGGCCCA
>SLRC01000135.1 GCA_007131175.1 Syntrophomonadaceae bacterium
ATACAAAAACGTTTTCATAAGATGCATTTCCGTTGGTCTGATTTCCCTAATCTTAAAATCCATCATTTATTCCCACCTATAATTTGATCAACCCTTACACGTTTTAATTAATTAGTCGTTATAATAACATCCGGTATTTTATTGTTGTTTAGTATAACAGAATATTTTTATTAGTTCGTTGTTAAATTTACCGGTCTGTTTATAGTCATTATATAGAGCCAGCAGTGTACTGTTTTAGAACCACCTTGTGCATTTTTCAGAGCCACTTTGTGCATCACCTAAAAGCCAGATATCCATGAAGTGCCTGAGCAAGTTCAAAGGTATATATTGACAACTTGGTAGAGGGCACAGTTGCAAGCTTTGAGGTAGTTAATTCAGAAGAGTGAATATTTCGATGCGGCGGAGCCACTGTGTTAGAAGTTAGGCAAGGTCGCACTTCAATAGCAGAGCTGATTAGTAGCAGTTAATTACTAAAGGGCGTAGTTAAAGGCAAAAAACATAACAAAAGGAGTGGACATATTAAATGTGTCCGCTCCTTTTGTTTAATACGGCTTTTTTTATTACTTAAACTCTTTCGATGCTGCGTTCATAGAAGATGAGCGAAAAGTAATTTTTTTGATTGGCATCTTGTCTTTAAGAAGTTCATAGAAAAGCTCGCAAAGATTCTCACAAGTAGAAACCTTTTTGGTTACAACTATTCTGTATTCCGGGTATGACCAAGCAAGTGCGTGGTCTATCTTTTTAAGAGGAACACAATGCTCTGGGTCGTTAATAATGCCTTCCTTTTCGTATACAGAAAGAACCGCTTCAAGAAGCGGGTCGCCTTCTTGAAACAATGTTGCGTGGTGGAAATGGTCACAAACTTCCCATGCTTTTTTGAATCCATCTTTACAAGCGTGTGCAAATCCAGTTACCGGGTCTACGGTGTCTTCAAGTTCAATCGTTAAAAGACCTGAGTGCCCGTGAAGGTGCTTTGCTTCTCCCTGCCAGTTCATAAACCTATGTGCGTACTGGAAATCAAGGTTTACGATTGATCTGTATTTGTCGTTTGACATGATAATTTCCTCCCTAAAGTTTGATTTTGAATTAACCGGTGAGCGACTGTGAGTCAAATCGTTCAGTCAATGCTGAAACTACAGTAATTATTATAGCAGCATTAAGGAATAGAAATCAATATAAGAAGGAAAAATGTAACACTTCACAATGGTATAAAAGTCCCCCAGCTAACCCGTTAGCCTCTGCCGGTTTGCTGACGATCCTGTTGATCTTGTGGCCAATATCGCTCTTGCCCTTGGCTTCAATCATTTAGGTATGGTGCTTTGCCACTGCAGCAGCGCTTATGTTTATATTGCTTCCAATTTCTTTATATGTATAATTCTGCCTTACGGCTTCAGATATATATGCAGATTTAAAAGGGACAAGATGTCTTTTACGGGAACCGGCTTTAATCATATTAAAATATTCATGAGGCAATTCACAAATTAACAATAAGTTAACAAGTTAATACACAGTGTTAGTTAGAATCTTGGCATAAAATTCGGGGTCAAGCCTAGGTCTATCCTTCATTTTATCTGAGAAAACTACTGCTTTGTTGGCAGTCCTATGGATACACCTTAGACAAAACTCGCAGTTACTAGGATCATAGGCCACTTGCCCCTTACTGACTGTCCAACAATTTCTGGGACATTGAATCATACTGCCATCCCATCGGTCAGTGATTAATTCCAATTGATTCCGATAGACATTGTTAAACTTTCTGCGTGCAAAAATCTGATTAGGAATATAATCAAGGGGAACATACCATTTGAAAACGGGGATTTTTTGTTCAATATCCTTTGATAGGAAGGTTTCCTCAATTTGCTTTACAGCCGTTTCTAATTTAGGTTTTATACGTCTTTCATATCGATACATTAAACCAATCCATTGTGGAAGCATCATAGTGGAGTCAGCTGCTGGACCTTTAAAACCTGCGGAACCAACACATATGATGTTTTTCGATAATAGCTTTTTAGCAATCGTCCTTATGTTGTTTCCAGGGTACAAACCATAAGTGGCAAATATAAAAATTTTCTTAAGAGTATTTTGATAGCTTAGCTTATCAATAAATTCGGTTACGGTCTTTGGCGGAGAACAATGATAGGTAGGTGTACCAAAAACAATATAGTCAAAGTCATCAATAACCTGTGGTTTAGTATGGATATTAAGATCAATCATCTCGAACTTAAATCCCAATCTACTTAGCTTTCTCTTGAATACCTCAGAAATTGCTTTAGTGCTTCCGGATCCTGAATAATAAACCAACAGGAAATCTTTTCTTTCATTATGACTCACTATTTTTTCTTGGTCATCATTGTGTAACATAACTGATTCTACCTCCATGCCTCCATATAAACCCTGGCTCCTCTATCACAAAACATTGTTCTGCTTCTACCGGCATCCAAAATAATTCCTGCATGTCCTAACAAACATACCTCTATCTCACCATACCACCGTCTCAACGCCCTGGGTAATGCCCCATATACTGAAAAAGCCTCAGAACACGCTGATACAGCATAGTAAGAGGCTTTTCTCAACAACAATAACTTAATAGTTAACTGTCAGGCTCGCTTATTCATATTCGCAAGATAACCCCCTGCCCTCATTATAGCAGGAGGTTATAATTCAAACAACAATAAGTTAATAAGTTAACAAGTTAATACACAGTGTTGCTTAACACGAAAAGCCCTTACTGTAAGGGCTTCCGCATTGTATCAAAATTTGAATTTACATTTGGTGGAGATGAGGGGGATCGAACCCCTTACCTCCTGAATGCCATTCAGGCGCTCTCCCAAGTGAGCTACATCCCCATGTATTTTGCAACTTAAAACCGCGTGTTCTTATTATAACTACTGGAACCTCTTCTGTCAACACTAACGAGGGCGTCTAATGTCAAAGTAATAAGCCGGCGTTTTTAAAAGACGCCGGCTTATTAAAAATATAACACCTGGTATGATCCTTTTTGGTTAATTGCATCTTTTACCGCTTCCATGATACCTCTGGATGTATCTGTTGCATTTGTTGCCACATCAAAAATGGTGCTGCGAGCATCAACAATTTTCTGCAGGAATCTGTTCAAACGCCGGTGTTGACAACAAAAATAAAAGTACGCCGCATAAACAAAACGACGTACTCTTAAGTCAACTTAATTAATCTACCATTTCAATAGCTTCCTCGGGGCACTCGTCCACGCAGGAACCACAATCTGTACATTCGTTTTCATCCACAATAGCAACATCGTCAACGGTAATAGCCTCGGTGGGGCAAACGTCAACACAGTTACTGCAGCCACTGCACTTATCCACTATTATTTTTGCGGTCATATGCTTCTCCTCCCCTTCTTAAATTATTACTGAGAATAACTCAAACCAGTACTTATTAAAGCACATTTGCCCATTGCCGTCAATAATTTTTATAAAAGCTCTGCTGAATTAAGATGAACAATCTCCTGTAAAATAATTTCCGATTATACCCTGTTCCCGTAAGTTATGTTTTTTGATAAACTAAACAGGGTGATGTTATGTCAGGGCAGCCACAGAAATTAAATTTTCATTTGCTGTTTTTATTACCGTTAATTTCCAGTATACTTCTGCTGCTTAGCTTCCCCCCTTTTAACCAGGGGTACCTGGCATGGTTTTCCCTGCTCCCGCTATTTTTTTATTGTCGTGCCGTGGAGGGGAAAAAAGCCGCTTTAGGAGGTCTGCTCACAGGGTTATTTTTTTTCCTGTACCTTTACTCCTACATTGGTTTATCCGTAAATTTTCTCTTTCCCCCTTTCCTTGGTATCATTGTGGTAGTTGTTGCATCCCTCTATTCTTCTTTATTTTTTGCCGCTTTCGCCCTTTCTTTCTCCTTTTTCCTGCAACGGGGGCGCCTTTCACTTTTAATGCTCGGCGCTCCGTCCCTTTGGGTATTGCTGGAGTACCTCCGTTCCGCAGGCCTGCTCGGTCACAGCGGGGGCTTCTTAGGTTTCAGCCAGGCCGGCTATTCCTTTCTTCTACCCCTCGTTTCTTTTTACGGATACTGGGGCTTGCCTTTCTGTATGCTCCTTTTCCAGGTCACCCTTTTCTTATTACTCACTCAAAAAAGAGATAAAAAAAGCTGCACTAAAGGGCATGTTTTTTTATGGCCCTTTGTCTTGTTAGGCATATTTCTGATCTCAGGGTTAACCCTCCCTTCACTTTTTCCTGTACAGGAAAAAGATGAAGCCCTGCACATTGCCCTTTTACAGGGAAATATACCGCAGGAACATGTCCTCGACCCCAAAATGGCTTCAGCCAATTTCCAGAAATATGTACACCTCACAGAAGAGGCAGCAAAACACTACGGCCCCCTTAACCTGATTGTTTGGCCGGAAACAGTTTTTTCGCTGAATGTGGCCCGTTATCACCAGGGGGCTGCTGCAGAACTTGCTTCCCTTGCCCAAAAGGCAGAAGCTCCGCTTATGATTGGTGCCATGGTGGAAGATAAAAATTCCGGGGATGTTTATAATTCGATCCTGCTGCTGCAGCCCGGGCAGTCTCCCGCTGACGCACAACGTTACGACAAACGGCGCCTTGTTCCTTTTGCCGAATATTTTCCTTTCCACACTCTCCTAAACCGCATGTTAAAAAGCGATGTTTCCCTGGGCACGTACACACCCGGTGGGGAAGCATCGCCTTTCCAACTGGAAAAGCATACCGTGGGAGGAATTATTTGCTTTGAATCTTATTTTCCCCGTCCCGCGCTTCAACTTGCCCGTAGGGGCGCCGAACATCTCTTTATTCTCACCAATGATGCCTGGTTCCTGGAAAGCCACGGAGTGCAGCAACACGCTGATGCAGTACCTTTCAGGGCTGCTGAGCTGGGTATGGGAGTTACCCAGGTGGCCAATACGGGGTACACCCGCTCATACAATTACAAGGGAGAACTGGCTTTCAGCCTGCCGCCGTTTAAGGAGGGCATTGCCTTATTGGAGACAACGCTGGCCCACCGCCAGACCTTTTACCGTCTCTTTGGTGATTACTTCGTTTTATTGTGCGGTTTTCTATGCGCGTTTTGTTTTTTCTTAAGTGTCAGGCAAAGAAAATATGGCAGGTAGGAAAAGCAGCTAGCCGCATGTGGAATAACCACAGTGCTCACAATAACTGCACTGGGCATCGGGAATCATATATCCGATTTGACAGGAAGGGCAGGTGCGAATACCTTTTGGCCCGCCGGCAGCGTTGAGCCGGTAAGAGACCTTTCCTGTTGCGGCTTTGGCTATCTCCTGTCCGATAAAATCAGTACAGGAGAGAACGGTGGTATCAGGATGCATAATGCATGAGGGACACTTTTCCTCCCTCAGTTTCTCCACAATTTCATTAATATCCACCCCGGAACGGATGGAGATGGAGATAATTTTCGCCAGCGCATTAGATAGAGGAGGGCAGCCCTCTTCTCCCACGGAAGTAAAAACCTCGCAGATACGCTCTTCCCCCTCATCCAAAACTTCCTTGTTAACAGTAACATACAGCCTGCCACAAAACCCGATGGGTTTGCGTGTTGTCTGTCCGTAAGTGGTTTCGGGACGTTCCCGGGGTACCGTTCCCTTGTGGCTTAGGGGTACTGATTCCCTATCTTTTCTCTCCGTAACCGCCGTAATAACCTGATGCTCCCTGGAACCATCCCGGTAGTAGGTGACCCCCTTAACTCCACTGCGCCAGGCCTGCAGAAATGCTTCCCGGCAGTCGTCTGCAGTTGCTTCGTTTGGAGCATTAATTGTTTTGGAGACGGCATTGTCCACCCACTGCTGTGTAACCGCCTGCATCCTAATATGGTCCCTGGGGGGAATATCATGGGCGCAAATAAAAAGACGGCGCAAATCAGGGGGGATATCCTCCAATCCCTGAATGCCGTGCGGACCCTGTTCCCCAATCTTTTCAAGCAGTGCAGGTGACGGCTCTTCGCCATAGCGTTCCCGCCACATCTCCAAAAACAGATGATCCACCTGAACAAACCGGTCATCCATAATGTTTCGCGCGAACCCCACACCAAAAAGTGGTTCTGCACTGGGTGAAGCATTGGCAAAAATAGAGAGGGATCCTGTAGGGGCAATTGTTGTAGTGGTGGCATTACGCTGAGGAAGCTCCAGCTTATCCCAGATGGACCCTTTATAATTGGGGAAGACCCCATTTTCATCGGCCAGCTGCCATGATGCTACCTTTGATTGAACAGCAATTTCCTTAAGTGCCTCTGCAGCGGCGGCAAACCCCTTTTCACTGTTATAGGGAATGCCTTGGCGGATCAAGTACTGGGCTAAACCCATTATTCCCAAACCTATTTTCCGATTACCCTGCATGGTTTCATTAATTTGTGGAACAGGTGCCTTGTTCCGGTCCAGCACCCGGTCCAGGAAGATGGTTGCAATATGGGCTGTTAAGCAAATTTTATCCGTATCAGGAATATACTGCTCTCCTTCTTTTTTTAACATATAGGCCAGGTTAATACTTCCTAAATTACAACTTTCATACGACAGAAGCGGTTGTTCTCCGCATGGGTTAGTTGCATCAATTTTCCCCAGGTGTGGTGTGGGATTGTCTCTGTTAATGGCATCATAAAAAAGCAACCCCGGTTCACCATTTAGGTGGGCATTTTCCACAATACGATCAAAAACATCCCGTGCCCGCAGGTTTTCCCCTGTAGGTTCATTATTGAAAGGATTGAGCAGGGGATATTCCCCATCATCCAGTACAGCCTGCATGAACTGATCATCCACACGCACTGAAATGTTGAAATTGCTCAGCTCTCCACCTTTACGCTTACTGTCGATAAATTCCATGATATCGGGATGGTTATGCTGTATTGTGGCCAGGCTTGCACCCCGCCTGCGGCCACCCTGGCGTATTTCGTTACTTACCTTGTTGTAAATGGACAAAAATGAGAGGGGACCTGAAGCCTGGCCTCCTGTGCTGCTCACTATTGCCCCTTTATGGCGAATTTTGCCGATGAAATAACCGATCCCGCCACCGCTTTTCTGAATGAGGGCAGAATGCTTCAGTGTCTCAAAAATGCTTTCCATGGAATCTTCAATGGGCAGGACAAAACAGGCCTGGAGCTGCTGAACCGGTGTGCCGGCGTTCATGAGGGTGGGACTATTCGGGAAAAACAAACCCGCTGCCATTAACTGAAAAAAAATAAATGCAAGGTCTTCATCCACACCTCCGTTTTCCACCGTTGCCATATCCCGGCTTACCCGCTCCAGCATACCCACCCATTCTTCACAAACATACCCCTCAGCGTCACGGCGAAAATAACGGCTCTCCGCAACCCTGAGGGCATTACCCACCGGCTCAACCGGCTGCAGCCTCTTAGAAAAACGGAGCATTTCATCACGGGTGAAACGACGGGTAGATACTTGTTCTCGCACCATTGCAGCCAGTGCTGTAATTTTTGATGCTTGAAACGATGATTCAGCCGGCGTATTATTCGTCATCCTTATTACCTCCAAACACATAGTCTTTTAAGTAACCCTGCCGGGTTTTGCTAAACACCATTCCAAACCCAACGAAAAAAGTTGCCAAAGTGAAAGGCGATGCCCCGACCTTTTGGATCCTCTATCCCCTGCAAGGCTAAAAGCTCCCGGATTATTCTTTCCCGATCCCATAGCTCAATATCACCGTATCCCGCTGCGTCCCGATCAAAACTGTTAAATTTTCCATTATTTATGATAATACCCCTCTCACAGTTATACCTGTCCATGGCATTTTCCAGTTTTGTGAATACTCCCTGACCAACACCATTTTTCCTGCTCTCAGCCAATACAGCAAAGCGGGTCTCATCCTTTTTTACAAGGATAAACGCTCCCAGCAGCTTTTTCTGTTCTGCTTTCCCATTTTCACCTTCGGCTGGCTCCTCCTCCACTATTGCTTCATAACCGAGGGTGTCCAGCAAATAAAGCATCAGATAACGCAGTTTCCCCGGGGGTAAATTGTCCAGCTCCAGGATACGTGACCCTGCAATGCGGTGACAATGTAAATCATCAAGGTAACAGTAAACAAGATAGCCCGCAAATAATATGGCCACAAAAGGAAGGATGGCGAGCAGCACATTCACAGCCGAACCCACCATGGCCAAAAAATCCAGTATTAGCTCAAATATCCTCATAATAATTTTCCTGAACTTTCCTATTATTCCAAAATCCAGATTTCAAGTAAAATTATAATTACATTCTCCCTGTTATGTTGAGATATGTCAACTATTGTTATAACAAAAAATTAGGAGAAGCATAACCACAAATATGACAAAATACAGCAAACTCCACCCCGTCTTCCAGCCGAGCTAAATACATTCCATAGCTTTTCAAGGGGTAAAAAGTGTGTTATAATGCACCAGCAATTCGGCTCTTGAGCACTACCCCGTGTTTATTCATAAAAGGATGGGTGCCTGTGAACAAGATAGTGAAACTGGTTATTGACGGTATGACAGGGGTAGGCAAAAGCAGCCTCGTGAAAATTGCTTCAGATGAGCTTGACCTGGTGCCCTATACAGAAATCTTTGAAGATAAACACCGTTTGCTTTATAAGTTTTTTGAAAATCGGACACGCTGGGCATTTCCCATGCAGTTGAACTTTCTGAATAATCGTTTTCAGCAGTTCAAGGAAGCGTCCATCCTCAGTAATGTAGTTATGGATCGTTCTATCTTCTCCGATGACATCTTTGCACGCATGTACCGTCACCTCGGTTATCTTTGTGAGGAAGAATATTACATTTACCAGGGTCTGCTACAAAGCATGATGGAAACAATAGAACCGCCGCAACTGATGGTTTTTCTAAAAGTGGAAACAGCAGAAGCTATAAGTCGCATCCGTAAGCGCAACCGACAGGAGGAGTTGGCCGTGGAGGAAAGCTACTGGTGGCGCCTCAACAGCTATTATAACGAGCACTACGAAAATTATAAAGAAGGAAAACTGCTCACCCTGGAGGTAAGTGAGCTGGACTTTGTCTACAGCCAGGAGGACCGCCGCTACGTGTTGGAGAGGGTACAAAGTTCCTTAAACAGTTGAATCTAGACAATATAAATCCCTAAACTAAAAATAATCAAAGAAAGCACAAAAGTAACAAAAAGAACAGGGTACTGAATCCTGTAGGCATCAAAGCCCCTCACTTTAAAATAGTTGTTGCTTACAATCTGACACAAGTGTATGGGAGAGATATAATAACTGAAAAAACCACTGGCATACAAAAGGATGGCGTAAAAAACCTCTCCCCCGCCCTGTTGCAGCAATGGGAACAGCAAGGGCGCTGTAATTCCCACCGTGAGGGAAAAAGAAGCGGAAATCCAACCAATGAGAAAGGGGACAATGACAAACAGGAAGAAATTCGGTATCCCACTGGCGGCAATGGTTTCCATTATAACGAACAAACCTTCAAGCTCTCCAACAAGTGATTGAAAAACCATAATCCCTGCAATCCCAAGCATTAATATTGGATCGGGACCTCTTGTAAAAATAACCTTAAAATTACCCTTTTTCCTATCCCCGAGTAGTAAAGCAGCAACAACTCCAATAACGAGAGAAATAAGCAGGGGGACTCGGAAAAAAATAAAAAGCAGGAGACTTAAAAAAAGAGGTGCTCCGTACATCAGGAGCTTTTTTAGCTGACTTGTCCAGTTCCCCATCCCCTCTTCCGGTTCAGACTTCACCATATCCTCAGCCCGGTGCAAATACAGGTAATAGCCCACTACAATATTCGCAACTCCAAGAGGGAATAAATATTTAATCATCTCTAAAATATCAATGCCTGTAATCCCGGCAAGCAGAATTAAAGAAGGGTTAAAAGGAGAAAAATAGAATACCGCATGACGAAAAATAAGATTTGCGGACGTTTTAATATTTGCCGAAAGCCTCAACCGGTCACCCAGTGTATCCACTAACGGTGCAGAAAAAATAGCCCCCCCGATTATGGGGAAAAGGCCAATTAAAGCTGGAATAATGATTAATGCGAGCTTGGCACTGCGCACAAATGCAACCAGGGCTTTCATAAAATTTTCCAATAATCCCAAGTCTTTTAACAACCTGCTGAGCAGGGAAATCAACCCTACCGCCAGCACCAGTTCAATGGTGGTCCATTTACTCAATGCCTCACCTAAAAGAGTCAAAACTGTTACAAAAGATTTTCCCATACTGATAACGAGAATGAGTATCCCCAATGCCATCGCCTGGTAAAGGGCATATCTCTTCTTAACCATATACACGATTGTTCCCAGGGCTAGCAGCAATGCAAGCACTTGCAGCATAATTTTATTACACCCTTTTATATTTCAATAATCCCTGGCCTGTATAAGCTTTAAACAAGGCAGTTTTTAAGATAGTGGCGGGCATCGCTTACCAGGTACAAAGAGCCGGCAACAAGGACAAGATCCCCTTTTCCTGACTGCTTAAGCGCCAGGTCCACAGCTGCCGGTATTTCCGGGGAAATATCACAGGGTAATTCGGGCATCATTCCTCTTACAATCTTTTCCAACGCATAGGGGTCTGCAGACCGGGGACTGTTTGGTTTTGTAAGAATTAATCTATCTGCAAGTGGCAATATCTCAGAAAGAATGTTTTCCGCAGCCTTATCAGAAAGAATACCCAGGACCATTATAAGCCGGTCATATTGAAAGGTTTGCTTTATCCCACGCCGTAAACCCTGAAACGCTTCCAAATTGTGAGCCCCGTCAATTACAACCAGCGGTAAACGCCGCACCACTTCCAAACGGCCCGGCCAACTCGTTTTCTTCAGACCGGCCCGCAGGGGCCCTTCTGGTATGGAAAAGCCGTTGCGGCACAACAATTCCCCCGCAGCGATGGCCAGGGCCGCATTATTGACCTGATAATCCCCAAGCAGGGGAATATGCAGTTCACTGTAATCCCGGAAAAGCCCACGGTAATGGAATGTCTGCCCCTCAATATTGCAGGTATCAATATGTGCATGGAAATGTCTTCCCAATTGATAAAGGGGAACCTTTTTCTCCCGGCAGGCATTTTCCAAGACTGGCAGGGCCGCTCCCCCGGCCTGGGTAACAACAGGCGCCCCGTTTTTAATAATTCCCGCTTTTTCCCTGGCAATTTCCTCAACAGTATTCCCCAGCACCTGGGTATGCTCCAGGCTAATCGTGGCAATAGCGGTAACAAGGGGCTGTATCACATTGGTTGCATCCAGCCTACCCCCCAGTCCCACTTCAAGAACCACAATATCAGGCGATTCCCGGGCAAAGTAGCAAAAAGCCAGGGCCGTAACCACTTCAAATTCCGTAGGCTGCCCCAACACAGGATCAGCGGCAACTTTTTCCACCAGGGGTTTTATCTTCTGGACCAATTCCACCAGGCACTTGCGGGGTATATCCTGGCCATTAATAGCCATACGATTGGTGAACTCCACCAGGTAAGGGGATGTATACAGCCCCACCCGGTAACCGGACTCTTCCAGTATTGCTGCAGCAAATGCGGCGGTTGACCCCTTGCCATTTGTACCTCCAATGTGCAAATACTTGCATGAATGATGCGGATTTCCCAGTAAATCAAGTAACTTTTCTATACGCTCCAGTCCCTGATTCATCCCGAAGCGGGCTATACTGTGAATCCAGGCCAGTGCTTCGTCGTAATGCAAATTATCTCATCCCTTCCTGCGGTGGGCAGATAAAGCGGTTGACAACCACTCAGTCATTCGTTTAGCAGTCATACCCGCGCCGCCCAGGAGGCGGCACAACACATAAGTCCTTTAACACTCTCGCAGTTTTTCCAGCTCTGCCAGGCGTACCAACAGTTTATCCCGTTTCTGGCTGTATTCCTCTTGCTTACGCCGTTCTTTCTCCACTACTTCCCGGGGAGCCCGCTGCATGAATTGTTCATTATCCAATTTTGCAAGCGTTTTTTTCCGTTCTTTTTCCACATCCTGAAATTCCTTTTGCAAACGGGCGCACTCCTGTTCAAGATCAATAACTCCCTGCAAGGGCAGATAAACTTCAACTGCTCCGGCCAGGGCGCTAAGGGCCTGCCCCGGCTTTTCACCTGCTTCATCCCGCAGGGTTATTTCCCCTGCCCAGCTCAGCTTTTCCATAAACGGCTTTTCTTCTTTCAGTACAGCTTGGAGCTTTTGCGGCGCACGGAGAATAACAGGGGAACTGCTGCCCCGGGGCAGGCCTATTTCCTGACGCAGGTTGCGTATGACATGGATCACTTCCATAACCAACTCCATCTCCAACCGGGCATTTTCATCCACTAACTCATCTGTAAAGCGGGGCCAGGGTGCAACCACAAGGCCCGGCACATCACCGCTGCGGGGCAGGTGCTGCCATATCTCCTCTGAAATAAAGGGCATAAAAGGATGCAAAAGCCGCAGTGTTCTTTCCAGGACGAAGCAAAGCACAGAGCGTGACCGCTCCCTCACTTCTTTTAGTTCGCCGTACAATCCCAGCTTACTTAACTCGATATACCAATCGCAGAAATCACCCCAAATAAATTCATAAACAGCACGGGCAGCTTCACCCAGTTCGTAAGCCTCAAGCAGTTCTGTTGTCCTGGCCACCACAGCGTTATAACGATCCAGGATCCACCGGTCACGGCGCTCCAGCCCTGATGGCAATGTCTCTGAGGGCTGGTATTCCTCCAGGTTCATAAGAACATACCGGGAGGCATTCCAGATCTTGTTGGAAAAGTTGCGGCTGGCTTCCACATTTTCATGACGAAACCGCTGGTCACTGCCGGGAGCCTGGCCGGTGATCAAAGTGAAGCGGAGAGTATCGGCACCAAATTGGTCAATAACTTCCAGGGGATCCACCCCGTTTCCCAGGGACTTGCTCATTTTTCGACCCTGGGCGTCCCGCACCAGACCATGCACGGAAACATGGGAAAAGGGAATATCCCCCATAAAATCAAGGGACATAAAGATCATGCGGGCTACCCAGAAGGTAATAATGTCATAGCCGGTTACAAGCACACTCGTGGGAAAGTAATGTTGCAAATCGGGCGTCTGCTCTGGCCAGCCCAGCGTGGAAAAAGGCCAGAGTGCAGAGCTGAACCAGGTATCCAGCACATCAGGATCCTGCTCCAGTTCCGCTTTGCCACAGGCAGGACAACTGGACGGCTCTTCCCGGGCCACAATCATCTCCCCGCATGAACAGTACCAGGCAGGAATACGGTGCCCCCACCAGATCTGCCGGGAGATGCACCAGTCCCGAATGTTTTCCATCCAGTGGAGGTAAGCACGGGTAAAACGTTCGGGTACAAATTTGATTCTATTCCCCGTGACCACCCTGATTGCCGGCTCAGCCAAAGGCTGCATGCGCACAAACCACTGCAGGGAGAAAAACGGCTCAATTTCTGTGCCACAACGCTGGCATTGTCCCACAGAATGAGTGTAATCTTCAATATTCTGCAGGAACCCATCCCTTTTCAGATCATCCAAAACAGCCCGGCGTGCCGCATAGCGATCCAGTCCCGCATACGGACCCGCCTCCCCGGTCATCAAACCATCGTCACCGATAGCTACGATAACATCCAGATCATGCCGTTTGCCAATTTCAAAGTCGTTAGGATCATGGGCCGGCGTAATTTTAACCGCTCCCGAACCAAAAGCCGGGTCCACATATTCATCAGCGATTATGGGTATTTCCCGATTCATCAGGGGCAGCAGCACCTTGAGTCCGATCAGATTACGGTAACGATCATCGCCAGGATTAACAGCCACCGCCGTGTCCCCGAGCATAGTTTCGGGACGGGTAGTGGCCACAACAATGGATCCTTCCCATCCAACACCGGGGTAACTGATATGAGCGAGCATGGAGGGTTTCTCCTCATGTTCAACCTCGATATCGGAAATTGCAGTATGGCACCTGGTACACCAGTTAATCATATAATTGCCGCGGTAAATGAGGCCCCGTTCGTAGAGGGAAACAAAAACTTCCCGGACAGCACGGGAGCATCCTTCATCCAAAGTAAAGCGCTCCCTTGACCAGTCGCAGGAAACGCCCAGCTTGTACAGTTGCTTTAAAATACGGGCATGATACTCCTCTTTCCAACTCCAGGACCGTTCCAGAAATTTTTCCCGTCCCAAGTCATGCCGGGAGAGTCCCTCCTCTGCAAGGTGTTCCTCCACCTTATTCTGGGTGGCAATTCCTGCATGATCCGTTCCGGGCAGCCAGAGTGTATCAAAGCCCTGCATCCGCCTCCAGCGGACAAGGACATCCTGGATTGTGTTGTTAAGGGCGTGGCCCATATGCAGTGAACCGGTCACATTGGGAGGGGGTATGACAACGGAATATGTCTTTTCCCCCAATTTGCGCCGCCCCTGAAAAAAATCACCGTCCAACCAAAACTGGTAGATACGGTCCTCCACCTTTTCCGGTTCATATACTGTTGGAAGATCAATACTCATTATCCATGTCCCTTTCCCTATTTATTACACCTTTCTTATATTACATTTTTCCCCAAGCCAAGTCAACGCTAACGTGACTGCTATTGTTAACCAATCTGCTATTTATAGTTGACATACTTAAGACATTTTATTATTCTTTAACACGAAGGGAGCGTGGCATATGCGTGAGGAAATAGTAAAAATACTGAAGTCAGAAGGTCCTGCACCAGTATCCGGCGAAACCATCGCCCGTAAACTGGGGGTGAGCCGTACCACGGTATGGAAGAATATAAGGGCCCTTGAGACAGATGGCTATACAATTAAAGGCAACCCACGCCTTGGTTATCGGCTGCTCCAAATACCGGACCGGCTTTATCCCGCTGAATTGTCTGCAAAACTAAATACCTGCATCATTGCCCCCCATTCCTCATACATTCACCATTATCACTGCATCGATTCCACAAACAACCTGCTTAAAAACATGGCTGAAAAGGGGGCTCCCGAGGGAACGGTAATCGTGACGGAAAAACAGGAAAAGGGAAGGGGAAGATTGGGTCGCAATTGGTCTTCACCGGGAGGCAAGGGGATTTACCTGTCAATCCTGCTCCGGCCACCAATTCCACCACAAAACGCCTCTCCCCTCACCCTGTTGGCTGCAGTTGCTGCATGTACAGGTATCCGGACCGTTCTTCCCCACCTTTGCCCGGGTATTAAGTGGCCTAACGACCTGCTACTGGAGGGACGGAAAGTTTGTGGCATTCTCTGCGAGATCAAGGCAGAAATGGATTTGGTACACTATCTCATTGCCGGCATGGGAATTAATGTTAATACTTCCCTGGATGATTTTCCCCTTGCTTTACAGGCGACCGCCACTTCCCTGTGCCTGAACAACAATGGCAGGGAAATTTCAAGGATTAATTTGGCTGCCACAATTCTGCAGCATTTCGATGAGTTTTACAGTGAATACCTGGTGGCAGGGGCGGCTCCCGTACTTGCCCGCTGGAGAGAAAACAACGTCACCCTGGGAAGAAGGGTGAAAATTCATAGTTCGTGCTCCTCTTTTGCCGGAACAGCCCTGGAACTTGACAGCAACGGTGCCCTGGTGGTTAAGGGAGATACAGGGGAACTGTTACATTTTAGTGCAGGGGAAGTGATTTTTGAGAATCAGATCTGAAAAGGCTTTGCCTAACCGGGGTTGCCACATTTTACTGTCTGAGCACAGCGAGTTTAAAAATGTGTGCCGGGACGGAAAAGCCGCCAATAAAATCTTTATTTGAGGCTGCGGTTGTGAACAGGTACCTTGCGCACCGGTACCACATGTGTACTTGTTTTCGGGACAGAATCCAGGAGGCAGAATTCAGAATAAAAGATAATGCCCCTACCCGGATATCATGAGTCCATTTACGTGTAAAATTGAACTTCAAGCAGGAGGTATAAGATGCTATACACCCGCAATCTTATTCTAAGCAGCCTTTTTGCCGCCATTGTGGCCTTGATGGCCCAGCTTTCCATTCCCCTGCCTTTCAGTCCTGTGCCCCTTACGGGGCAGACATTTGGTGTATTCCTCACAGGATCAATTCTTCCGGCACGCTGGAGTGCCATCTCCCTTTTTGTCTATATTTTACTCGGTGCTGTGGGCCTTCCCGTATTTCATAACTTTCAGGGGGGGCTGCATATTGTGATCGGACCTACGGGAGGATACCTCTTTGGTTTTGTTCTCGGAGGTTACCTGCTTGGTAAAATTTCGCAGGGGAAAGATTCGTACATCAGTATGGTGGGAGGAATGCTCCTCTGTTTGGCAGCTATCTACACAACTGGAGTGGCATGGTTATCTTTTGTTAGCGGGTTGGCTATTTCCCAGACTATTTTGCTCGGAGTTCTGCCTTTTATCCCCCTGGACCTGGTCAAAGTGGCAGCTGCTGCGGCGCTGGGCCTGAAAATCAGGCACCGTTTGAGAGGAGCAGGGCTTATCTCCTGAATGTGTTACTCCACGGTTTGGGGATAATCCGGTTGTTTTACAATACTATCCAAAATAGCCCCCCAAATTAAATCTTTTCCCTCTCCAGAGCTGGCAGAAAATACAAGTATCTCCTGCGGTAGTATTTGCAAGGCCGAAGAAATAACCTGAAGGTGCTTCATTCTTTGGCCTCGCGATACCTTATCCGCCTTTGTGGCTACCACACGGCAGGGAAGGGAGTAATGGCGTATCCATTCAACCATCTGGAGATCTCCCGCAGAAGGAGCATGACGCAGGTCAACAAGTTGTAAAAGGAGCGCATGCCCTTTTCTTTGATCAAGGTAAGCATTCACCAGGTCGCCCCATGCCCGTTGCTGCTCCTTAGAAGCGCGGGCATATCCGTATCCGGGAAGGTCTACAATATAATAACGCTCGTCCACACAATAAAAATGCACAGCCCTGGTCTTTCCCGGTGTACCGCTGGTACGGGCGAGGTTGCGACGCTGAACCAGAACATTAATCAGGGAAGACTTTCCCACATTGGAACGTCCGATAATAGCGATCTCGGGGCAACTTAATGATGGCAGATCCAGTTTATCCCTGACTGTTTTTGTTAGCTCCACTTTTTTTGGTTTCATTTTCATCTCCTTGCATTAATGCCCTGGGCAGCACCTGGTCCATGTGTTCCACCAGCACGAACTCCATACGGCGACGCACGTTTTGCGGTATCTCTGCCACATCTTTTTTATTATCCTGTGGCAAGATAATTGTCTTAATGCCGGCACGGTGTGCTGCAAGAATTTTTTCTTTTACCCCCCCCACCGGTAAAACGCGCCCGCGCAGGGTAATTTCTCCTGTCATGGCCACAAAGTGATTTACAGGTGTACGGGTCAGTGCCGAAATCATGGCTGTAGCCATGGCAACACCGGCGGAAGGTCCATCTTTCGGGATAGCACCTTCCGGCACATGAATATGCAGATCGTATTCCTCATAAAAGTTCTCAGAAATACCAAGAGCATTAACGCGGGAACGAATGTAGCTGAGGGCTGCCTGGGCCGATTCCTGCATAACATCCCCGAGTTTACCGGTAAGGATAAGTTTTCCTTTCCCTTTCATAAGGGTAACTTCAATGGCCAGTAGCTCCCCACCGGTCTCTGTCCAGGCAACACCTGTCACCACACCCACTTCATTATTTTTTTCTGCAAGTCCAAACCGGTAACGGGGAGGACCGAGGTATTTGTGTAGATTGCTGCGCGTCACTGTTAGGTGGTAATTGCTTTTCTGCACCACTTCCCGCGCTGTTTTGCGACAGATCACCGCCAGTTCCCGTTCCAGATTACGCACCCCCGCCTCCCGTGTGTATTCCCTCACAATATGGCGCAGCGTTCCTTCAGAGACGCGCAGGCTTTTATCCGTAAGACCGTTCTCTTCCAACTGCTTTGGAATAAGGTGATGTTGTGCAATCTTAACCTTTTCTTCCTCTGTGTACCCTGGCAAATAAATCGCTTCCATCCGGTCCAAAAGGGGCTGGGGAATATTATAGCGGTTATTGGCCGTGGTAATGAACATAACCTGGGAAAGGTCAAAAGGTGTTTCAATATAATGATCGCTAAAGGTATTGTTCTGCTCCGGGTCCAGCACCTCAAGCAGGGCTGAAGAAGGATCACCACGAAAATCCATAGCCATTTTATCCACTTCATCAAGAAGAAATACAGGGTTACGGGACTTTGCCTGCCGAATCCCCTGAATAATGCGTCCGGGCAAAGCCCCCACGTAAGTGCGCCGATGACCGCGAATTTCTGCCTCATCCCGTACTCCACCGAGGGAAATACGGACAAACTTTCGCTCAATCGCCCTGGCGATGGAACGGGCAAGGGAGGTCTTCCCTACACCCGGCGGTCCAATGAGACAAAGAATTGGTCCTTTAATCTTCCTGGTAAGACGGCGCACTGCCAGGTATTCAACAATCCGTTCCTTGACTTTTTCCAAACCATAATGATCCTCATCCAGAATCCGTTCCACCTCCCTCAGTTCAAGGCGATCTTCTGTTTGAGTTGACCAGGGAAGTTCAAGCAGCCAATCCAGGTATGTGCGAATAACAACAGCTTCTGCCGCCGCCGGAGGCATTTTTTCCAGCCGGTCCAATTCCTTAACCGCCTTTTTTTCCGCATCTTCCGGAAGTTGAGCCTCAGCAATTTTTTCCCGGAAATCATCTACTTCCGCCGCCCGTTCGTCTTCCTCTCCCAGTTCTTTATGTATGGCCTTGACCTGTTCCCTCAGGTAATATTCTTTCTGTGTTTTCTCCATCTGCTTGCGCACACGCATTCCGATTTTCTTTTCCAACTCCAGGATTTCCATCTCGCGGTTTATTAGTTCAGCCAGGATCTCAAGGCGGACTTTGGGGGAGAAAGCTGCGAGAATGTCCTGTTTTTGTTCAATTTTCAAGGTTAAATGAGAGGCGATTACATCCGCCAACCGCCCCGGTTCAGTGATGTTGGAGACATTGGCAAGCACATCTGCCGGAATTTTCTTACTTAATTTTATATGTTGTTCAAATTGATGCAAAACATGACGCGTTAACGCTTCCATCTCCGAGTGTCGGCTTTTTTCTTCTTCCACATCATCCACAAGCACCTTCATATATGGTTCCATCTCCAAAACCTTCTCGATGCGTGCCCGCTTAATTCCTTCAACAAGAATGCGGATTGTACCTCCCGGTAACTTAAGCATCTGTTTGATCGTGGCGACTGTTCCCACATCAAAAAGATCTTCCAGCTCAGGATCATCCACCCCGGCTTCTTTCTGTGCAACCAATAAAATAATGTTGTCTTGCAACATTGCTTCATCCAAGGCCTTGATCGAACGCTCTCTTCCCACATCAAGGTGCAGGACAAGATGGGGAAAAACAATAACACCGCGCAACGGTAATACAGGTAGTTCCATGTGTTCGCCCATCGCTCATGCTCCCTCCTGTTTTTTTGTCTGTTTCTTTTTAAATTTATCAGGTATCCCAAAAGTGCTAAATCTCTCCCGCACTCCCGGTGGTGGCAGCATTGGAGATATATCGTTCCTGTCGCTCCCGCACTATCACGTCTTGGTTTTCCTGCTGCTCCAACAGAGCCTGGCTAAAAACTTCCCGGATATGAGATACGGGAATAACACGAATTTCGTTTTCCCGGTCGTAGCAATGCTGCCAGTTGTCAGCTGGGATTAAAACCCGCTCCACTCCTGCAAGCCTGGCCGCTTCAATTTTAGCAGTTACTCCGCCCACGGGACAGACCAAACCACGGATTGAAATCTCCCCCGTCACCGCTACCGTGTTATCAACTGGAATACCTTTAAGTGCAGAATATACAGCAAGCGCCACACCAGTTCCTGCAGAAGGGCCGTCCACAGGCATCCCCCCTGGAAAATTGAGGTGAATGTCATAATTACTCATGTTTTCCTTTAAGATTATGGAAAGGACTGTTAATACATTCTCCACCGAACCGCGGGCATTACTTTTCCTTTTAAGGGTTCTCCCAAGGGCACCAATTTCCTCTTCTTCCACAATTCCTGTTATACTGAGCCGGCCTTTTCCTTCCCTCGCTGCAGAAACGGCAGCCTCTATTTCCAGCAGGGCTCCCCGCTGAGGCCCATAAACCGCCAGTCCATTCACCAGTCCAACCTGGGGCGTTGGAGGAATATGCTTCTCCAAACGGGGAACCAGACGACTGTTGTTTACAACCCACTCCATTTCCTCTGCCTCCAGGGTGTTCCTTCCTTCTGACTGGGCAACCCCGGCAGCAATTTGCACCATATTTACACCTTCTCTGCCATTGTGGGCGAAAGTTCTCACTACGTCAAGCGCTTCCGGTTGCAGCGTAAATTTCACTCTCGAGGCTGCATTAGCAGCAATTTTCCCGATCTCCTCCGGTGAAAGATCCCGGAAATAAATCTCCAGGCAACGCGACCGAATCGCAGGCGAAATCTCTTCCGGCTGCCTCGTAGTTGCCCCAATCAGACGAAAATCTGCAGGCAAACCATTTTCAAAAATATCATGTATATGACGGGGTACATTGCGGTCACCACTGTTATAATATGAACTCTCCAGGAAAACCTTGCGGTCTTCCAGCACTTTGAGCAGTTTATTCATCTGGATGGGGTGCAACTCCCCAATTTCGTCTATAAAAAGGATTCCAGCATGCGCTTTTGTCACAGCACCCGGCTTGGGTTGTGGTATCCCGGCCATTCCCAGTTGTCCGGCACCCTGGTAGATGGGATCGTGCACCGTTCCCATGAGGGGATCTGCAATTCCCCGTTCATCAAACCGCAAAGTAGTGGCATCCACCTCTACGAATCGTGCTTCCTGGTTAAAAGGTGAAAGTTCACTTTTTTTGGCTTCTTCCAATACCAGTCGGGCTGCTGCGGTTTTACCCACACCAGGGGAACCATAAAGGAGTACATGCTGGGGGTTCGGACCACAGAGTGCAGCGCGCATTGCTTTAATGGCATCCTCCTGTCCGATTACCTCTGTGAAAGAACTGGGGCGGACCTTTTCAGCCAAAGGCTCAGTAAGGGATAGGGAACGGAGGCGGTTCAGTTCATCCATCTCCCTGGATGTATCCTTTTCCACCACCACTTTACTTCCCCGCTGATTACGCAAGAGGTTCCATAAATAAAACCCCACAATTACGGCAAAGAGAATCTGTACAACCCCAAGTACACCGAACCAGCCGTGCATTATATGCACTTCCTTTCCGGAAGCTAGCTTTACACTTCTTTCTAGCTATTATTTCCGGAAACAGGTGCAAATAAACAATTAAAAGTTCTTCTTATTAAAAAAGGGTGACTCCTTGAAGCCACCCGAAGTATTTAGGATGCGGAAACCTCTTTTTTCTTTTTGCCGGTGGTCAATATTATTGGTTTTTCCTCCTTGCGCACAACACCTGGAGTAATAACACACTTTTCGATATCATCCCTTGATGGGATTTCATACATAATCTCAAGCAGAATATTCTCCATGATGCCACGTAAGCCCCGGGCTCCGATTTTGTGTTTCATTGCCTCATCAGCTACAGCATCCAGAGATCCATCCTTAAATTCAAGTTGAACATTATCCAACTCAAACATTTTTTGATACTGTTTCACAAGTGCATTTACCGGTTCCGTAAGAATTCTAACAAGCGCTTTCTGGTCTAAAGCATCAAGCACAGCAATAACCTGCAGACGTCCAACACACTCAGGAATCAAGCCGAACTTTATTAGATCCTCCGGCCGCACCTGACGCAGCAGATCGCCTATTTGCATATCCATACGGGGACGCACATCGGCACCAAATCCCATCCCTCCGGCACCGGTACGCTTAAGAATCAGCCTTTCCAGACCATCAAAAGCCCCGCCACAGATAAATAAAATATTTGTTGTATCTATCTGCATGAATTCCTGATGGGGGTGCTTGCGTCCACCCTGGGGCGGAACGCTGGCCACCGTTCCCTCCAGGATTTTTAACAGTGCCTGCTGTACCCCTTCGCCCGATACATCCCGGGTAATAGAGGGGTTCTCGCTTTTACGGGCGATCTTGTCAAACTCGTCGATATAAACAATCCCCTTTTCTGCTTTCTCCAGGTCGTAATCAGCTGCCTGGATAAGTTTGAGGAGAATATTTTCCACATCTTCGCCCACATAGCCCGCCTCTGTGAGCGATGTGGCATCGGCTATTGCAAAGGGAACGTTCAACAGCCGTGCCATTGTCTGGGCTAAAAGGGTTTTGCCCACTCCCGTGGGACCGATGAGTAAGATATTGCTTTTCTGCAGTTCCACATCATCAGATTTTTGTGAAGCGTTTACACGCTTGTAATGATTGTAAACTGCTACAGAAAGCACTCTTTTGGCATTTTCCTGACCAATCACATACTTATTCAAAACATCGTTAATCTCCACTGGCTTGGGTAGATCGACCAGGCTCAACTCCAGATCGTCCTCCATCTCTTCCTCGATGATCTCGTTACATAACTCAATACACTCATCACAAATATAGACACCGGGACCGGCTACGAGCTTACGTACCTGCTCCTGACTTTTCCCGCAGAAAGAACACTTGAGCTGACCCTTCTCATCACTGAACTTGAACATGGTTATTTCACCTCTTCACTAATTCCTTTTTTCAAGGATGGAATCAATCATACCATAATCTCTGGCCATCTCCGCCGACATAAAATAATCCCGGTCCGTATCTTTGGCAATCTGCTCCACCGGCTTACCGGTATGAAACGCCAGAATATCATTTAAGGACTCCCTGATTTTGAGGATTTCCTTGGCATGAATTTCAATGTCTATGGCCTGACCCTGCGCCCCGCCCATGGGTTGATGCATCATTACCCGCGAATTGGGAAGGGCATAACGCTTATCTTTTGCACCGGCTGCCAGCAACACTGCCCCCATGCTGGCTGCCAGGCCAACACAGATAGTTGAGACATCGGGCTTTATATACTGCATTGTGTCATATATAGCCAGGCCGGAATAGATCATTCCCCCGGGAGAGTTAATGTACAGGTTTATATCTTTATCCGGATCTTCTGATTCAAGAAAGAGCAGTTGGGCAATAATCAGGTTAGCTACATTGTGATCGATAGCGGTTCCAATAAAAACTATCCGGTCCTTTAACAACCGTGAATATATATCATATGCTCTTTCCCCGCGACTTGTTTGCTCCACAACCATGGGAACCAACTGCATAATTATCCTCTCCTTTTTAAGCTTACTCTAAAAATTACTTATCTTTCGTTGATCCCTTATCACTGGAACTTTCTTCAGAACTATCATCCCCTGCCTCAGGGTCCACATCACTGTTCTTTTCAGGCGCTCCAGCTGTTTCGTCCTGTTGCTGAGCGGCCGTCTCCATCGCCTTTTCTTCTGCCTGCTCCGGGGTCATCTCCACGATCCTGGCGTTTTCCACAAGCAAATCCACAGCTTTGCGGTAGCGGATCTCATGTTTAATCATATCGAGGCGGCCATCAGCAGAAAACTTCATCCGAGCCTCGTCAAGGTCTTCTTCCACTTTGAACCTTTCCATTAATTCACGAATTCGCTTGTCTATTTCCTCTTTTGTAGCTTCGATTTCTTCCACCTTAATAATAGCATCTAGCACCAGATTTGCCCGGGCCCGCTTTTCTGCCTCGCCGCGCCTCTCTTCAATCAACCTCTCCTTGCCGCCTTCAATCATTTCCGCATACTGATCCAGATTAATCCCCTGTGTACGCAGGTAGTACTCAAACTCTCCCAGGAGGTTTTCAATCTCCCGATTCACCAGGGAAACGGGGACATCCACCTCAAACCCCTCAGCCACCTTCTCAATTAAGCGGCTCTCCAGGTCAACCTTTTGACGGCGTTCCAGGTCTTCCCTTAGCTTTTTCTCCACATCGGCCCGGAATTCCTCTACAGTGGAAATATCTTCTGTGAGCTCCTGAACAAAATTGTCATCCATGGGGGGAAGCTGTGGCCTTTTAATTTCTTTTATCTCTACATTGAATACTGCTTCTTTCCCTGCCAGTTCTTCGCGGTAATAATCAGGCGGGAAAGTAACTTTAACATCCCTTTTTTCACCACGGGATGTCCCAATTAACTGCTCCTCAAAGCCTTCTATAAAAGTTTTTGAACCAATCTGCAATGAATAATTTTCCGCTTCTGAACCCTGGAATGGTTTACCCTCCACCGTGCCGCTAAAATCAACTACAGCCAGATCCTTTTCTTGAAGCTCCCCTTCTTCCACGGTTACAAGACGGGCATGTTGCTCCCTTAAGGCATCAATATATTTATCCACATCTTCATCTGTAATTTCTTTTTTAACCTGTTCAATGGTAACACCTTTATACTCACCAAGCTCAAATTCCGGTTTAACTTCCACATTTACTTTAAGGATAAGGGGCTTATCTTTTTCCAGTTGTACCATTTCCACTTCGGGCTGACTGATAGGTTCCTGGTTGGTTTCCTTAATGGCATCACGGTATGCAGGATCAGCCAGCATCTCCAGCACTTCTTCATTAAAAACCTCAGCACCATAGCGTGATTCAATAATCTTCCGTGGCGCCTTCCCCTTGCGGAACCCGGGTATTACAAACCTGCCACGCAATTTGTAATATGCCTTTTCCAGGGCTTCGTTCACTTCTTCCTTGGGCACTTCAATTTCCAATGATATTTTATTGCTGTCTATTTTCTCCCACTTTACCACTTAATATTCTTACCTCCTTTAATCTGGAAAGCCATTTAATCAGCCTTTTATTTATACCACTTTATCTGATAAAGCTCAATATTAAAAACGGCATCACTTAAAAGACGCCGTCAAAGGCAAAAGGTCAAAACTTCCCCTAAGCCGCCTGCCAGCCGCTTATCACTTACATTTATTTTAGCATAATTATTTTAACTTGCAAAGCAAAAATGGAAAAACCCTTAAAATATCACCGTTGTACTGTGAACTTGGGGGGCATTTTCCGCTTGTGTAAGCTTTTTTGTTCCATCTTACTAATTTTTTTCCCCACTGCCGGATCCACAACACCGCCTTTAAGGTAGTGATCCAGTTCAGCATATGTAAAGCCCATCTCACATTCATCTGTTTGCCCTTCCCAAAGGCCTCCTGATGGGCTTTTTTTAATAATTTCCTCCGGCACTTTCAGGTAATGGGCCAGCGCATATACATCTTCTTTGAGCAAATCACCGAGGGGTTCCAGATCAACCCCACTATCGCCGTATTTTGTAAAATAACCAATACTGATCTCACTTTTGTTGCCGGTACCGATTACCCGGTATTGCAGAGAAGCGGCATAATAATAAAGTGTACCCATGCGCAGGCGGGGCTTTAAATTGGCCCTGGCAAGAATATTTTCCGTTTGTTCCGCCGCACCGAGCGCAGAGATAAGCTGATCATAGACAGCATCAAGCACCACGACACGGGTGGGAATCTGGAATTTTTCAGTCAGATTCAATGCGTCCTCTGTATCTGCGGGCAGGCTATGACATGGCATTACCAGCGCCAGGCATTCACGGGCAAAAACCTTTTGACAAATAATCGCCACAACTGCGGAGTCAATACCACCGCTAAGGCCATAAACACAACCATTACCCCCTGAATCCAAAACTTCTTTTTTAAGCCAGTCACATATTTCCTTACAAAGCTTTTCCACATTCATTAATATGCTCCCTCCCGCATATTATTTGGGCGCATCCACCTTTAAGGCACCGGCCATTTCCATAAACCCCGCTTTTCCATAGCTGTAATGAACCGCTGGTAACTCCATGGATAACGGGAAATAATAAAGTTAACAATTTCACCCATCTCATGCCGTTTTGTTCCTCCCGCCACCGGGCATGGATTATGCACACGCGGCAGATCTTCAAGACGACACAAGGCAGCAAGTGTTTTTTCCGGGATACAGATCAGGGGTCTTACTAATATTAAATCACGCCGGTCAAGATATGTGTAGGGCTTAAAAGTATCCAACCGTCCTGAATAAATCAGATTAAGAAACAATGTTTCCACTGCATCATCCAGATGATGTCCCAGTGCTACCCTGTTGCAGCCTAATTTTTGTGCCGCGCTGTGCAGCGCACCCCGCCGCATCTTGGCACAAAGGGAACAGGGGTTTTTCTCTTTTCTTGCTTCAAAAACAATGGGAGCTATACGGGTTTGCTCCACGTGCAGGGAAATTCCCAGCTTACGGCACAAATCCTGCATTGGGGCTGTATCCACACCCCAGCCCATTTCCACAAAAATGGCATGCAGTGAAAATGGGAACGGGGCATGCTCGCGAACCAGCGTAAGTATATATAAAAGGGCATTGCTGTCTTTCCCTCCTGATATACCAATGGCCAATCGATCCCCGGCCTCGATCATTTTGTAATTAATAATCGTCTGCTTAACAGTGGATAAAAACCACTTGTTATAGCGCTTGTTGTAATCCCTTCTCAATGCCTTGATACACCTGCCAGCATCCCCGTAACATGATTTTTTATAAGCATGGTCAGTTCATACTACTATAGCACATTATTTTACCGGAAGGAAATAACTATAACTTTTTAATATTTTGAGATACGGAAGAAGGAGAAAGTACCCCCTTGGTTGAACGGAATTATTACGCAAGATATCCATGGGAACATTCTTTATTTAAAGGAGGAACCGGTAATGGAGCAGGATCAAAATTTGCCTGGCATAGAAGCAAAGCTTAAGAAATTGGGGCTGTTACTACCGGAGCCGGTTAAGGTCCCACCCGAAGTAAAACTCCCTTTTACCATGGTCAGGGTGCTGGGAACACGGGCAATCATTTCCGGGCATGGCCCCCAAAATCCAGATGGCACTTTGGCAGGCCCTTTTGGCAAAGTTGGTACAGAGGTAACCTTGGAAGAAGCATATCGGTCTGCCCGGTTAACTGCCCTTTCCATCCTTGGAAGCCTCAAGCGTGAACTTGGTAATCTGGAACGGATATGCAATTGGGTAAAAGTCCTTGGCATGGTAAATTCCGCACCTGGCTTTCAGCAACAACCTGCCGTGATCAATGGCTTTTCCGATCTAATCCTGGAATTGTTCGGATTAGAAATTGGCCGGCACGCCCGTTCCGCAGTTGGAATGGCAGAGCTTCCCTTTAATATTCCGGTGGAAATAGAAGCTGAAGTGGAAATTAAACCAGTTAAACCTTGATCTACAGGCAAGTAGATGGGTTCGATCATTTTTTTGTCCGCTTAGCCATATATTGTGAGTGTTCAGCCATCTTGACATGCATATGGTTTCCTGTTAGAATTAAGCGATTAACAAGCGGTGACAAGAACACCTTTAAACCGGTCCGGAGAGGCTGGAAAGGAGTTTAGAGTACACTGGCATAAAGTGACTATAACCTCCTGGGCTAAACCGGCTCGTGGAGGTTTTTTTGTGAAAAGGAGGAAATATAAAAATGCCAGCCAAACTGATTCTTGAGGACGGTACCCTTTTCGAAGGGCAGTCGTGCGGGGCTGACGGAGAAGCATGGGGAGAGGTTGTCTTTAACACCAGTATGACCGGATACCAGGAAATCATCACAGACCCCTCCTATTGTGGCCAGATTGTGACCATGACATTCCCCCTCATTGGAAACTACGGTATCAATGATGAAGATTTTGAATCACGCAGCCCCTTTTTAAGGGGTCTTATTATGCGCGAATGCTGCAAGATTCCCAGCAACTGGCGCTCACGCATGAGACTGCCCCAGTACCTGAAGCAGAACAACATCGTGGCCATGGAGGGTATTGACACACGAGCTCTTACGAGGCTTATACGTGAAAAAGGAGCGATGCGGGGACTGATTACCACTGGAGAAAAAGCTGCAGCAGAGCTACTATTCCTGGTACGCCAGAAACCTTTAATCTCCGACATGGATCTTGTCTCCACAGTTACAATCCCTGAACCTTATACCTGGGAAAATGACGGGCCCCACATCGTGGTTATGGACCTGGGTCTGAAACTCTCCATTGCCCGTTCCATGCACAAAACAGGCTGTCGTGTTACTGTGGTTCCCGCTAATATGGAAGCCCCGGACATAATGGCATTAAAGCCGGACGGACTGGTTCTTTCAAACGGACCGGGAGACCCTCAAACAGCCACTGCAACAATCAAAACAATTTCACAACTGATCGGCCAACTGCCCGTCCTCGGGATCTGCCTGGGGCACCAGCTTATCGCCCTGGCACTTGGGGGAAAAACTTATAAGCTCAAATTCGGACACCGTGGTGCCAACCACCCTGTAAAGGATCTGTTACGCAACAAGATCTACATCACATCCCAGAACCATGGCTTTTCCGTTGACGAAGATTCCCTGCCGCCAGAATTAATTGTAACCCATCGCAACGTAAACGACGAAACAGTGGAGGGTTTTCAAAATACGAAATTGAATTTGCTTTCCATTCAGTATCATCCCGAAGCTTTTCCCGGACCAACCGATTCCCATTACCTTTTTGATGATTTTTTTGCTTACATTTCCCAAGAGAGCTGAAAATTGAAGGGAGGCTTATTTAATGCCCAAAAAAGAAGGGATTAAGAAAGTAATGGTTATCGGCTCAGGCCCCATTGTGATTGGGCAGGCTGCAGAATTTGATTACGCCGGTTCTCAGGCCTGCCGGGGCCTAAAAGAGGAAGGAATCGAGGTAGTCCTGGTAAACAGTAACCCCGCCACTATTATGACCGATGCAAATATGGCGGAACACGTCTACCTGGAACCCCTGACCCCCGAGTTTGTTACGCGTATTCTTGAAAAGGAAAAGCCTGATGGCATATTACCCGGTTTGGGTGGCCAGGTAGGATTAAACATAGTAAAAGAGATCGCTCAGCAAGGTGTCCTTAACCGGTTGGGTGTTACCCTGCTCGGCACTCCCCTGGAAGCCATTGAAAAAGCAGAAGACCGGGAGAAGTTTAAACAGATGTTGGAAGATATTAATGAACCAGCGCCTCCCAGTGGTATCGGTTCCACCGTGGAAGACGCCCTGCAGATGGCAGATAGCATTGGCTATCCTGTAATCGTACGCCCTGCCTACACCCTGGGAGGCTCTGGTGGCGGGATCGTGCATGACCCGCAGCAAATGCGAGAAGTTGTCGCACGTGGCCTTAAGTACAGTATAATTCACCAGGTACTTATTGAAAAATGTGTTTCAGGATGGAAGGAAATCGAATTTGAGGTCATGCGTGACTCCGCGGACAACTGTATCACCATCTGCAGTATGGAAAATATTGATCCCATGGGTATACACACGGGGGACAGTATCGTCGTTGCACCGGCCCTTACCCTCACCGACCAGGAGTTCCAGATGCTGCGCACTGCATCTTTGAAAATTATCCGGGCACTGGGTATCGAGGGAGGGTGCAACGTTCAGTTTGCCATGGACACACAAAGTTTCGACTACTACGTGATCGAGGTAAACCCCCGCGTCAGTCGCTCCAGTGCCCTTGCATCCAAGGCAACCGGTTATCCCATCGCCAAGGTGACCAGCAAAATTGCCATCGGGCTTCATTTGGACGAGATCAGAAACGCAGTTACGGGCAAAACCTGGTCCGGCTTTGAGCCCGCCATCGACTACTGCGTGGTGAAGTTTCCCCGCTGGCCCTTTGACAAGTTTACCAAAGCGGACCGTACTTTGGGTACACAGATGAAGGCCACCGGTGAGGTCATGTCCCTTGGCCGTTCCTTTGAAGAAGCACTCCTTAAAGCTGTCCGTTCACTGGAAATTGATCTTATCCACTTCGAATTACCTGTGCTAAAAGACATTTCCGCCGCAGAGCTGCGCAGCGAACTGGTCAACCCCACCGACATCCGCCTTTTCGCCGTAGCCGAAGCCATGCGCCGTGGGTTTTCGCTGGAGGAATTATATGATCTTACCCGTATCGACTTTTTCTTCCTGCACAAAATTGAGCATATCATTGCCCTGGAGCATGAACTTGAACAAGTTGGTACAAATCAACTGGGACGGGATCTGCTCATGAAGGCTAAATATTTTGGGTTTGCAGACCAGTCCATTGGACAGCTCACAGGCAGGGAAGAAGCAGAAATTCGTGAACTGCGGCGGCGTTACGGCATTAAACCCGTTTATAAAATGGTGGATACCTGTGCCGCAGAGTTTGCCGCTGAAACACCCTACTATTATTCCACTTATGATAAGGAAAACGAGGCCATACCCTCAAACCGGAGAAAGGTAACCGTACTAGGTTCAGGTCCAATCCGGATCGGCCAGGGCATAGAATTTGATTACTGTTCCGTTCACGCTTCCTGGGCCTTGCGGGAAGAGGGTATTGAGTCCATCATTATTAATAACAACCCGGAAACGGTGAGTACCGATTTTGATACCTCAGACCGTCTTTATTTTGAACCCCTCATCCCGGAAGATGTGCTCAACATTCTGGAATTGGAACAACCGGAGGGCGTTGTTGTACAGTTCGGCGGCCAAACCGCCATTAATTTGGCCGAGCCGCTTGAAAAGGCTGCAGTGCCCATCCTCGGGACAGCCGTAAAAGATATCGATGCTGCGGAAGATCGCCGTCGTTTCGATGAACTGATGGAGAACCTGGGAATTCCCCGTCCCCCTGGCGGAACTGCCGTTTCCGTTGAACAGGCGGAGAAGATCGCCGAACGCATCAGCTATCCGGCACTGGTACGTCCTTCTTACGTCCTGGGAGGGAGGGCCATGGAGATCGTCTATAATATCAAAGATTTGCGTGAATACATGGCCACAGCCGTTAAAGTTTCCCCAAATCACCCTGTCCTCATTGACAAATACCTGAAAGGCATTGAGATGGAGGTCGACGGTATCGCTGACGGGCATGACTGTCTCAT
>SLRC01000078.1 GCA_007131175.1 Syntrophomonadaceae bacterium
GCATTACTCTCATCATCAAAGGAAATTTTCATGCCAAATAAGCGGGCAATGGGAGACTTTTCTTCAAAGATACGAATATATTCCGCCATGCGATTCTTCCTGTCCAAGTGCAAATCCTCCAATCTCATTACTTGATATACTATCAAAGGTCGAAAGTCGAAACCGGAAATCCTATCTCCCCATCCTATCCGTCTCAGCCTGGAGCATCAGGAACAGACGGCAGTGACACAACAAACATGCTACCACCACCTACGCCGGGACGGCTGGCAACACGAATAGTCCCCCCGTGTGCCTCAACTAAGCTTTTAGTGATGGAAAGACCAAGGCCGCATCCATCACCCCGCCCTGTTCCCGTTTTATAAAAGCGTTCGAAGATGAACGGAATCTCTTTTTCTGGGATACCGGGTCCCGAATCCTCAACGTTTATAATCAAAAAGTTATTTTCTTCCCGGGCTGACATTTCGATCGTTCCCCGGTCCGGCGTATATCCAAATGCATTAGCAAGAAGGTTGATTAACACCTGGACAATCCGATCTTCATCGAGGAACCAACTTTTTTGTACATGAACCGTTTCTGTATGCAGTTCAATCTCCCGTTCAGTGGCCTCATGTTGAAAAGGGGCAGCAACACGGGAAAATAGAGCTTTTACATCCACTGCTTTGCAGTACAGCGGCAATTTCCCGGCCTCGGCCACGTTGATCGTTTCCAGGTCATTTACAAGGCGACCCAGTCGCAAAACCTCATCATAGAGGGAAGAGAGGAGCTCCGGGGTGGCTTCGAGCTTCCCTGCCTGCAAAGCTTCAAAGTTTCCGCGCAGCACAGTGAGGGGGGTTCTGAGCTCGTGGGAGACATCTGCCAGCAAGCTGTGACGCAGTTTTTCATTTTTTTCGATGCTGTCCGCCATAAAGTTAAACGCTTCCGCCAGGTTACCGATTTCATCCTTTTTATCCAGGCGAACCCGGTGCCGGAAATCGCGGCGGGCAAATTTTCTGGCTGAGGAGGTTAAAAGAGCAAGGGGGCTCACAATCTGTCTGGTGAGGATCACACTGATGATGGCGCCTACCGCCAAAGCACCCAGGCCGCCCCAAATAATTGCAAATACAACCGAACGGGAAAATTGTTCCTCCAGTGTAAGCACGGCCCGGGATGTACTGGGAAGGAGCATGAGTGTCCCCACTTTTTCACCGTCAATCGCAAGCACATTCCCCCGTTCCAGAAAACTTTTTGGCAGTATTTCACCAATCCGTTCATCCTGCGTATCCAAAACCACCAGACCCTGCGCATCAGCCAGTAGCAACCCTTCTCCGGGCAAAACACCGCGATACCCTTCCCGCTCCATACCGGGAGTGCCACTCCCCACTCTTCTGCCGGGACGGGTTGTGAGAATCTCTGAGACACCTTCCCAGCTGCCACGGCTCAGGTAATAGGATTTAAAATATAATTCCCAGTGCTCCTCCACAACACCACGGTAGCTTTCTGTATAACGATCAAATATGTTATTAATGTACATGCGAGATGTAAAAGCCAATACCACCACGGCCACAGCGATCACTATGATAAATGCTCCCAAGATCCTGTTGTGTATTTTCACGGTCTTTGCAAGCGGAAAAACCCGCTTTGCCTCCTGACATCCATTTTACCCGTTAAATTTATAACCCACGCCAAAAACTGTAACGATCATGGGGTTACCATTGCTGTGGTCAATCTTTTTACGCAGATTGCTGATATGAGTGTCCATGGAGCGCTCGTAACCACTGTAGGCATCGCCCAGACAGGATTCCAACAGTTGCAGACGGCTGAAAATCCTCCCCGGATGACGGGCCATCAGGACCAGAATTTTATATTCCGTCGGTGTAAGCTCAACATCCACCTCATTTTTTTTCACCAGGTACTTTTCAGTATCAATGGTTAGATCTCCCCTGGTGATCACTGCTTCTTCCCGTTGCTGATTGTCCTGTTCCATGGTACGGCGTAAAACAGCCCTGATCCTTGCCGCCAACTCAGCCAGGCTGAAAGGTTTAACTATATAGTCATCGGCGCCCACCTCCAGGCCCACAACCCGGTCCGTTTCCTGGGATTTGGCTGTAAGCATAATAATGGGCGTATTGTCCACCTGACGTATTCTGCGGCAAACTTCAAGGCCGTTCATATCCGGCAGTATTAAATCAAGGAGTACCAGGTGAGGAGACTTGTTTTTCACCAGGGACAAACCGCTGACTCCATCCTTTGCCGCAAAGACAACAAAGCCCTCTTTTTCCAGGTATTCCTTGGTCATCAAGGCAATTTTTTCTTCGTCTTCGATTATTACCAGCTTATATTGATTGAGCAAAGGAGCTCATCCTTCCTGTTACCGTATAACGGTTCCGTCCCTATTGTAATACAAGCCCTGCAATAATACTACCGGGTTCATATTATATGGCTTTGCGGAAATGTGATTGTCTATTTTTGGTATCCTCAGGTCATCCAATACTACAGCACGCTTAAACTTAAATCTCTTCCCAGAGATCCACAATGGCGAAGCTGTTCACGTCCACCAGTCCCTGATCCGTTATTTTCAGTGCGGGGATTACGGGGAGGGCGAGAAAGGAGAGGGCCATAAACGGTTGGGGGAGGGTGCACCCGATCTTCCGGGCAGCTGCACCGAGCAACGCATGGTCGCGAGCTA
>SLRC01000198.1 GCA_007131175.1 Syntrophomonadaceae bacterium
AATGGCTCGAGTCCATGCCCTTTAACAGTTACAACGTAGACATGAGGAGATTCCTCATACATGGGAAAAATTTGCACCAGGTTATCGATGAGGAGCAACAATTCCACCCCTGATTTGTTATAGGCAAAAACCCTGAACGTAATCTCTTCTTTTTCTTTGTTTATTATTTGTGCTCCCATTTGCATAAGCATAATATAACCGGCCTGACAGGGAATTATAACAATAATGCAATCCAAAAAACTGGGGGACAAGGCCACCTCCTGTTGCGCCGTGAACAGGCATCCGGCACCTACCGGTGTGACCTCGTTCTACAATAAACTGAGGAAAGGATGAAACTATGGAACTTGTTAGGACAGAACAAAAAAAATTCGTTGATTACCTTGAATTTCTCGATGCGGAGGATGTGAGGGAATTTGAAGAGCTTATAAGGTACTTAAAAGGCAAAAAAGTGGCCATGGTCAATGCTACATGCTATGGTGGTGGTGTGGCTGAAAAGCTTCATTCCCTTGTTCCCCTTATGAACGACCTTGGAGTACACGTGGACTGGTGGGTAATGAGTAGTTGTACCAATCAGTTTTATAACGTAACCAAATCTTTTCATAACTGTCTGCAGGGATTGGAAAAAAAATTGGAACAACGTGAAATTGATATTTATCTTCATTATATTCACCTGAACACCTCCCACATGCAGGATTGGCAATACGATTTCATTGTTATTCATGATCCCCAGCCTGCTGCCCTGATCCAATATGGAGAAAATAGCAATATTAAAAAGTGGATATGGCGCTGCCATATTGATACATCCACACCTAATATGGAATACTGGAATTTTTTATATCATTACATATCCCGGTATGACGCCTGTATTTTTACGATGCCTGAGTATGTTAAGGAAAACCATGCCCTGAAAAATGTAACTTTTATACCCCCCTCAATTGATCCCCTCAGTTTTAAAAACATCCCTTTAACAAGGGAGCGGGCACAGGAAATTGTTACTGAATTTGGCATTGATATTAACCGCCCTCTCATCTCTCAGATCTCCCGGTTCGACCCGTGGAAAGACCCCCTTGGGGTACTTGATGTTTACCGAATTGTAAAAAAGGAACTGCCTGAGGTTCAGGTAGCCCTTGTGGGCTCCATGGCCTCCGATGATCCGGAAAGTTGGGATTATCTTTACCGGACCCTGCGCAAAGCCGGTGAGGATTATGATATTAAGATTGTTACTAACTTCAATGGAATTACGGGATTGGAAGTAAATGCTTTTCAAACGGTTTCAGATGTAATTCTGCAAAAATCTTTGAAGGAGGGGTTTGGACTTACAGTGACCGAAGGCTTATGGAAAGGGAGGCCCGTAATAGGGGGGAACGTAGGCGGTATCAGGTTGCAGATTGAGGATGGGGTGAGCGGTTTTCTTGTGAGCACCGTTGAGGAATGTGCGGAAAGGGTACTGAATTTATTACGAAACCCCATGCTGGCCCGGGAAATAAGCGAAAAAGGAAGGGAAAAAGTGAGAAAGGAATATTTAGTCACGGGAAATGCGCTCAATTACTTTAACTTGTTTTTAAAATTGTTGCAGGATTGAAAACTCAAATCCGGTTATGGTTAAAGCATAATGCCCCGTTGTGCCTTCACTGCGATAAATAAAAACGAACCAGGTAATAGAATTAATCTGTTATTTTAACCTGGGCCCCCGTATTACTGTCAATTTTGTAATTGTCTTCATAGAGAAGTTCTGAAATAGGCACAATATCGTAGCCGTGTTCATGTGCATAGTTAATAATATCGGGCAGGGCCTCTGCAGTATATTTTCCATTGTTGTGGAAAAGCACAATGGCTCCGGGGTGCAGCTTTTCTGTAACCCTTTTTACCATAGGCTCAACACCCAATTCCTTCCAGTCCAGCGAATCCACACTCCACTGGATTGTTAAATAACCGCATTGCTCAGCCGTTTTGATAACTTTGTTGCTATATTCTCCAAAAGGTGGGCGGAAGAGGTAAGGTTGCTCCTCCGTTAATTCATAGATCATATGTCCTACCCTTTCCAATTCGGTTTTAATTTGCTCCGGCTCCAGGCTGTTCAAATGGGGATGGCTGTAAGTGTGGTTGCCAATTTCGTGACCGGCTGCAAAGATCTCTTTAACCATTTCAGGGTACTTCTCCACCCAAAAACCGGTAAGGAAGAAAGTGGTTGTAAGCTCATTTTCTTTTAAAATATCCAACAAAGTGGGTGTGTATGTTGCCCCCCAGGATGCATCAAATGAAATGGCAATTTTTCTTTCCCCAGTATCCACAAAATAAATTGGAACAAGTCTTTCATGCTGACCCGTTGCGGGAACTGCCGAAGGCAGGGCAAAATAAAAAATAGCAATAGCAATCAGGGCAAGAAAAAGTAAAAGCACGAAGAGGCATGAATTTTTATGCACAACAATTAACTTTTGCATGACTTATCAGCCCTCCCTCTCCTAATATTTATGCATCCCTGCTTGGACAATATGAACAGAACCTCCCTTACTGTCCTGAAAATGCAGATCAGAGGTCAGAAACCAGTGAGCCGGAAAAGAGATAAAACCTGTTAAACCCTCTATGCCAGCTTTATCAGGGCATTTTCATTTATCTGCTGGTGCTGCTGTTTTGGGGCGGCATGTGGGTC
>SLRC01000177.1 GCA_007131175.1 Syntrophomonadaceae bacterium
AGTTAGTTGTTAGTCATGTATGCTGCTGTTGCTTATTTGGAGGAGTTGGAGACGTATTGCGCATAGCTGTTGATGCAATGGGGGGGGACTATGCTCCCCTGGAGATAGTTAAAGGGGCCTTCACTGCCGTGGGATTAGTCCCGGAGTTGGAAATTTTACTGGTGGGCCGCTCTGAACAGATTAAAAGCGTTGGCGGCGATGGTTTAAAATCACCACGCATTCATATTATCCATGCAGATGAAGTTATTGATAACGGGGAAGATCCGGGACTGGCAATTCGTAGTAAGAAAAAGGCATCCATGGTTTCGGCCATGCAACTCGTTTGCCAGGGACGAGCCGATGCGGTGGTAAGCTGTGGTAACACCGGTGCCCTTATGGCTGGGGGAGTTCTTTTTCTGGGTCGTATTACCGGAATCAAGCGTCCGGCACTCCTTACAGTAATGCCTCCACTGCGGGGTAAGCGAACCGTTATCCTGGATGTGGGGGCAAATATGGACGCACGCCCGGAGCAGATGCTTCAGTATGCCTTAATGGGTTCCATTTACGCCCGGGAAATACTGAACCAGGAAATACCACGGGTGGCTTTGTTGAACGTGGGTATTGAAGAAAATAAGGGCAACCAACAAGTAAAGTATGTTTACGGACTTTTTAAACAGAAGGTGCCCGGTTTTGTGGGAAATCTTGAGGCCAAGGATATTTTTGATGGCCGGGCCGATGTGATTGTTTGTGACGGGTTTGCCGGGAATGTGATGCTAAAGGCTATGGAGGGTATATCGAGAGAATTGCTGTTGTTTCTCAGTGCCAAAATCAAGGAAGATGCAAAAGCACGTACCGCCCTGTCGCTCCTTTCACCCCTGCTGCAAAGGGTGAGGGCGGATCTGGATGAGGCAGAATATGGCGGTGCCATGCTTATAGGTGTTAACGGGGTTTGCATCAAGTGTCACGGCGCCTCAAAGGAGCAGACGGTAGCCCAGACATTGATCCGGCAAGCTTATCCCCTTGTACAACGGGAAATTAGCAAAAAGATTGATATGGCACTGGCCGGGGGATGGTTTAAGGAGGATGGGGTGGATGAAAAAAGGTAGTACTGCAGGGATTATTTCCACGGGAAGAGCCCTGCCTGTGGCAAAAATTACTAATCATGATCTGGAAAAAATTGTGGATACGAATGATGAGTGGATTAAAACCCGGTCGGGGATTGAGGAGCGACGGATTATTACGGGGGATGAAACCAACTCTGAGCTTTCTGCCAGAGCATCACGTATAGCCCTGGAGCGGGCCGGGATCAGCCCTGCTGCACTGGACATGATCATTGTCGCCACCGTAACCCCGGATCAGATTCTTCCTTCCACGGCCTGCATTGTCCAGAATAAGCTGGGTGCTTTTAATGCCGCTGCTTTTGACCTGGTAGCCGGATGTACGGGTTTTCTCTACGGTTTTGATGTGGCTACCCGTTATATTAATAGTGGTGCAGCCAAGCATATCCTCCTCATTGGGGTTGATACCCTTTCTCCCATCGTGGACTGGCAGGATCGGAATACGTGTGTCCTTTTCGGAGACGGTGCCGGTGCTGTTGTTTTAAGTGCAGTGGATGAGGGCCGGGGCGTCCTCGCTTCCAAAATGTTTTCCGATGGCACTAAGGCAAATCTGCTTTATGTTCCGGCAGGTGGATCTACCAGGCCGGCCACACAACAAACGGTATCCCAACGGGGCCATTATATTAAAATGAACGGCAAAGAAGTTTTTAAATTTGCCGTGACTGTCATGGTTGATTCTTTGTTGGAAGTGTTATCCCTCGCCGGCAAAACGGCTGAGGATCTGGATATTTTGGCACCACACCAGGCAAACCTGCGGATCATCAATTTTGCCTGCAAGCGGCTCAAGCTGAAACCGGAGCAGGTACTGGTAAATATCCATCGCTATGGAAACATGTCTTCTGCAGCCATACCTGTGGCACTGGATGAAGCGGTGGAAGAGGGTAAATTACAGGCAGGTCAGCTTGTGGGTCTTGTTTCTTTCGGGGCAGGTCTTACCTGGGGAGCTGCTGTAACGTATTGGCAGTGAAAGAATTCACCGGAGGGAATATGGATGTGGTAATGTGATGGCAAAAGGTGAACAATTACTGGGCGGTGCCAAGGGGTGAAATGATGAGTAAAACTGTTTTCCTTTTTCCCGGTCAGGGTTCCCAGTATGTGGGAATGGGCCAGGCTTTCGCCAAGCAGTATCCGGTGGCACGGGATGTGTTTGCGGAAGCGGATGAGGTGTTGGGTTTCAAATTAAGTGAGATTATTTTTAATGGCCGTGAAAGTGAGTTGCGTAACACAGAAATAACACAGCCGGCCATTCTTACTGTGAGCATTGCTGTCCTCAAGGTTTTGCAGGAGATAGGGATTAATGCGGATGCCACGGCGGGGTTCAGCCTTGGTGAATACAGCGCCCTGGTCTGTGCAGGGACATTTACTTTCCGCGATGCCCTGCTGGTGGTCCGGGAGCGGGCCAGGTACATGCAGAACACCGTGCCTGAAGGTAAGGGGGGTATGGCCGCCGTGCTCGGCCTCAGCGCCGAGGAAGTTAGCGCCCTTTGTGAAAAATGTCTTCCCTTCGGTCATGTGGAACCGGCAAACTTTAACTGTCCGGGCCAGGTAGTTATATCCGGTTATCGTAACGTCATAAAAGAGGTTTGTCGCCTGGCCAGGGAAAAGAAAGCGCGCACGGTAATGCTTTCTGTGAGCGCCCCCTTTCACAGCCGTTTGCTTTTGCCCGTTCATGAAAAAATGGCGAAGCTCTTAAAAAATGTCCCCTTAAGTAAGCCCCGTATCTACTTTGTAAACAATGTACATGCCACCTTTTTGCAGGAACCTGAGGAGATTAAGAGTTCCCTGGTGGAACAGGTTTACCGACCCGTTATGTGGGAAGACTCCATGAGGCTTTTGCTGCATGATGGATATGATTTTTTCATGGAGGCAGGGCCGGGGCGTGTCCTCACCGGATTTATGAAAAAAATAAGCCGCCGTGCGCAGGCAATTCATGTTGAAGATCCACAAACTATGGAGCGCATGTTGAAATTGCGTAAGGAGGTATAAAATTTTGCATTTAGAGGGAAAAGTAGCTCTTGTGACCGGAGGTTCCCGGGGAATTGGCAGGGATATAGTCATGGCTTTGTCAAATGCGGGAGCGGCAGTGGCAATTAATTACCAGCAACGGAAAGAGGCAGCATTGCAGGTTAAGGCGGAGGTGGAGTCCGTAAAAGGCAAAGCCCTGCTCTGCCGGGCTGATGTTACGCTGCTTCCCGAGTGTGAGCAGATGGTGCAGGAGATACTTGATCATTTTGGCAAAATTGATATACTGGTAAATAACGCCGGTGTGCGGCGTGATAACCTGCTTGCCGTTATGAAAAGCACCGATTGGGATGCAGTTGTTGATACCAACCTGAAAGGGGTATTTAACTGCTGCAAGGCGGTAATGAGGCCCCTCCTGAAACAAAAAAGGGGTGGGCGGATAATCAACATCGCCTCTGTGGCCGGACTGAGCGGGAACAGCGGTCAGACCAATTATGCCGCTGCCAAGGCGGGGGTTATTGCTTTTACCAAATCGTTAGCGAAAGAATTGGGCCGGCGGGAAATTACTGTAAATGCCATTGCCCCAGGTTTTATAGAGACGGAGATGACTGCAGGGCTGGCCGAACCATGGCAGGAAACGGTCCGCTCACAAATTGCCCTACAAAGGTTTGGCAAGCCTGCTGAAGTTGCCGCAGCCGTTGTTTTTCTGGCGGGGGCGGATGCTTCTTATATAACAGGTTCGGTCCTTTCCATTGACGGTGGACTTTCCCTTTAAGATGAACAAAAGAAGGAGGTATATTGAAGTATGTCTGTGTTTGATAAAGTAAAAGAGTTGATTGTAGAGCAGCTTGATGTGGACGGTGATAAAGTAACCATGACCACTACATTTGAGGATATCGATGCTGATTCCTTGGATGTTGTTGAGCTTGTAATGGCCCTGGAAGAAGAATTCGGGATAGATATTGCTGATGAAGAAGTGGAAAAAATTAAGACTGTAGGGGATATCGTCAAGTACATAGAAGATAACATTTAGAGCACAGAATTGGGGAGTCAGCATTCAGAAATAATAATAATGGAACTTTAAATCTTATTTAATTATTGCAGGGTTAATTTAATATGTAGAGTTTTTTTGCCTATTCTTAAGGTGGATCTTTGGCTGCCACGGCTTGTAAGCTGTTATGGCTGTAATGAGGAGTGAATTGATTGGCGCAACGGGTTGTTGTGACAGGTCTGGGTGTAGTGACGCCCATTGGGCTTGGTATTGACGAGTTTTGGGCAAACCTGGTAAAAGGCCACAGTGGTATACGGGCGCTGGATCGCTTCCGCAGTTGTGCCACCTGGATTGGCGGGACGGTTGAAGATTTTAAACCGGAAGATTATATTCCGAAAAAAGACATTAAAAAAACTGATCGTTATACCCATTTTGCACATGCTGCTGCGGTCATGGCGGTTGAGGATGGGAAACTTCAATTTGAACGGGAGGACCGGGAACGGGTCGGTGTTATTGTGGGCTCGGGGGTCGGTGGCCTGGAAACTATTGAAAAACAGTTTCAAATTCTGTTAGAGAAGGGACCACGCCGTGTCACTCCCTTTCTTGTGCCCATGCTCATTGGTAATATGGCTTCCGGTTATATTTCCATTAATTATGGCTTAAAAGGGCCAAACATAACCCCGGTTACCGCCTGTGCCACCGGCACCCATGCCATTGGTGAGGCTTACCGCCTTATACAGCGCGGTGATGCGGATGTGATGATTGCCGGAGGCTCGGAGGCACCCCTTACGGATATTGCTTTCAGTGGCTTTAGCGCTGCCCGGGCCCTGTCCACAAGAAACGAAGAACCGACCAAGGCGTCCCGTCCCTTTGACCGACAGCGGGACGGCTTTGTGATGGCCGAAGGGGCCGGTGTGGTGATTTTGGAGATGCTGGAACATGCCCTTTCCCGGGGTGCCCGTATTTACGGTGAAATTGCCGGATATGGCATGTCCGGAGACGGGTATCATATAACAGCACCTGACCCGGAAGGGCGGGGTGCTTATTTGTGCATGGAACGTGCTCTTAAAGACGGGGGGATTTCCCCTGAAGCGGTGGATTACATAAATGCCCACGGTACATCCACTCCTCATAATGACCGTGTGGAGACCCAGGCAATTAAAAAGCTTTTTGGCGAGCATGCCTACCGCCTTGCGGTCAGTTCCACCAAATCCATGGTTGGTCACCTTTTGGGAGCGGCCGGTGGTGTGGAGATTGTTGCCACTTTATTGAGCATGAAACATGGGATTGTTCCTCCTACGATTAATTACGAGGAAGCTGATCCGGATTGTGATTTGAACTATATTCCCAATGAAGCATGCCCATGGCAGATTGACGTGGCCATTTCCAATTCCTTTGGTTTTGGAGGAACAAATGCGTGTCTTGTTGTGCGACAGTATGTTTAGGAGGCTAAAGAAGGTTGCCGGATAAAAAAACAGCGGAATTACTGCAGAAATTGCAGTGGCCCTTCCAAAACATGGCGTTATATGAGGAGGCGTTGATTCATACTTCTTATGCCCACGAAGCTGGAAGCCGCCGGCACAACGAACGTTTAGAGTTTCTTGGGGATGCTGTGCTGGAGCTTGTGATATCAGAATATTTATTTAAATCCTTTCCCCATTACCCTGAAGGCAAATTAACGCAGATGCGGCACAACCTGGTTAACGAAAAATCACTGGCGGCGCTGGCCAGGGAGTTAAACATTGGGAGTTATATGAGGCTGGGTAAGGGGGAGAGTACTAGCGGCGGGGCTGATAAGCCCTCACTGCTGTCCGATGCCCTGGAAGCACTTATCGGGGCCCTTTTCCTGGATACGGGATTCAAGAAGGCCGGCACTCAGGTGATCGCCCTTTTTCAACCCATGTTGGTGGCTATTGAAAAGGGGTTTTTCCCTGTTGCTGATTTTAAAACGATGCTTCAGGAAAAATGCCAGCTTATCATGGGTAAGACTCCAATTTACACAATTACTGGGGAAGTGGGCCTGCAACACGACAAGACTTTTGAGGCGGCAGTTGAACTTAATGGAGCAGAAATTGGCCGGGGAAGCGGAAAGTCAAAAAAAGAAGCGGAGCAGGCGGCGGCAAAAGAAGCCTGGGAACAAATGACGGAAGATAAATGACCGTTGGATAGTTAGTTGCCGGGTATTTTGGGGCAGTTGCTTGACCTTTGGCATCTATGTTTTTGCTATTTTTATTGAGGTGAACCATGTATCTAAAGAAACTGGAGATTGCAGGTTTTAAATCATTTCCTGAGAAAGTGGAATTCACCTTTTCCCCCGGTATTGCGGCGGCTGTAGGGCCAAACGGCTGTGGGAAGAGCAACCTGCTCGATGCTGTCCGCTGGGTTTTGGGGTCCCAAAGCGCCCGCCTGCTGCGCGGTGCCCAGATGGACGAGCTTATATTTGCGGGGACGGCAAAACGCCGCCCCATGAACTACGCCGAAGTCTCCATCATTCTTGCCGGTGCGGGGGGAGAATTGCCCATCGATTATGATGAAGTAAAAATTACGCGGCGGATGTACCGCTCCGGTGAGGGGGAATACTACATTAATAAGAACCCGTGCCGGTTGCGGGATATTGTGGATCTGTTCCTGGATACGGGCATTGGTACTGAGACATATTCACTCATCGGCCAGGGAAGGGTGGAGCAGTTGATTAATGCCCGTCCTGAAGATCACCGGGAACTTTTTGAAGAGGCGGCGCGCATCCACAAGTACCGGCGCAGGAAAAAGGAAACGCTGCATAAACTGGAAGAAGCGAGCCAAAATCTCATGCGTGTGGAAGATTTGCGCCAGGAGCTGCAAAACCAGCAGGAACCGTTGGGGGAGGCAGCATCAGTGGCAAAGTGTTACCGTGCTTTATGTGACCGGTTGCATGTGGTGGAAGAGAAAATTATGGTCCGGCAGTGGACTGACAACAACAACCGCCGGCAGAAAATAGAAGGGGAACAGCAGCGGATCAATGAATTGTTGCAGGAGCAGGAAGAACAGCGGAAAACGCTGAAAAGCGCGCTTGACGAAAATAACCGGCAGGAACAATTGGAAAAAGAGAAAATGGCCGGGGAGCAGTGCCGGCAACAGGATATTGAAAAGGCTGTTCAGCAACTGGAGAGCAGGTTGGCCGTTGTACGGGAGCAAAAAAAATTTTCCCGGGAGAAACGGCAGCTCAAGGGAAATGCACTTAAGGAAGTATGGGAACGTATCTCGGGTCTGGAGAAAACGCTTGAACAAAATAGTCTGGAACTGGAAAAACTTGACCAGGAACAAAAGGAACAAGGGAAGCAGGCCGGGGCTTTAAAGGATAAGTTGAAGCAACTGCAGGATAAGCAGGAGTTGTTAAACCTGGAGAGCCTGCGACGCCAGGCAGCACAGTCAAATTCCCGCCTCACATCCGTAAAACAGGCCTTGGAAGATAAAAAAAAGCGCCGTGTGGAAATCAAGGAAGGTATGGAAGATTTGAACACGCGGCTACATAAACTTTTGGAAGAACAGGAGCAAGTTGCCCTGCGGGAAAAAGAAATTGCCACCCGTCAGGAACGTTTGAACTGGGAACAGGAACAGTGGTCCCGGGAGCAATCTCACCTGGTAAAAGGGCTTCATGATTTGGGAAAAAAACTGGAAAATGTCCGCTCTGAGCTGCGGGCAATGGAACAGGAACAGGATAAAAGGGTTAACCGTGCCAGGCATTTACGGGAGAGTGAGGAGAATCTCAGCTACTATGCGGGCGGGGTAAAGGCGGTTATGAAGGCCCAGGATGTGCAAAAAACCCTTTCCGGCATCCATGGTCCAGTGGCAAACCTGATTACAGTGCCACCCAATTTTGAAAAAGCGGTGGAGGTAGCGCTGGGAGGCGCCATGCAACACATTGTTACTGACGACGATGTAGCCGCACGCCTGGCTATCAACATGTTGAAAAAGGAACGGGCCGGCAGGGCAACTTTTCTTCCCCTCAACCTGCTCCGGACGGCACCGCGGCGTGAAGTACCTGCTGAAGCGGGAAGAGGTTTGCTCGGGGTTGCTGCCAGGCTGGTGGAAGTTCCGGAGCGTTTCCGTAAAGCTTTGGACCACCTGCTGGGCGGAGTGCTCGTAACAGAAGACCTGGAAACGGCCCTCAACATTGCCCGGTCCAATAAAAGTGGCTGGAAGCTGGTAACGCTGGACGGAGAGGTGATCAATCCGGGGGGTTCTATCTCCGGTGGGTATCAGCCCCGGGAAAGTTCCGGTATTCTGCAGCGCCGCCGGGAAATGGAGGCGCTGGAACGGGATATTGTAGCAGGGAAAAAGAATATTGGCTCCAAACAAACGGCTGTTGCGGAAATAAAAAAAGAACATGAGCAAGTTGGCCAAAAAATAGCTGCCGGGGAACAGGCAGGCAGGGAGCTGGAAAAACACAGATTACAGCTCCAGGGAGAAGGGGAAAGCCTGGCCCGGGAGTTAAAACTTTTTGCAGCAGAACGGCAGCGCCTGGAGCAGGAGTTGGATAAATGGCAGAAAAGGTTTAGCGCTCTGGCTGAAGAGACAGAAAAGGATCAACAGGAGGAGCTTTTCCTGGAAGCAGAGTTAGCCATTTTGCGTGACCAGGAAGAAAAACTGGGAGAGCAGGTCCGGCAAAGTGAAGCGGCGCTACGCACCACAGAGAATGAGCTGGTGGAGTTGCGCGTCCGTTTCTCAGCGATCCAGGAAAAAGAGAGTTCACTGCAGGGACAACGGCAACGGAATCTACAAGAAAAAAACGGTCTGCAAAACCTGGCAGCCGAGTTGGTAAAGGAAAAAGAGAAACTGCATGCAGAAAGTGAATGTTTGGCCGGCGAGGAAAATGAACTGATAGAGCAGCTTGCGGAGGCCGGTGCAGAGCTAAAACGCTGCAAAAATCGGCTCCTTTCCCTGGCGGGCAAAGTTGACAGCCTCAGCCGGAAAAGAGGGGAACTGGCAGGGGAACTTGAAAAGGCAGAAAATGGTGTGGAAAAATTTGGAAGACGCAGCCAGCAAATAGAGCTTGAACAGGTAAAGCTTGCAGAAGCACGGCGCTACCTGGAGGAGCAGTCCCGGGAGAAATGTGATCTGGATCCCGTAAAAGATATGGTTGTAATAGAAGAAATACTAAAAGCGGCCGAGCCGCTGGGAGAACTGGCAACCCAACGGGAACAACTCGGTGGGGAGATCGCAGCCATGGGAACTGTAAACACAGCTGTGATCGGGGAATATGAACGTCTGCAGGAGCGTATCAACTTTTTGCAGGAACAGCGTCAGGATTTGCTGGAAGGGGAAAAGGGAATTAAAAAAGTACTGGCGGAACTGGATTATTATATGAAGGAGCAATTTCTTGAAACAATTGGCATAGTACAGCAATACTTTAATGAAGTCTTTATAAAGTTGTTTGGCGGCGGGCAGGCGTTGCTGCAACTTACAGATCAGGAAAATGTCCTGGAATCGGGGATCGAGATCGTAGCCCAGCCTCCGGGAAAGAATCTAAAGAATATTTCCCTCCTTTCCGGGGGCGAGAAAGCTCTTACAGTCATTGCACTCCTTTTCGCACTGCTAAGGTACCGACCCGTTCCTTTCTGCATCCTTGACGAAATTGATTCTTCACTGGATGACAGCAATGCTGCCCGGTTTATCAACACTTTAAAGGGTTTTGCCGGGGATACACAGTTCATCTTAATTACTCATCGCCGTCAAACGATGGAAGAAGCGGATATTCTCTATGGTATAACAATGGAGGAAGAGGGGGTATCAAAAGTTATTTCCCTTGACCTGAAGGAGAAAAAGGCTGTATAAAATTTCCACTAAACGTAACAGCTATTTTGGGAGTGATCGGGTAAATGCTGAACATATTTAAAGATGGATTGCGCCGCACCCGGGAAGCCCTGCAGGGGCGCTTCGATCAACTGTTCACGAAAAATGAGATTGATGAGGAATTTTTTGAAGAGCTGGAAGAGGTCTTAATCTCTGCCGATGTGGGGGTTGAGACTTCCATGAAAATAATTGCCCAATTACAGCAGCAACTACGTGATGCCAGGGTTAAAGAAACGGCACAGGCCCGGGAGATGCTCAAGGAACTACTTGTGAATATTATGGATGGGGATGAACCAGCTTTATTATCCCATGCCTCTTCGCCTCCCACCGTTTTTCTGGTGCTGGGTGTTAATGGCGTGGGAAAGACCACGACCATCGCCAAGCTTGCTTATTCCTACCGGACGGAAGGAAAAAATGTCCTGATGGCGGCGGGCGATACTTTTCGCGCTGCTGCCATCGAACAGCTTGAGGAATGGTCTAAAGTGGTTGGCGCCGGGATCATTAAGCATCAGACCGGTGGCGATCCTTCCGCGGTAATCTATGACGCCGTTAGCGCCGCTGTGGCACGAAAGACAGACCTGGTTCTTTGTGATACGGCAGGCCGCCTGCATACCAGGGCCAACCTGGTGGAAGAAATTAAGAAGGTTTATCGCGTTATAGACAGGGCACTTCCCGGAGCACCCCATGAAATACTTTTGGTTCTTGATGCCACAACCGGGCAAAACGGGATTGCCCAGGCCCAATATTTTCAGCAGGCGGTCCCCCTTACGGGTATTATTCTGACAAAGCTTGACGGCACGGCACGGGGCGGAATTGTGGTTGCCGTTAAAGATATTACGGGAATTCCGGTAAAACTGGTGGGGCTGGGGGAGAAAAAGGAAGACCTGCAAAGGTTCGATCCCTCTCTTTTTGCCGAGGCACTACTTGGATAAATGTGTTATGAATTTCAATTCTGGATGCTGACTCCTGTTCAAAGGTATTTACTTTCGGGCCGGAATAGTGTATAAATGTTAGTGTTGCATTAAAGGAGGGTAGCCCGTCCGCGGGCGATTTATTTTGTTATTCAGCGGTTTGGCGGAAAAGCTTCAGGATACATTCCAGAAGCTAAAACGCAAGGGAAAGCTAACGGAGAAAGATGTGGAAACAGCGCTGCGGGAAGTGCGCATGGCTCTCCTTGAAGCGGACGTTAATTATAAAGTTGCCAAAGATTTTACGGCCGCTGTAAAGGAAAGGGCTATTGGAGCAGAGGTGATCAAGAGCCTTACTCCCGGCCAGCAGGTTATTAAGGTTGTTCATGAAGAGCTGGTGAGGCTGATGGGAGAGACCCAGAGCAAAATTGCCCCTCCGTCCCCGCCCCCCCAGGCAGTGATGATGGTTGGGTTGCAAGGTTCGGGTAAAACCACCAGCGCAGCCAAGCTAGCTGTCCACTTGCGCCGTGAAGGCCACCGTCCTCTCCTTGTTGCTGCGGATATATACCGTCCGGCAGCAATTTATCAGCTTGAGGTCTTGGGCCGGGAAACGGACATTCCCGTATTCAGTATGGGTAAGGAAGACCCCTTGCAAATTGCCCGTGCTGCCATGAAAAAAGCTGCGCAGGAACAAAATGATTATATAATCCTCGATACGGCCGGTCGTTTGCATATCGATGAAGCGTTAATGTCCGAATTGGGCCGGCTCAAGGAAGGACTCAACCCTCTGGAAATCCTGTTGGTTGTGGATGCCATGACAGGACAGGATGCGGTCAATGTAGCCGGCACTTTTCATCAGCAGCTGGGGTTGACCGGCGTCATCCTGACTAAATTGGATGGGGACACCAGGGGTGGTGCTGCCCTTTCGGTCCGGAATGTGACGGGGTGCCCCATTAAGTTCAGCGGTACGGGAGAAAAGATTGATGCTTTTGAACCTTTCCATCCTGATCGTATGGCTTCACGTATTCTGGGAATGGGGGATGTTCTTTCCCTGATCGAAAAAGCACAGCAAGTGGTGGATGTGGAAAAAAGCCGTTTGCTAGAGCAAAAACTGCAAAACCAGTCTTTAACGCTGGAGGATTTTTTGGACCAGCTGCAGCAGGTCAGGCAGATGGGCCCCCTGGACGAACTGATGGGAATGATCCCCGGTATGAATAAGGCGGTCAAAGGGATGAAAAACATGGCCGTGGATGAAAAAGAGCTAGTCAAAGCGGAGGCCATTGTTAAGTCCATGACCCGCCAGGAACGCTTACAGCCGGAAATTATCAACAGCAGTCGCAGGCGCCGTATTGCCGGTGGCAGCGGTACGACGGTGCAGGATGTGAACAGGCTCTTGAAACAATTCGGGGAGATGAAAAAAATGCTCAAGCAGTTCAGTACAATGGACAAGAGCCGACTTAAGAAAACGAAGGGGTTGTTCCCTTTTAAATAAGTTTTGCAAAATAAACGACAGGAGGTGTCATTCATGTCCGTACGCATTCGTCTCAAAAGAATGGGAGGTAAAAAGAAACCTTTTTACCGTATTGTCGTGGCCGATTCCCGTTCACCCCGTGATGGCAGGTTTATTGAAGAGATTGGTTATTATAACCCCACAACCCAGCCAACAACGCTAAAAGTTAATACGGAGAAGGCCAACGAGTGGATTTCCCGCGGTGCCTTGCCCACCGATACAGTTAAGGCCCTATTGAAAAAGTCACAAGTTGAAGGATAACACCTAAGGTAAGGAGTAGGTAACGATGAAAGAAATGGTGGAGTTTATTGCTAAAGCGCTCGTAGACTACCCCGAACAGGTAGACGTACAGCAAGTGGAAGGGGAACGTTCCATCATCCTGGAATTGCGCGTGGCCCCTGAAGATATGGGCAAGGTTATTGGCAAGCAGGGGCGTATCGCCAAGGCTATCCGCACCGTAGTTAATGCGGCAGCCATAAAAGAAGATAAGCGGGTTATGGTTGAAATTGTCGAGTAAGGTGAACATAATGTCTGCTTCACATCCCGTACAAATGATCACTATTGGCAAATTTATATCCCCGTTTGGTGTTAAGGGGGAGATAAAGGTCTATCCTTACTCAGATTTCCTGGATCGTTGCACTCTGTTAAATGAAGTAATTGTGGAAAAGCGTGACCAGTCAGAAACCCGTCTCGTTACAGAAGCACGGGTGTATAAAAACCTTTGGGTTTTGCGCCTCAAGGGTTGCGACACGCGTGAAGATGCGGCGCTGCTCACCGGTTCCCTGCTTAAAATTCCTTTCGACCAGCGACTTGTCCTGCCGGAGGGCAGTTATTATTTCGACGAGATAATCGGTCTTCTTGCCATTAGTGTGGATGGTGAAAAGTTGGGTGTGGTACGGGAAGTCATCCAAACCGGGGGTAACGATATCTATGTCGTGGACAGGAAAAACCCGTCCAACGAAGATGCACCGCCGGCGGAAATAATGGTTCCAGCACTGCACAGCGTGGTGAAAGAGATCAACTTGCAGAAAGGTTTTATGCTTCTTGATCTGCCCGAAGGCCTAATGGATTAATTTCAAGGTGTGAATAGCTGTGAAAATCCATATTGTTACCGCTTTTCCGGGTATTTTTGCCGGTGTTTTTGATGAAAGTATGCTCAAAAGGGCACGGGAAAAAGAGTTGTTGCAGGTTAGGATTGTGGATCTGCGTGACTACAGTGATGATAAGCACCGCCGTTTAGACGATGCTCCTTACGGCGGTGGGCCGGGAATGGTTATGCGGGCCGAACCTTTTTTTCTGGCCGTGGAGGCCCTTGGCATGAAGAGGGATGACCGGGGAACAAGGATCGTCCTCCTCACACCCGGAGGCAAAATTTTCAACCAGGCTAAGGCACGTGAACTGAGTGGCCTTGAGCACCTGGTGCTTCTTTGTGGCCATTATGAAGGGATCGACGAGCGGGTAACGATCCGGCTGGCAGATGAATGTCTTTCCATCGGTGATTTTGTACTCACAGGCGGTGAAATTCCGGCCATGGCTGTGGTTGATGCCGTAACGAGGCTCATCCCTGGATTGCTCACTGATTCGTCTCTGGCAGAGGAGTCATTTACAGACGGTATGCTCGAGTACCCCCAGTACACCCGTCCTGCAGTTTTTCGGGGAATGGAGGTGCCGGAAGTACTCCTTTCCGGTAACCACGGGGAGATTAAAAAATGGCGTTACCGCAAGTCACTGGAACGAACAAAACTGGTTAGGCCAGACCTGTTGAAGCTGTCCCCATCTTTAAACATGCAGGGAGATGATCTTTGCGTTGAAAAAGATGAGCAAAACACATAATGGATACTTGTAGCTGTAAAATAAAATAGAATTTAAGGAAGGAGTTTAATATTATGGATCTCATCAAGAGCATTGAAAAAGATTATATTAAAGAAGAAATCGCTAAATTTTCACCTGGTGACACGGTTCGCGTTCACTTCAAAGTAATCGAAGGTACCAGGGAAAGAATCCAGATATTTGAAGGTGTTGTGATCAAACGCCGGGGAAGCGGCCTGGGGGAGAGTTTCACAGTACGGCGAATTTCTTACGGTGTGGGCGTGGAGCGTTCGTTCCCCGTTCATTCACCGAAGATCGAAAAGATAGAGGTTGTGCGTAAGGGTGCAGTGCGCCGGGCCAAGCTCTACTACCTGCGTAAATTAAGGGGTAAAGCAGCTCGTATCAAGGAAGCACGCTAGGAGGAAGGGTTCCATGCTCCCAACTTGGAGGCGGAATTTCTATGCCTGCAAGTGATCTATGACGCATGGGACGCCACTCTACAGCAGATTGGAGTTCAAAGGATGGACGATCAACAAACTGTTGATGAGCAAGAAGTTATGGAGGAAAAAGAACAAAAGGCCGGCAGTGAGTTAAAAGAATGGCTGAAGTCCATTGCCCTGGCTGTGGTTATCGCCTTGGTTATACGTCTTTTCTTCTTTGAAACTTTTCTGGTGGAAGGAACTTCCATGCATCCCACCCTTCAGCATCACGAGCGTTTGATCGTAAACAAAATTGTTTACAACTTTAAAGAACCGGAACAGGGCGATATAATTGTCTTTAACTACGCGTTCCGTCGTGATTTTATCAAGAGGATTATTGGTTTATCCGGTGATGAGATTATAATCCGGGATGGCAGCCTCTATGTTAATGAAAAAATGCAGGATGAGCCGTACATTCAGAACCAGGTTATGTACGATTTTGGACCTGTTATAGTGCCGGAGGGACATATCTTTGTCCTGGGAGATAACCGGGACAATAGTATGGACAGCCGTGATCCGGCTGTGGGTTCCATTTCTTTGGAGCGGGTCAAAGGTAAGGCCATGCTTGTTTTCTGGCCTATTTCCAGCGCCGGATTGTTGAATAATTCGGTTTGATCTTTTGCTGTCTGTGCATTGTCATTCATGTGATGGTGCGACGGCATTATCTTTTATGCTGTCTTCTTTCTCCTGAATTCTGAATACTAAAGTCTGAAGCATTTTCATCCTTCTGATGGTGCCGGCGACACCGGCATGGCCGTTTTTGGCACACAGTTACAAAAAAGGTGGGCAGACATGAAAGATCCGGGACACTCAGGTCATGTTTTCAGGGAAGAAAAAAAGCTGCTGCAGGTTTTAAAGCATGTGGATATGGTGCTTGAGGTTTTGGATGCGCGCCTTCCCCTTATGAGCAGAAATGTTCGGCTGCGTGAAATGCTTGCAGCAAAGAATGTTATCATCCTGAATAAAGCTGACCTTGCAGAAAAGAGTATAACGGGCCAATGGCTCGATTTTTTTTATGATGAGGGAGGGACTGTATTTTCATTCAGCACGAAGAATCCCGTTGCCCTTAAAGAGCTGGAAAAAAAGTTGCTGGCGAACCGTCCCCGCAACCTTAAATTTAACCGGCCGCTAAGGCTTCTTGTAGTTGGCATTCCCAATGTGGGGAAGTCCTCCATTATTAACCGCCTTGCCGGTAAGTTCGCCCTGAAAACCGGTGCTCGTCCCGGCATTACCCGGGGGCCGCAGTGGCTCAGGATGCGACAGGGCTGGGAAATGCTCGATACCCCCGGTATTCTCTATCCTTATCTCCGCAATGAGGAAAATAGGCTGGCCCTCACCGCCATTGGCGCCCTTGAAAAAGGAGCTCCGCCGGTGGAGGATGTGGTCCGCTGGGTGCTCTCCCGTATCCAGGCAAGGGAAGAGCTGGCCCGCCGCTTTTCACGCTTTTACTTAAAAGGGCCAGGCCTGGAGCAAAACGTGGAATTATTGCTGCAGCAGGTGGGGAGGAGACGTAGTTGCCTTGGCCCGGGGGGAATGGTGGATTTACACAAAACGGCAAATCTGATTCTCCATGATTTTCGCCGGGGAGCCCTTGGCCGGATCAGCCTGGAAAGGCCCGAAGACGTTCAAAAGGAAATCGCTGCTTTTCAAGATTCCTGAAAGATGAGGACGGCTAATGCAGAACGGTCAAACCGTAAACCCACGTAAACTGAGCATAAATCAAGTGAAAGAAATTTTAAAAACACGCTCATCCCTCAGCGATGGAGAGATTAAGTCACTGGAGGGGGATCCCCGCAGGGGTGTGCAGAACTTGCTTGCAAGTATGCGTAAAAAAGAAGCAGCCAAAGAAAACCATTTACATAAAATGATGCGCCGGGAAAGGGAACTGCACGCAATGGGTTATCAGCTGGTTGCGGGTATTGATGAGGTGGGGCGGGGGCCCCTGGCCGGCCCTGTTGTAGCTGCAGCCGTTATTCTGGACTGTCAAAAGGGATGCCTCTTTAATGAGCTAAACGATTCCAAAAAACTAACAGCGCCCACGCGGGAACGGCTCTTTGATCTCCTGGCAGTTCAGGCGGAAGCCATTGGGGTGGGAATTGTGGACCATGCCATCATTGACCGTATAAACATCTATCAGGCCTCCCTGGAAGCGATGCGCCTTGCTGTGCGGCAGCTCAGTCCCCAACCCCACTACCTGCTGTGCGACGGTTATTCTGTTCCCGGTATGGACCTTCCCCAGGAGGGTATTCGCGGCGGTGATGCTTCCTGCCTTTCCATTGCTGCTGCATCCATTGTGGCAAAAGTGATCCGGGATCGGATCATGGATGGTTTTGATGCCCTTTACCCGGGATATGAATTTGCCCGCCACAAGGGATACCCGACTGCCCTCCATCATGAAGCGCTACACCTCCTTGGCCCTTCACCACTGCACCGCTGCAGCTTCAAATGGGGAGGGGCATAAGCGTTGGAGCAAGAACGGGGTTATAAAAAGGCACTGGGAAGCCGGGGGGAGGATATTGCCGTTGCCTATTTAAAGAAACAGGGCTACCTTATCAAGGAGCGCAACTATAATTGCTACCTGGGGGAATTGGATATCATTGCTTTGCACCAGGGGATGCTTGTTTTTGTGGAGGTACGCTCGAACAGCTCTGCTTATGCAGGCCTGGCAGAGGCTTCAATCGGTTTTCGCAAGCAAAGGAAGCTCCGCCAGGTTGCCACATACTATCTCAAGGTAAACGGAATGCTGCAACGGCCTTGCCGTTTTGACGTGGTTATTGTGCTTTTTAACCGGGGCAGCATGCAATCCCAACAGGTTAAATTAATCAAAAACGCTTTTTAAATTATCAAATTTGCAGGCAAAAAGTTTTACCCAATTACTATGTAAGGGGGTATCCTGCTTGAGACCGGGAAAGGTTGATTTGCTCTTCGAAAAAGTTATTCCTGCTTATGCGTATGCTGCTTTTGAAATCAGCCGTGGGGATTATTTTGATGTTGTGGACGAGGAAGGGAAGCAGGTAGGGGATATGGTCTGCTTTAATCGCCATGAATATGAGGAGAAACTTTCGTGCGCGTACAGCAACGTCATGAACAAAAAGTGGCTCTTAACAGAAGGGGACAGCCTTTATACAAATAGTGCCCGTAAGATGCTAACCATAGTTGAAGATACAGTCAAGGTTCATTATTCAGGTGGCGGATTTTGTTCCGATGAATACAACTATGCCGTATTTGGAGCCAGGGGTACACGAAACTGTTTTGATAACCTGAAGCTTTCCCTGGAACCATATGGTATCACACCGGGGCAGTTAAGCCATGACAGTTGTTTTAATATATTCATGAATGTGGTTTACGAAAGCGATGGCTCGCTGATACTGAGGGAACCCCTTTCCCGCAGCGGCGACTGCATAAGTTTCCGCGCGGAGATGGATTGCCTGGTGGGTATTTCCTGCTGCCCCCAGCATCGCAGCCCCTGTAACGCTTTTAATCCCACATCCCTCCGTATAAAAGTTTACAGGTCATAATCATCTTCCATAACCTGGTAGCAGTGCAGGGGGAGTTCGGTAAGAAAGGTTGAAGGGCCGCTGATATAGCGGTTCCAGCCCCGGTAATCCTCCTGTGCTGCCGTAAGAAAAAGGTAATCCTTGGCCCGGGTGACGGCCACATAAAAGAGACGCCTTTCTTCTTCCATGTTTTTTAGTCCCATTACCGATGGAAAATGGCCATCGCTAAGCCCCAATATAAAAACGGCTTTCCATTCCTTTCCCTTAGCGCTGTGAATGGTGGAGAGGGTTAAAAAATCCGTATCCGGGTTCTCCTCCCGCATGCTGTCCAGGATCAATGTTTCCTCAAGGAGCAGGGATTCCAGGAATTCTCCCACCGATGCACAGCGGGAACCGTACGCGGCAAGCCGTTCAATGCCCAGGCTCCTTTCCACGAAATCATCAGGATATTTTTGCTGCAGGATCTGGCCGTATGCGCTTTTCATAATAATGGAAATGAGCCGGGGCACATTTTCCCGTTCCGCCTCATGGAGACGGGAGAGGATTGATGTAAATGTATTCCACCCCTGTTTGCCCCGTTTCGGTTTAATATTATCCCCCAGCGCAGCTTCAAGGGGGTTGGGATAAGCCTTTAGCTGCTGCCAGATCCCCTGAAAAGTGGCAGCGCCGATCCCTTCATGCAGGAGGGCAACCCGCTGCCAGGATAGCTCGTCCCGCGGGTTTTCCAGTATTTTTAACCAGGCAAGGATATCCTTGATATGGGCCCGCTGCAAAAACTTAAGGCCACCAAAAGTAAGGTAAGGGATGTTGCTGTTTATCAGGGCCAGTTCCATATCCTGTGACAGGTAAGAGCTGCGGTAAAGGACGGCCATTTCCCCCAGTTGCATGCCATCATTGTACAATTCCTGGATGGTGCGGGTGATAAAGGCCGCCTCCTGGTAGTTATCGGCGGGGAGGTATACGCGTGGTTTTTCTCCCGGGGGACGTATGGCTGAAAGCTGCTTGGGAATCTGCAAATTATTCCTGCTGATGGAACAGTTGGCCAGCTCCAGAATTTCAGGTACACTGCGGTAATTCTGCACAAGCTTCACCACGGTGCAGTCCGCTTTTTTGTTGGGAAAACTAAGGATATTATCAATATCGGCACAACGAAAACTGTAAATTGACTGGGCATCGTCCCCCACCAAGCATGTGGATCCCTTTGCACCGAGGATCTGAACAATGCGATCCTGAATAACGTTGGTATCCTGAAATTCGTCCACCAGGATGTGCTGAAATTGTTCCTGGTAGCGTTGCTTCACTTCCATGTTTTCCTGGAGCAGTTTTAACCACACGATGAGGAGATCATCGTAATCAAAGGCATTGGCAAGCCTTTTCTTCTCCTCGTAGGCAGCCTCCACGCTGCAAAAAAGCGAAATATAGGGGGACAAATCGGGCATACTGCTATTCACGTATGTGGCGAGATCAAGGCTGGAATTACGTGCCGAACTCATGATTTTTGAAAGGAGACCACGTTTTAGAAAAAGGTTCCGGTCCTTTTCCCGAAGGTCGTTTTTATAGGCAGCCAGGACCAGCTTGAGCATTGCGCCCCGGTCATCTTCATCCATGATGGAAAAATTTGGGCTTCGCTCCACCAGTGATGCGTGTCGTCGCAGCATGCGGGCGCCAATGCTGTGGAATGTTCCGGCCCAGAGACCCCGCGGCAGATAACCGGCTATTTCACGCACGCGGCGTTTCATTTCTTCGGCAGCCTTGTTTGTAAACGTAACCAGCATGATCGTATGGGGAGGAACATTTTCCTGCAGCAGGTTTGCCAGGCGGTAAGTAAGGGCCCTGGTTTTACCAGAGCCGGGACCGGCGATTCCCAGAATAGCCGGATGCTTATGGGTGACAAAAAACCTTTGTTCCTGGTTAAGTTCCTGCTGCAATCGTTCCTGCCAGAGTGCTGTGTTGTTGTCAAGGGGATTGTGCCCGTTGTCTTTAAGAGTTTTCTTCTCCAAATGGTTAACCTCCGCAAACTTAAGATTCCCTACAGGTTAGCCAATTCAACATTTTAAGTGCAATATCCTTCTTTTTCCGGGAATGTAACAAACAATGGGAAAACCCCGCTCCAAACGATCAAAGCGGGGTTTTCTCTTTAATCTATGCCACACAGCTCAGCTGATTCTTGTGAATGCTTATATCTGTGGGCCCGATTGATTTTCATCCAGAATCATGGGCACTTTGTACCAGCCATTTTTATTCATAAGCCGGAACATTTGATCCTGACCGGTCAGGCATTGATTTTGAAAATCCATAAAGGTCTGGCGCAGGTTTTGATCCTGTGATTCCAGCACTGCATACATATATCCCTGGGCCATGTGTTTTACACCCGTCAGTACATCACCGGCAATATCTTTGTCCGTAAATTGTTGCTGTTGCATGTGCGACCTCCTTTCATCCAGCTGTTAAAGGCATAAAATGTTTGGAGTGGTAAGGTGAGTTGATGGGGTAACCAGTTAGGACAGGAACTGTCCACCGCCCGATTCCTGCAGCAGCGAGGAGAGACGTGTTGCCCTCTCCTGGCACTGGGAACTCATCTGGTTAATGATGTTTTTCATGTTGGGATCCTGGCACTGGTTGCTGTAGTTACTCAGCTTTTTGGAACATAGCGATTCTGCCTGGTACTGGTGAAATAGAGCCATGAACTCCGCTTTTCCAATGTTTTTAATATTTGTCCTTGTTGCTTGCATTGGTTCACCCCTTTCTTTGCTTAATTCAATATCGGAACTCACCTTTATATTTTCCTTTAAGGCGCCAAGTATACGATGGTAAAATATGTTATATTAAGGTAATTTTAATAATATTACAGTAACAACAGTTCGTCGCAGGCATAAGCTATTACTAAAATATTACATATGCTTATTATTTGTTTGGGGGTGATTTTTAAGCTCATTATCTTTCTTAATCTCATTTTCCTGAAGTTCCCTGTCCAGGCAATTGGTACAGAGGCAGCGCCCGATGCCGCCTTTCCAGAGCATATAATCACTTTCATATTTTTTACCACATTGTAAACATGCTGCCATGGTAAAACCTCATTTCAATTGATGTCTTTTTTGCCACATTACTTTCCAATGTTATAATGTGTATCAGCATTGGTCAAGATTTAACATAACATACCATTAAGGTAAAAAGCATGGTGGCACTGCTTCTTGGGGATGTTATTCCGCATAGTAAAATCATATTCTATTATATTAAAATAGAATAACACGGTCTTAATTTCGCAAACCCCCATTGAATAGTGATATAGGCTCTATTGGCATCCAGAGCGACGTTTGACAAAATTGGAAACCAATTCTATAATTATAGTTATTCCGAATAAAAATTTAAATAAAGTAGGTGCTTTTTAATGTGCGGCATTGCCGGGTGTTTTGGAGTTAAAGACAGGGAAACTGTGGGTAAGATGCTGGATGCCATGCCCCACCGCGGCCCCGATGATCATGGTATGCATATTTTTAACAATACTGTTTTCGGTCATACCAGGTTATCCATTGTTGATGTGAAAAAAGGCCATCAGCCTATCCTGGCCAACGGCGGGCGGACAGGTGTTATTTGCAACGGTGAAATCTACAACTTCAAAAAGATCAGAAACAGGCTGGCGGGAAAATATCATTTTACGACCGGTTCTGATACGGAAGCGATCCTGCACCTTTATCAGGAAAAGGGTCCGGAATGCGTTAAGGACCTGGACGGCATGTATGCTTTCGCCATTTTTGACGAAGATGATTTAATGCTGGCACGGGATCCCATTGGGATAAAACCCCTGTATTACGGATATGTGGGAGGCAACCTTTATTTCGCCTCAGAGTTGGGTGCCATGAGCCTGGCCGGTGTGGACGAAGTGCACGAGTTTCCTGCCGGATATTATTTTACTCCCGGCGAAGGATTTGTTCAACATTACCAGGTGCCGCAGATTCAAGACTATCTGCTCACCGATGTGGATGAGGCCTGCGAAAAGATCAGGGAAACCTTTATCACCGCTGTCAAAAAAAGGCTGCTGGCCGATAAAGAAATCCCCGTCGGATCCTTTTGCAGCGGCGGCCTCGACAGCAGCCTGGTGGCAGCTATTGCTGCTGAGGAAATTCCGCAGTTACATACCTTTGTCGTCGGTATGAAGGACAAATACGGTGTGGAAAGCGATGACCTCAAAGCATCCCGCATCGCGGCCAAGCATATCGGCTCCACACACCACGAGTTAATCTTTACTGAAGATGAATACTACGAAGTTCTCCCTACGGTTATTAATAAGCTGGAGACGTATGATCCTTCTCTGGTGCGCTGCGCTGTTCCCTGTTACTTTACCTGCAAGGTGGCTGCGGATTACGTGACTGTAGTGCTCACCGGAGAGGGTGCTGATGAGCTGTTCAGCGGTTACCATTACATGAAACATTTTCCCTTGGATGTGCAAAACAAGGAAGCCCGGCGCTGTATCGAAAACCTGCACAACATTAATCTGCAGCGTGCCGACCGTATGGGCATGTATTTCAGCCTGGAATTGAGGGTTCCTTTCCTTGACGTGGCCATGATTGACCTGGCCATGCAGATACCACCACAACTGAAGATACGCCCGTCTGCAGAAAATGGGAGTCAAATTGAGAAATGGATTTTCCGGAAGGCATTTGAAGATACAGGTTACCTGCCTGATGAAATACTTTGGCGTTACAAGGTGCAGTATACCCAGGGGGCAGGGTGCGAGAGCCTGGGTGAAAGGCTGGCCGAGAGTGAGATAAGTGAGGACGAATATGAGCGTATCAAGGCGGAGAATCCCAAGGCGACCATTAACAGCAGGGAGGCGGCATATTACTTTAAAATCTTCCGCCAATTTCATCCCCAGGATTCGGTGCTTGATTCCATTGGTATCTGGACCGGCTTTGACTTTGCTGAGGAGAGAGAACATGTTCAGGGCACCATGGATGGCGAACTCAAACATGTCAGAGTCTAAAGTAACCGCTCCAATGATGAAGCATCCTTCTGCTCAGTCATGACGTATTCACAATCATACAGGCAGGGGCTGATAAGATGTTAGTCGGTTTTCCCAATAATCCCCGAAATGAAATAAGTAAAGAAATAGATTGGATCGGCAACAATGGTTTTGATTTCATTGATTTGTTTTTGGAGCCAGATCAAAGTGAGCTGGAAAAGGTCAATGTTAAGGATGTGAGGCGGCAACTTGATTATTATGGCCTGGGGCGAATTGGGCACACGGCCTGGTATTTGCCTATCGGATCGCCAATGAGACGGCTTCGGAAATGTGCAGTGGAGATAATGAGGGAATACCTGGATGCTTTCGTTGAAATTGGTTGCCACAAGGCAACCATACATACAAATTGGCCTCCTTCCACCATGTTCACTGCAGAAGAAGGGGTAAAATACCAGGTTGAATCGTTGCAAAGCATTTTGGAATTGGCCGAAAATGCGGGAGTTAACATAATGCTCGAACCCCTCGGTACAGCTTATGACAATGCCCGTAGCATTGACATGCTCCTGGCGTTAAACGAGAAATTGTATTTTCATGCCGATATTGGCCATCTAAATCTATTTGGCCGGAATCCGATAGAGTACCTTAGCCTTTACAAAGATAAGCTTATGCACGTTCACCTGCATGACAATAACGGGACTCAGGATCTGCATTTGCCCATGGGGGCGGGAAATATTGACTGGGACCACCTGCTAGGTATTTTAAAATCTTTCTACGACGGTACCGTAACGCTTGAAATTTTTTCTCATGACAGGGAGTATATCTTATATTCTAAGAAAAAACTGCTGGACAAATGGAATAGCATTGGTTTTTAATCATGTAACAGCTGATATCCATTTATCACAACAGCTAACCAGGGGTATCTAAGCAATAAGGTGAGATAACTCCACGATCAAGCCATTTTCCCGTTTTTGGATTTGCTCCAGTATTTTGACGTGCACGCAAATTGATGCTATAATGTTCATACGCCCATTAATGACAATATAATAATGTGCAATGATTGTGATTAAACAGGTATATTTCACACTTATTTATTGAAACAAGCAAGGATTATTCGTTTGGATGTCGAATATTTACATAGGCTTTGTATTTTTGTTATTGGGGAGGAGGTGTGAAGCCTGATTAACAGGTGTATATGCCCTGTGCAATAGAATCAGGCAGCGTCAAGTGGATACTGTGGTAAAACCATCATGTCAACTGTCAGAGCAAGCTTCCTGTCATTTTGCTGAAGTATAACTGTGCAACTTATTCATGGTACAGGATATTCGGCGAATGGTCGGAGGCTTTTTTATTTGTATAATACCGGCATTTCCTGTACCGCTGCATGGTAATGGCAAAGTGCCCGTTTGTAAGAAAGTAAGTTGGCACATATGTTGACTGTACGCTACGGGCAGAAAGTAAAAGTTGGAAAGGAGTAGTTATGTGATTATTATAGGTGAACGGGTTAATGCAACAAGAAAGAGTATCAGAACTGCCATTGAGCAAAAAGATACGGTTGCAGTTAAAGAAGAGATCAACATGCAGGACGGGGCGGGAGCAGATTACATTGACCTTAATGCGGGAACCGGTTCCGGTGAGCTGCAGCAGGAAAAGGATGATCTGTGCTGGCTTATTGATATGGCCCTGGAGTGTACGGAGAAGAAACTTGTCCTGGATTCTGCAAGCTCAGAAGTCCTCAAGGTTGCTGCGGCACATTTGGACGACCGCAGGCCATGGATGCTCAATTCCATTACCGGAGAACTTACCAGCCAGTCCATGGAAATTATTGAGCTTGCGTCCCAGTACCAGGTTCCACTCATCGCCCTTGCCATGGACAAGGATGGCATACCGCCCGGAACTGATAAAAGATTGGCCATTTGCGAGACGATTATGGTTGAGGTGGAGAAGAGAGGATTGCCTGAAAACCTTATCTTTTTTGACCCCCTTGTCATTCCAATTTCAACAGATATTAACCAGGCCTTAGTAACCTTTCATACCATTCAAAGAGTTAATGAGCTTTTTCCCCAGGCCAAGACAACACTGGGCCTCTCTAATATTTCGCATGGTTTGAAAAAACGCTTTTTGATAAACGGGGCTTTTCTTAGCACAGCCATTTGCTTTGGTTTGTCTTCAGCGATTTGCGATCCCACTCAAAAAAGTATTCAGCAATCTATCGTAATGGGTAACTTGCTGGCCGGAAAAGATAAGTTTTGCAGGAAATTCTCCAGGGCAGTAAAGAAAGGCCTATTCGACGAAGAGGAGCGATAATTTATGGATGAACAAAAAAATCAGTATCGAAAAGCCCTGCGTGTGCAGCCTGTGGAGCGGCTGACCCAAACGCAGGTTAAGAGCATACATGATGCATCAGTGAAACTGCTGGCGGAAACGGGGATTAAGTGTGCCGGAGAGAAGGCAGCGGGAGTATATCGCAACGCAGGGTGCAGTGTAAGCGAAATTAATGACGGAAAACAAAAGCTGTGGCAGATATTGTTTCCGGAAGAATTGTTGAAAAAGGCTCTCAACAGTGTGCCTTCAAAGGTTGTTCTCGGGGCAAGGGATCCGCAAAACACCCTGTGCCTGGATGCACATGTGCCTGCCGTTTATTTTGGAACAGGTTCCGAGTCTAACATATACTTACGGTCGAAAATAGAGGAGTTTAGTACTGCAGATGGCCGCAATACGCTGCAATATCCCGTATATGAGGAAGAGCAAGGGTCTATTGCTGCATTATGTGAGTCGGCCCGCCTCATCGATCACCTGGAACATGCGGATTTTTTTATCAGAAACATTAATATTCAGGACGAGGCTATAAATTTAAAGAACAAGGACGTAAATGTATTTTTCAATTCATTTGTCAACACGGGGAAACATGTCCAGGGTGGCCTGGTTGACCCAGAGGCTCTTCCTGCGGTCATATCCCTGGCGAAAATAATTGCCGGGGAACAGCCCCATCTTCCCCTTTCTTTTATTGTGTGTCCAATACGAAGCCCACTTTTTATGGTTGATGACAGCTCGGAGAAAGTAATCCTCATTGCCAGGGAAAAGATACCCATGGTCATTTCTTCGTCTCCCCAGGGCGGCGTAACGGCTCCCATCCAGGAAGAAGGGATCATCATGCAAATTAACGCGGAAATTTTGGCCGGCGTTGCCCTGGCACAGTTTGCCAGTCCTGGAGCACCCGTTTTGTACGGCTCCGTCCCCACGCGGGCTCAACTGGACACACTACAGGATTGTTATGGGACAGCTGAGTTTATCCATTATGCCGCAGGTTGTGCCCAGATGGCACGCTTTTATGGTATACCCTGCTATTCTTCAGCAGGGGTGGGTGACGTAAAGCGTCCGGGTATCCAGGCAATGGCTGAAAAGGTATATTCTTACAAAGGGGTGGCGGCTGCAGGAGCCCACTACATCCATTATTCTTTTGGACTGCTTGACGGAACAAATATCTTTTCCCCGCTCCAGGCTGTCCTTGATAATGCTTCAATAGCCCTGGTTAAAGATATTCTGCGCGTTCCTGACTATGAGGATGCACAAATTGAAGCAGCAATAGGGGAAATCACGAAAGCGGCAAAAGGTTCAGGTATGTTTACCCGTGGAGTGAGGAAACAGGCTCGAAGGGGGGTAGTTTCAAACACTTATGAGTTTGTCACTGACGGGGAAGAAGACCAGGTCTTCACACAGGCCCAGGCAAAACTTGACGCTTGCCTGGCCGATGATGCTAACACTTTGCCTGAAGAAGTAATCGGGCGGGTATATAAGGAAATACCTGGACTATTAAATAATGTAACAGGAGGTTTGTCATGAATAAAGATGAGTTATTAAACGCATTGGAGAATTCCATAATCATGGGACATCTTGATGCTGACGACGAAGGCTACGATGGTACCATGGAGGGAACACCAGGGACGTTGGAATATACGGAGCAAGCCCTGGAAGAGGGTGTGGAGCCTCAGAAGATTCTGGAATTGTTTGGCAGGGCAATGGAAGAAGTGGGGAAACTGTTTGAAACAGATGAATATAACCTCCCGGATATGCTTGCAAGCGCCGAATGTGTAGGTGAAGCCATGGATATTCTGGAACCAAAACTGCAGGCAGGCAGCAGCTCCCAAAAGGGAAAGTTCCTTATCGCAACAGTTAAGGGAGATTTACATGATATCGGTAAAAATATCGTTGCTACCATGATCAAAGGGGCAGGCTACCAGGTGAAGGATCTGGGTATTGATGTGCCAGCGGGAGATATCCTCCAGTCCATCAGAGATTTTAAACCGGATTTTGTGGGCCTTTCTGCGCTCTTAACCACTACCATGATTGAAATGGAACAGGTAGTTAAGATGATCAAAGATGAAGGTTTTTCAGATATAAAGGTTTTCATTGGTGGGGCGCCTACCTCAAAAAAGTTTGCTACAAAGATTGGTGCCGATTATTATTGCCGTGACGTTATGGATGCCATCCATATTTTGGAAAAATTGAGGGAAGCATCATGATAATTCCTGATGCGCAGCAGCTAAAGCTGCTTGCGCCTTCTGAGATGCGGTTAATTCACGCGGGAGCCTTACGCTTACTGTCCCAGGTTGGGGTTAAGGTTAGCCATGAAGGTATTGCGGAAAAGCTCGTATCCCGGGGGGCGCAGCAAAAAGGGAATCGCATATTCATTAACAAGAATATGGTGGATAGCGCTTTGGCCGAAACTGCCAAAACTATTCAATTTGATGCACCGGATCCGGCTTATGGGTTTACGCTCAATACGTCTGAAAACCAGGTAAAGTTTGGTACCGGAGGGCAGGCACTTTATATTGTGCATCCTGATGGAAACGGATGGTCCAAAAGGCCGGCTGTGTCGGATGACTTAAAAAAAATACTTTCCCTGTGTGACCAACTGAAAAATGTTGATTTTGTCACCCGTCCGGTGGAATGTGACGTTCCGGAAGACCAGATGGACGTGGAAAAGGCAAAAATATTTCGTGAATACTGCTCAAAGCCCATGAATGTTGCCAATCTCGTCAAAGTGGAGTATTTAGATAAAGTACTTGAGATTATTGGTAATCCGGCACACGTTTCTTTTGTCATTTCACTGGTCTCAAGTCCCTTGGTCCTGGATACTGCTGCGGGGGAAAAATTTGTTGCCCTATTAGAAAAAGATCTTCCCGTAGCCATATCCTGTTGTCCCCAGGGGGGAAGCACTGCACCGTTTTCCGAAGTGGGGGAATTACTGCAGCTCCATGCAGAGTTGATGTTTGGCTTTGTCTTAGCCAACGTAATCCGCCCGGGGGCAAAGGTACTGTACCGGGGAATACCCATTACTTCCAATCTTTATACCGACGGTTCCCCCAGGTGGTGCCAACCCGATTGCATCCGGCGCGTTGCCATTGCGGCACAGCTCTGCCGCTTTTATAATCTTCCCTGCTGTGGAACTGCGGGAGTGTCTGATGAAGCTGAACCATCTGCACAGGGCCTGAGCGAAAAGGTGCTCAGCTGGACTTATGAAATGGCATCGGGTGCACAATATATAAACAGTGCGCTGGGGATGCTTGAACAGGTCATGTCAGTCTCCTACTATCAGTATGTGATTGACGATATTGCCTTGGGAATTGTGAAGGATAATTTTAAAGCAGATCAGTCCGGTGAAATCTCAAAAATAGCAAAAACCGCCACGCTTGAAGCGCTGAGCCATTTTGGTGTTGCGGCAGACGAAAAGGTGGAAGCTGAAATTGATGCCCGGATCCGCCATATTGAAAATGCCCTCGAACCTTATGACGAGGAATATATTGATAAACAGCTTGCTGTAATTGAAAAGGCGGTTAACCAGTCTGGTGGCAGCACGGTCTTTATGAAATCGGCCCGCAAAGGCCTCAGGGAAGGGTATATCTACAGGGGAAACAGGATTGACGCTCCCCTTAATTTGACCGCAGTTAATAAGCGACTGGAGAATATCGATGGTTTAACCAAATTTTAAAAACTTGTTCTTAAAAAACATTTAATTACTATCTGGAGGCGAAGAATAATGTCTGGTATAGCTGGTTTTATCGGTAAAGAAGAAGCATTACAAAAAGCGGAACAAATGATCGAAATGATCAAACATCGGGGAAAAAACGAATTCGTGGTAAAAGAAGCACCCATGGGTGCAATTGGTTTTGTCGGGCACAACGGTTATAACATCAGTGCAGAATCATTGCCATATGTGATCCTTGACGGAACGCTGATTAAAGATGGTAACAAACAAGTTTCCAATGCTGAATATTTAAGAGACTTATACTTAGAACATGGGAAGGATGTTTTCTCCAAAATTAACGGAAGTTTTGCCTGTGCGATTGTGGATGAAAAAGAATGTTTTATTGCAAGGGATCATGTCGGGGCCCGGCCGGTTATATACCATCAATCACCGGAAGGTGATTTTATGTTTGCCTCGGAAGGGAAAGCACTGAAAGAGTTGACCAATGAGGTGGAAGAATTGCTTCCGGGTCATTATTATTCTACTACAGAAGGACTCAAGGCGTTTGAAAAATGTCCTGTTACCCTCCCCAAGTGGAATACCACATTGGAGGCTATTGCTGCAGTGAGGGAAGTGATGATTAATGCCGTAAAAGAATCTCTCTCCAACGAAAAAATTGAGGGGGTTGCCCTCAGTGGTGGTCTGGATAGCTCTATCATATTGGCTGTTGCCCATAAATATAATAAAAATATTAAAGCCTTTACCGGCACCCTGGCCGGTCATCATGGTGAAGATTTGAAGTATGCCAAGCTGTTGACAGAACAACTTGGCGTGGAGCACCATGTTTATGAAATAACAAAAGATGATATCAGGGATGTTATTCCGGATGCAGTGTGGTACCTGGAATCCTTTGATGAAGACTGTATTGTGGGCTTTATTGCCAACTATTATACAGCCCGCATGGCTTCAGAACACGTTGACAGCGTGCTGGTTGGAGAAGGTGCAGATGAGCTCTTTGGAGGATATTTTAGGGAACTGCAGGACATTCCAGATATGGATGAAAAAGAAAGAATTGGCAGAAAACTGCTTGAAGTAGCCTATAACACGGCCCTGCGTCGGCTCGACCGGGGATGGATGTCAAACAGTGTTGAATACCATGCTCCATTTCTCCATCCGGCGGTGGTTGAAATATGCAACAGACTGCCGATGGGGCTGAAGTGTTTTGCCGAGGAAGGGTGTGAACCTATTGAAAAATGGATTCTCCGGGAAGCATTCAGAGATATGCTCCCCCAGGAAATTGCAGATCGCCCCAAAATGAGATTTTCCAGGGGTGTTGGCATTGATGACCAGGTATATAAGGCTATCCCAAAAAGTATAGTGGAAGAAGACCTTGAGGAAGCGCCTGAAAGCAAGGACGGTATCCACCTGGAGTCTACCAAAGAGCTATATTATTACACATTTTTCCAAAGATTCTTCCCGGTGGGATATGAGGG
>SLRC01000203.1 GCA_007131175.1 Syntrophomonadaceae bacterium
CCTCCAATCGATGAGTGCACCGTGATTGGCTCACGTCTTTTCTGCACAGGAGGAAATCATGACCGAAAGTGGCATCGGGCAAATCGCGGCGGGGATCGTTCTGGGCGCCAGAACCGATGAAGAGGCCGAGGCTGCATTTGCCGCTCGGTTGGAGGAGCTGGTGGAGCTACCCGCACAGGTAGAAGTTGCGGGGCATAGCGTTATTCTTGAGGAGATAGAGTCCACACCCGGGCGGCGGCGGGTTCGCGGGGTGGTCGGCGATGGGCGTTGGCGAGTGGCCCTGGATTCGTTGGAATTTGAGGCGGGCAGTGCGGCGGCGGAGCTCATCCGGGCCTATCGGCATTGGTTGGGCTATGAAGTCGGCGGGGAGAGTGGCCCGGCGGTGCAGGGTGTGATCTCCACGGCGCACACGGAGGGTCGAGTTCGGGACTTGGAAGAGGCGGTCGATCAAGCGTTGACGGTATTGGAAGGGTTGGACATGGGGGAGTTGGAGTCCTGGTTGGGGGCCGACGATCCATGGGGCTACGAGGAGCAATATTGGCCGCAAGCCATGCAGGTTTTTAAGGAGAAGTTGAAGGAGCTCGACGGTCTGGTGGGTGGAACCTCGGAGTTGGTGGATGCCGGCTTCGTCAGAGAGGGGCGCGCGCTTCTGGAAGTGGCATTATTTGGCCTTGAGGGGCTGTGTTTTGATTATTTTTGCCCCGACGACGTGCAATCGACTGCAGCGGATGCAGTCAAATATTGGTTGAAGACCTTTGAAGAGATCGACGGTGGTGATTCCGGCGGGCAGGCGGTGGCGGAGCAATTTGGGATATGGATCGAGTGCTTTGAACTCGTATGGTGGCTCGACCGCATTGTCGAGGATGCACCGGGTGCACTTCACCTGCCGTTGATTCATTCGATAGAGGAGAGGTTGCGAAGTGACGATGCCTCCGAGTTGCGAACTTCAATCTGGACCAGGGCGCTTCGCCGCCTGCGCAAGGGGCGGGGAGAATTGGAGCTTATGGCAGAGCGACTTCCGTCGGGGAAGCTGTCTTGCGACGATGTTTTGGCATTGATGGAGCTTTGGCAAGAGCGCGGTGAACTGGAGAGGGCGGTCGAATTCGCTGAGAAGTGGTGTGCTGCAGTTCCGTCGAGATCAGCTCGAGATACCGAATCGGTGCGAGAAGAACGCCGGAGCATCATGCAAATGCTGAACCGCGGCCAGGAGGCATTCGACGAGCTATGGCTGGACTTTACCACCAATCCCACCCCCGAGAAGTTGGCGGAGCTGCGTCAGCTCTCGCCGGAGGAAGACCACGACCGACTCGACGAGCGGGCTCTCGAATTCGTCGGTGATGATCCCTATCGGTTGCTGGGATTTGCCGTCAAATTGGAGCCCTTCGCCCCGCTCGTGGAGCGAATCGCAGAGTTGGAGGTGAATCAACTCAAAAAGGTATCAAGTTGGAGCCTTAAGGATGCCGCTCCCCGACTCGCGGACCAGTGGCCAGAGACGGCTGTACGCATCTATGTGGCCCTGGGATGGCGCCATGTGAACCGCGGAAAGCCTAAATATTATCACCTCTCGTTGGAAGCGTTCGAGAAAGCGCGCGACCTTTATCGGGCACTCGGAAAGGCGGAGAAGTGGGAGGAATTAGTGAACGAGGTGTCTGAAGAGCACGGGCGAAAATATACGTTTATGCCCGGGTTTCGGCGGCTTTCCGAGGAGTGAGGGGGGGCAATAATTCAACAGCGCGGTTGCGAAAGAGACGGCGAAGCTCGGTGCGGCGAAGGTCGAGGGAGCTCCAGAGGAACTTGGTGACCACGGTGTGGCTATCTTCGCAGGCGTCCTCGTATGCCTCCATCCAGCATTGAATGGCTTCGGTGGCTTCTTCAGTGGTCATACCGGATCTGTCGACCTGGTTGATGACACGCTCGAAGACCGACGAGTCAGTCGCAAAATATGTATGAGGGAGGAGGTCGGGAAGCAACTCTTCGAATTTGTCTGCCGGGACACGGTAAAGGTGAGATCGGAATTCGACGGCGCTTTCTACATCACCTGGCTTGAGATCTTTCAACAACTGGCGAGCGTATGTGACGGGATCGACATCTGCGGCGGGCTTCGATTGGACCTTGGGAGAAAGTGCTTCTTTTATGCGTTTCTCCCAGGCGTCGAGTTCATCGGTGATATCGGGAAATAGGCGGCGGTTCTTGTCGGTCTCCTCGATTTCTTGGGCAAAGTCGACGAGGCGACGCTTGATGTGGGAGACCTTGAGGTGGAGTCCTTTGAGATCTGTATTGGAGAGCGTGGCTTTTGGGTCGTGAGCGAGTTTACTGATCCTTTCCGAGTTCGGCGCCTCAGCGAGCTTATCTCGGAGACTATTAAATGAGGTATTTTCCAAGATTTCTCGCCGAACTCGATGTTCCAGATAAATCGGGAGTACGCGCAAGCGAAGGGAGGGTGAGGGGATGTGTAGAAGATCACTGAGAATGAATAGGTGATCCTCGGTGGGTTCAAGTTCATCAATGAATTCGTCGAGCTTTTCGTCGAGACAATCTGGGTCCGGTCTCTCGTCCCTTTTGAGATGGACGTATTTCTCAATCCGACTACCTGTGGATTCCTCGAGCCAAATTTGGGCGATTCGGCGTCTGTCGGCAAG
>SLRC01000194.1 GCA_007131175.1 Syntrophomonadaceae bacterium
CACCGCAGGCTCAGGAATACCTGCGTGACAAGCAAAACGCCCGTTCTTTAATGGTAAAAATGGTGATGCGCGGAGGCTGAGCGGGTTTTTCTTATAAACCTGCCGTGATTGCAGGTGAGCCGGAAAACAAAGAGGGTTTCGAAAGGCATGACGAAGGCGATTTCAAGATTTATGTACCTAACAGTTTCGACGCAAAAAGGCTACAGATATCCTACAGGTCCGGTTTTTTTGGAGGTTTATCTGTAAAGGCCTCCTAGTTTTTAAGCACTAAAAATAAGGGTTATTTTCATAATTTCCATGAGGAAGGTAAAACTATAGGGAGGCAAAAATACTGCTCAACTAAATGGAGGTGTGAAAATGACACATCATCACCGCATTAACCGTATTGATAATCCGATTAGCCGGGTTAAATGTGTGGTTGACAGTTGTACATACTGGAACAATGGAAACCAGTGTATGGCTGAGACCATTGAGATTCAACCACCTCAAGCGTCGTATACGGAAGAAACTGATTGTGCAACTTTTATTCCGCGTGAGTTCTCTTAACAGAAAAAGATCAAGCAAAAACAATAAAGACTGTCCAGCAGGGCAGTCTTTTTATTATTGTTCGGGGGAAAGTTGCAGGGAGAAGGTAAAAAAAGGGAGCTAAGGAGATAAGCAGGTATGTTTTTTTTTATATAAATGCCTTATAATATTCAAGGATATAATTGAAGTTATTTATGTTGCAGTAACGCAGGTGTAGTTTGCAAGTATTACTTGATGAGTGTTTTTACATCGTAATAGGAAGCATGCGCCTAATTATTCGCTTTATTCTGGCTATTTGCCCCTAAATGATGCCACAGGGCAAAATAATTCTTGAAATGGCGGATGCAGGAAGGATTTCAGAAGAAAGTAACGAATTTATTATTGGTTAGTGAGGGCGGCGCAGAATTTTCATTGTGGTTGACGAGACGTTAAAAATTTGGATTAAAGAGGTGAACGGATGCATGAGTGAGAGAACTTTTGTAGGAGGTATCCATCCCGGATATTATAAAGATTTCTCTTCCGGGAAGCCCATTGCTTCCGCCCGTGCGCCGGCGCAGGTTATTATATCATTGCACCAGAATATTGGTGCACCCTGCGACCCGGTAGTGCAGGTTGGGGACGAAGTGAAGATGGGGCAAAAAATTGGTGAGCCCAAGGGATTTGTTTCGACGCCTGTATTTGCCAGTGTTTCTGGCAAGGTTACCAAGATCGAACCCTTCACTCACCCTTTGGGTAATCCTTTGCCTGCCGTCTTTATTGAAAATGATGGTCAGGATAAGCCGGATGAGGGAATGAAGCCGGGCAAACCACTGGAGGAGTTAAGTGCGGAGGAAATTAAGCAAATAGCAAAAGATTTTGGTTTGGTTGGTCTCGGTGGTGCTACCTTCCCTACCCACGTAAAGCTTTCACCTCCCCCGGAGGTAAAGATTGACACCGTGATCATTAACGGAGCCGAATGTGAACCTTTCCTTACGGCAGATCATCGTCAAATGCTGGAGCAGGCCGATGATATTGTATACGGCCTGAAAGCGTTCATGAAATCCCTGGGTGCAACCAATGGGATCATCGGTGTTGAGGATAACAAACTGGATGCACTGGCAAGTATGAATAGGGCGGTTGCCGAAGGTAAAGGCGAATATGATATTAAGGTCCATGCTCTGCATACCAAGTATCCCCAGGGAGCAGAGAAGATGTTAATCAAAGCTACAACGGGCCGGGAGGTGCCCCCAGGTGCATTACCCATGGCAGTTAACGTGGTAAACCAGAACGGTGGGACTGCGGTAGCCCTGGCGGAGGCAATTAAGCTGGGCAAGCCTCTTTATGAGCGGATTGTTACCGTAACCGGACCGGGGATTAAGGAACCGGCAAACATGATGGTACGCAATGGCACTATGGTGAAAGATCTGATTGAGCAGTGTGGCGGGATGACAGAAGATGCCCGTAAGCTGATCCTGGGTGGACCCATGATGGGACTGGCCCAGGCTACAGATGAGGTGCCTGTGATCAAGGGGACATCGGGAGTATTGATCTTAACGGAGGAATTTGTAAAGGATCTTTCCATTGACCCATGCATCAAGTGTGGGAAGTGCATTGATGTTTGCCCCATGGCCCTTATGCCCAATTTTATCGGTTCGGCATCGGAGAAAAATAAGATTGAAATGGCAGAGAAATACGGAGCGATGGATTGTTTCGAATGTGGTTGTTGTACGTACACCTGTCCGGCCAAGCGGCCCCTTGTACAGTGGATTCGTATTGCCAAAGGGGAAATTGGCGCTCGCAGGAAAAAGTAGTAAGAGGAGGGAGTTGAAAAAATGGATAAAAAACTGGTAGTTTCTTCATCCCCACACCTCAAGTCTCCGGAAAATATTCACAGCATTATGGTGGATGTCCTGGTGGCTCTCTTTCCCGTGGCGCTTATGGCGGTTTTTCTTTTTGGCTATCGTGCCCTGGCAACGATGGTTATCGCTACGCTTGTCGCCATGATTACGGAAGCAATTATCTTACGTAAGGGGAATTTGTTCGGGGATGGAAGTGCGGCTGTAACAGGATTATTACTGGCCATGGTTCTGCCACCGGCCCCGCCCTGGTGGGTAGTGGTTATAGGTTCGGCGGTGGCGGTTGGAATAGGTAAACACCTCTTTGGCGGTATAGGCAACAATATATTCAACCCGGCCCTGGTGGGACGGGCTGTCCTGGTTGTTTCCTGGGGAGCCCATGTTGCGGGTGATGTGTGGATGAGGCCCGTACCTTTCAATTTTACGGCTGATATTGTGACGGAAGCAACCCCCCTGGCCACTAAGGCCGCTTCATTGCTTGACCTTTTTATCGGAACTGTTTCAGGCAGCCTTGGCGAGACTTCAGCATTGGCCCTGATTATTGGCGGTATCTGGCTCTATTATCGGGGACACATTGACTGGAGAATCCCCGGCGCATTTATTGCACTTGTTTTTGTATTTGGTTTGTTTGACGGTGGTTTTAATATGGGGCTTTACCACGTGTTGGCTGGTGGGGTTCTTTTAGGTGCACTGTTCATGGCAACAGATATGGTCACTTCACCCGTTACCTCTGTTGGAAAACTTATTTTTGGTGGGGGCTGTGGTTTGATTACCATGATTATTCGCTTATTCGGTTCTTACCCCGAGGGCGTTATGTTCAGTATCCTTTTAATGAACAGCTTAACCCCGATTATCGATAACCTGACTTTACCGAAGAGATTTGGGGAGGTGAAGCAGAAAAATGCGTGATGGTGTAAGAATGGCTTTAGTACTTCTGATTATTGGAGCTGTTTGTGGTGGTCTTTTAGCCGGTGTGAATGCCTGGACCGGACCCATTATCGAGACCCGGGCTCAGCAGGAGTTTATGGAAACGTTGAGACGTTTTTTCCCTGATGTTGATCGGATCGATGAGGAGAGCGTCGATGGGGAGGGTTACTTTGTCTGTTATGACAGTGCCGGCAACCTCTTGGGGGTTGTGGCCCAGGCAAAAGCCAGCGGTTATGGGGATGGGCCCATCCAGTACAACCTGGCGGTGGATAATGCCGGAAATATCGTGGGAATTCGCATCAGTTCGCATACGGAAACACCCGGTATTGGTAACTTTATTGAAACCGAGGAGTGGCAGCAACAAATTGTTGGCCTTTCTATTGATGACCCAATTGCGGTGGGACAGGATATTGATACCCATTCCGGAGCCACAGTTACGCTGCGGGGCATTACCGGTTCCATCCGTCGGGTTATAGATGTGATCGGAGCAGAATTCCTGGGATTTGAAGGGGAAACCATGGGACTTGACATTGCTGCGGTAAGTGACGGCACTTATACGGGCACCGGAAGTGATGTTACGGTTGAGGTAACCGTAAGTGGCGGGCAAATTACAGAAATAGTTGTGCTGGAACATGACTATACTCCCGATTACTTTGATAAAGCAGAGGGCGCAACGATTGCCCGTATTCGCGATGCCCAAAGCATCGAAGTTGATGCTGTTTCAGGTGCAACTGTTAGCAGTCTTGGGATTATTGAAGCGGTATTTAACGCCTTGAAATAACGAATAGGAGTATGGAGGTGAGAATAGATGACAACCCTGACGCAAGAGTTTTCCAAGGGCATTATTAAACAAAACCCTGTTTTTGTACAGTTGCTGGGAATGTGTCCAATTCTGGCCGTTACCATAACGGCAACAAACGGTTTTGGCATGGGCATAGCATCCATGTTTGTGCTTCTTAGCTCCAACATTGTTGTATCCTTTATTCGCAATGTGGTGCCGCCCCGGGTGCGCATTCCTGCTTATATCCTTGTGATTGCCACCTTTGTTACCATAACGGACTTGGTACTCAATGCTTTTCTGCCGTCCTTGCACGCAGCACTGGGAATTTTTATCCCCCTGATTGTGGTAAACTGCATGATCATGGGCCGGGCGGAAGGTTTTGCCCGCAAAAATACCCTGGGGCGCTCCGTTATTGATGCACTGGGCATGGGGATAGGCTTTACCCTTGCCCTGACAATCCTGGGAATCGTGCGTGAATTACTCGGTGCGGGCAGCATATTTGGTGCTAACATAATGGGATCGTCTTTTGAACCCATGGCTCTGTTTGCATCACCACCGGGAGCGTTTATTGCCCTGGGTATTCTGCTGGCCATATTCAACTATTTTTATCGGAAATTCGGTGTTCAGTAAAGTAAAATCTGTGAAGAAAAGGAGGTTCAACCATGGAACTAAACCTGGCGGCAATAATTTTTGTGGCCATTCTGGCTAACAATATTGTTTTAAACCAGTTCCTGGGTGTCTGTCCCTACCTGGGGGTCTCCAAGCGGATTGAAACGTCACTGGGTATGGGGATGGCTGTTGTGTTCGTGATGACGCTTGCAACCATAGTATCCTGGGTCATATTCAATTTTATCCTGATCCCGCTGGACCTGGTATACCTCAGAACAATTGCCTTTATCCTGGTAATCGCTTCCCTGGTGCAGTTGGTTGAAATTGTCTTGAAAAAAAACAATCCGACCCTTTTCAAAGCCCTGGGGATTTATCTGCCCCTGATTACAACCAATTGTGCCATTCTGGGTGTGGCCCTGCTTAACATTCAGATGGGTCACAATATTATCCAGACAGTTGTATATGCCATAGCAGCAGCAATCGGCTTTACCATGGCCCTGGTCATCATGGCTGGCATACGTGAACGGCTGGAACTGGTGAATATGTCCGGCCTGCTGCAGGGAGCGGCGGTTACCCTGGTAACGGCGGGGATTTTGTCCCTGTCCTTTATGGGGTTTGCCGGAATCATGACTTTATAGGAGGTGAATAAATATGGAGCTTTTTACGGCCCTTATCGTAATCGGTGGTATGGGATTGGTGTTCGGCGGTCTTTTGGCCGTTGCTGCAAAACACTTTGCCGTTGAGGAAGACGCCCGTGTGGAAACAATCTGTGACCTTTTGCCAGGGGCAAACTGTGGCGCCTGTGGTTTTCCCGGCTGCATCAGTTTCGCCGAAAATGTTGTGGGATTAAAAGCTGATGCCAGCGGTTGTATCCCCGGCGGAAAAGATATATGTGACAGTATCTGTAAGGTTATGGGCATAGATTCTGTAGGCTCTGAAGTAAAAAAGGTTGCTGAAATTTCCTGTTTGGGGAGCCGGGATGTGGCCCCGGACAAATTCGAATATCATGGTGTGAGGGACTGCAACGCTGCATTGGCGTTTAGTGGCGGTTTCAAGGCATGTAAGTATGGTTGTCTCGGACTGGGGACCTGTGCTGAAAGCTGTCCCTTTGATGCCCTCCACATGGGTGACAACGGGTTGCCCATAGTTGACCGGGAACGGTGTACCGCCTGTGGCATCTGTGTAAAAGCTTGTCCGCGGGATTTAATTCGTATCGCTGATGCTGATCGTACCTGCAAATATGTCCCCTGCAACTCCAAGGACAAGGGTAAGGTGGTGCGTGAAGTCTGTGAGGTGGGTTGTACCGGTTGCAAAGCCTGTGTGAAGGCTTGCCCCCAGGATGCAATAGTCGTTGAAGACAGTCTTGCCGTTATCGACAGCAGCAAGTGTGATAATTGCGGCGAATGCGTGGATGCTTGCAGGCGAAGTATTATAAAAGATGCGGCAAAAGTACATCATGCATAATTAGGCACAGGAAATGATCAAAGAAACCTGCAGTTCTTTGTCGGTTTCTTTGATCATGTAATTTGGGGTAAGAAGCGGCTGTTCATAACAAAAATTATATAAAATTTATGGTCCATATTATTTTAAAGAAGGATTTTGACAACTTAACGAGAAGTTTAAGCAATCACCCAATATGGGGGGGCAATCTTTGGGCGAAGAAGGACTAACCCATTTTAACGAAGAAGGCCGGGCGCGAATGGTGGATGTAAGTGAAAAAAACACCACTGCCCGGCAAGCAACGGCCACAGCCAGCGTTTTTATGAAAAAAGAGACACTTTATTTGATCCGGGATGGGAAAATGGCCAAGGGTGATGTCCTGGCAGTGGCACAGGTTGCGGGAATTATGGCGGCCAAAAGGACCCCATCCCTTATTCCCATGTGTCACCCTCTACTTATAACGGGCGTTGACATTTCTTTTTACTTTGATGAAGAGGCTAGTTCTCTTTTCATTGAGGCTACCGTTAAGGTAAACGGACAAACGGGAGTGGAGATGGAAGCCCTTACCGCTGCCGCTGCCGCTGCGCTTACGGTTTATGATATGTGTAAAGCTGTGGATCGGAAAATGGAGATCAACCATCTGTGCCTTCTGGAGAAAATGGGGGGCAAAAGTGGGTATTTTCGCCGGGAGGATTAGCTATGCATCTGTTAAAACAAACCACGTTTTGGTTTATGGCCCTGATTTTATGGTTGTTCTGGGTTGCTGTTACGGCATCTTATCACTATCAGGGATTAATACTGGGAGCCATCCTGGCGCTGTTCATTGCCCTGTTTAATCATGATCTTTTCTTCAAAAAAGAGGAGTGTCCATGCCTTGATGGGAGAACCTTACTTCTTTTTTTACGCTATGGGTTGCATCTAATTGGTGCAGTTGTGGTGGCCAGTTTACAGGTAGCTTATTTGGTGATACATCCTTCCATGCCCATTTCCCCTGGCATGGTCCGCTTCCCCATTCCGCTGAAAACGGATTTGAACAAAGCGCTCCTGGCAAATTCCATAACCCTTACCCCCGGTACCCTCACTGTGCTGGTGGAAGAAGAAGAAATTATGGTGCATGCCCTGACCGAAGAAAATGCCCGCGCAATTGTTCATTGGCCGCTGGCTGCAGAGTTGTCAGCTACTGAATATGAGCAGGAGGAAAACTGACGTGACCAATATAAATACTGTGGCAGCAGTGTTGCTCCTGGTTTTGACGTTTCTGTGCTTGCTACGAGCTGCTCTTGGCCCCACAGCGGCGGACCGGGTTGTGGCCATTAACGTTATCGGCACAAAAACCATGGTGCTTATTGCCCTGGTCTCTTTCATAACAGGCCAGGAGTTTTTCCTGGATGTCGCCCTGATTTATGCGCTCATTGCTTTCGTAATGACGCTGGGGGTGGCACGCTACCTGGAGCGGGGAACACTGGAATAATGAGGACAATCTATCCGGCTTAAAAGTGGAGGCATGACTGTAAATGAGCCCAAACTATATCTCATCATTGTTTATATTTGCGGGAGTATTTTTCTTTGCTGTTGGTGTGGCGGGTTTGTTGCGTTTTCCTGATATTTATTCCCGTTTACATGCAACTACCAAATGCGATACCCTTGGGGCAGGCCTTATTCTCATTGGCCTGGCCATTCAGGGAACTGCAGATGTTGCTTTAAAACTGGTGATTATTATTGTTCTGTTGTGGATATGCAACCCCACGGCGGCCCATGTTATTGCCAGGGCTTCTTTGCTCAGCGGTATACCTCAGGTAAAAGAAAGCTTTAATATGAATTTTACTCAGGGAAGAAAGGATGAACACCAAGGATGATTACGATCCTCGATTTCCTGCTGCTTATGTTTCTCATCGTTTGTGCCATCGCGGTGGCACGAATACGGGATCTGCTCAGTGCAGTGGTCATCTTTGCCGCGTATAGTTTGGTAATGGCCATCATCTGGCAAATGTTAGGCTCCCCCGATGTTGCAATTACGGAGGCGGCACTTGGTACAGGAGTAACCACCTTTTTATTTATTGCTGCCATCAGCCGGACGCAGCGCGCGGAGTAAATTCTTTATAAGGACGGGATATAAGTGGAAGTAAATCCTTTGATTATTGTTGCCATTGTGCTATTAATGGCATACACATTTTTCTATACGCCGGTAGGGCAAATACGCAATTTTCTTGTCCTCTCTGTCCTCTTTATTATCGGGGTTACCCTGGTTTTGGCCGTTTCTGAAATGCCCCTTTTCGGCTCTGCGGAAGCGCCAGCTTACAATAATGTTGCTCTGTTTTATATTGAAGAAACTGTGCCGCAAACGGGGGCAATTAATGCAGTAGCTGCAATCATTACCGACTTCCGTTCCTTTGATACCCTGGGTGAGGCCACCGTTCTTTTTACTGCTGTTGCAGCCGCACTGGCCAATCTGGGGGCACTGGGAAACAAGGAGTAGAGAGGATGAATCCAAGTGGATGATCTTGTTACCAGATCAGTATGCCGGTTGATGGTTCCATTTGTACAGTTGTACGGGGCATACCTCGTATTTTACGGTCACCTTTCTCCCGGTGGCGGTTTCGCCGGAGGAGCAGTTATAGCGGCAAGCTTTATCCTTTATGCCCTCTCTTTTGGACAAGAAACGGCATCAAGGCGTATTGCTCCCGGGATCTCCCACCTGATGGAAAGCGGTGGCGGGCTTTTATTTGTTCTGGCAGGGTTGTTCGGTATCATGTTGGGGGGAACTTTTCTTGCAAACAAAGCTGCCGGCTTTTACATGGGGATACCGGGGCAGCTTTTCAGCGGGGGCATCATTATGATTTTGTCATTTGGTGTGGGGATCAAGGTTACTTCAACAATGGTAACGTTATACAACAGTTTAAGTAAAAGAGGTTAAAGACAATGGAAATGGTATTTAGACTGGGAGAAAACTTTTACTACCTGGCAGCATGTATATTGTTTTTAATCGGTTTTCATACCATGCTTACCCATTCCAATCTAATTAAAAAACTTCTGGGTATGAACATTATGGAAACTGCAATTTTCCTTTTTTTTGTTTCAATCGGTTATGTACACGGGGGAAGGGCTCCGATCATACAGGTTGGTGAGGACTATATTTATGTAAACCCCCTGCCATCTGCCCTTATTCTCACCGGAATCGTGGTTGCTGTGAGCCTAACTGCGTACGCGCTGAGCCTGATTATTAGATTATACCGTCATTATGGTACTTTGGATGCCGATGAAATAGCTCTGCTTCGCGCGAGGGAGGAAAAATAAATTGTTGTTTCATTTGCCTGTAATTCTGCTCCTTGTTCTGTTAGTAATGGCTTTTATCGTGCCCCTGCTTGGTATAAAACGTGAAAGATTTGCTTTTATAATCACCACTGCCGCCCTGCTTGCTCTTTTTATAGGCTCCATTGTCCTTCTATTTTTTGTGCGTGCCCAGGGTCCCTTCAGCTATTTTTTGAGTAGCTGGCCCGCTCCCTGGGGTATAGAGTTTATTGTTGATTATCTTGCTGTTTATGTTCTTATTACGCTTGGTGCCATTGCTTTTCTGGTGATGGTTTATGGTGCAATTGATTTAAAGCATGAAATTAACAAAACTGTGCGCAATTGGTACTATTCACTTTACCTGTTATTACTTTTCGCTTTGAGCGGGCTCGCCCTTTCCAATGATCTGTTTAACATCTTTGTTTTTATGGAGATTTCTGCCATAGCCTCATGTGGTATCATATCTATTAAGGGGGATCAACGTTGTGCCGAGGCCTCTTTGAAATATCTTATTCTGGGTACCCTGGGTTCGGGGTGTTTTCTGCTTGCCGTAGCCATGCTGTATATGGTAACGGGCCACCTCAACTTGCATTTTATTGCAGCGGAACTGCCTGAAATCCTTAACCTTTACCCATATAATATTTTAATTGCACTGAGCTTAATTATTGTGGGATTGGGTGTTAAGGCGGCCCTTTTCCCCCTGCATGTCTGGTTGCCTGATGCCCATTCCGCAGCACCTACTCCTTCCAGTGCTGTTCTCTCTGCGCTGGTAATTAAACTTTATGCTGTGATTTTACTTAAAATTTTTGCTGTGTTTCCAGCGGAGCTATTTGCTTTGGTTCCTGTATTGGAGATTGTTCTGATTCTATCTGCCATGGCTGTAATAGCCGGTTCCGTTTTTGCCATGCTTCAGAACGACATAAAAAAAATGCTTGCCTGCTCCAGCATTGCCCAGATTGGTTTTGTGTTTATGGGAATCGGCATGTTTGAGGGTCAAGCCCTGATCGGTGGTCTTTTGCATATATTTAACCACGCAGTGATTAAGGCCATGCTTTTTCTGGCAGCAGGACTGATTATC
>SLRC01000033.1 GCA_007131175.1 Syntrophomonadaceae bacterium
AAAATCAGTCTGCCAGAGGAGCTCTCTTTTCGTACCGTCATGCGTAACATCCTTATGGCATTACGCAAAGCCGGTAAAATGGTTCGTTATCTGGATGAGTTTATGTATGGCAGTAGCAAGAAAGAGTTAGTCCTCTCATTTTTTTTTTTTTTTTAACTGGCACGACGGGGCAGGCTTACATTAAGTCAGGAGAAACTGTTTGACCGCATTGGTATTTCTTTTACTTACGGCAAAAATAAGTTATAAATTTTCAGTATGGAGGTGGAAACCGTGTATATTGATGATAAAGTTATGGGAAGCGATATAGCTCTTGCAGCACTGTTGGAAGCAGCCCTTTTTCTGAGTGATGAACCGCTAACACTGCAAAAGCTGCAAAAGATCTGTAGTGGTGTTGCTGAACAGGATATTCTAAATGCGCTTGAGATGTTGCGCTCTGATTTGGAGGAAAAGGACAGGGGATTGCTTCTAATAACAACGGCAACAGGATATCGCCTGGGTACAAAACCGGACCTTGCTGCTTACCTGGACAAGCTTTGGGATGAAGAGCAAATCAGTCCTGTCCTCTCCCAGGCTTCGTTGGAAACGCTTTCGATTATTGCGGTAAAACAGCCAGTTACCCGGATCGAGATTGAAAAGATCCGCGGTGTAAACGTGGATGGAGTGGTAGAAAATCTTCTGAAACGGGATTTGATCAAGATATCCGGGCGCAGGGAAGGGTTGGGTCGGCCCCATCTTTATGCAACGACGGAGCTGTTTTTGCAGTATTTTGGGCTGGATGATCCGGGGGAGCTGGAGGGGATCTTGGAAGGAGATACAGATGAAGTTACAGAACAAACGGAGAAAGAAAAAGTAAAAGATTGAAAGATAAAAGATTATCCCAAAACATGGAATACACAAAAAAGGTTTAAGACCGCGGAATACACAGAAAAAACGGAGGCAAGAGCAAAGGGGGTGCGTAATCAAGAAAACGACTAGGCATTATGTTTATGAGAGTTATTTGTTTTTTAATAGGAGAGACTATGGGAATAGGGACATTTTTAGTTCGAAGGGGTAGATATGTCTTATTTCTGGTGGGTTCTTTTTTTTGTTGTGGTTGCATTTATGATGCTGTTTCTTCCTTTTAGTTTACGCATAAAATTTCATAACGTGCGGGATGATACTACTGTTGTTATGGTGCTTAATTTTATGTTGTTCCGGCGCCTATGCTTATATACCTTTCGTCGGTCGATGGGGAAGCAGAGGGAAGATGTAGAGGATGACATCCTCCGCAAGTTGCTAAAGCAATTTTTTCTATCCGAAAAGAGATTGCCTCGCGGGAAACAGGTGCAAATTGTAAGCAGTTATATGATGCGGGTGGGCGCTGCACTGAACTGGCATGAAATAATGGTGCTGCTCAGAATTGGAACCGGCGACGCTGCTTCAACAGGGATAAATATTGGTTTACTGCGCTCACTGTGTGGAATAATTTCACACATGCTACAAAAAAAATGGAGGTTTATTGAGAAAGATCCTCTATTTCTTACGTATCCCTATTTTTTGGAGAGGAAGATTAAGTTTTACATTACTGCAGAGTGTAGTACTGGGCTGGGCCAATTTTTGTATCGTTTCATTTCTCCCAGTCAAAATAACAAGGAGGTGACCCACCGGTGGCAGAAGAACATCCCATTCAAACCTTAATGCAAACTGCGATGCAAAATATAAAGGAAATGATCGATGTAAATAAAGTAGTGGGAGATGCTGTGGAGACTCCGGATGGGCATGTAATTATTCCTGTTTCAAAAGTCAGTTTTGGATTTGTTGCAGGTGGATCGGAGTTTGAAGGTTACGCTGAAGATGCAAAAAAGGCGGCTAAAGACGGCTTTCCGTTTGGTGGAGGTAGTGGGGGTGGAGTGTCGCTTCGTCCCGTGGCTTTTCTTGTTGTTGGCCCCCAAGATATCAGATTATTGCCCATTGATGGTGGCGCTCCTATGGATCGTCTTATTGACGCTGCACCTAAGTTAATCCAATATTTGCAGGGTATGCTCTCAGAACGGGGGAAAAAAGAAAAAGAGGATAGATACCAGTGGAGTTGAGTTTACGGATATAGACGATCATACCACCCCTGCGGTGGCAGCATATTGAAAAAATGAAAATGAGGCACAACCGCGGACGATACGGAGATGCGCCTCTACAGGATCTACCAGCTGACCAGGGATCTAGAGCTTAAACGTTTTAGGTCCTTATTTGTTTGTATTTTTTTTGTGTGTTAAGTGGCGATCTTTGATACTGGCAGTTACTTTACTTTATCATAAAAGAAAGCAAGGTAGAATAAACTTTAAAGGATAAAAACACAAGGGGACAGATATGTTAAAAACTTATAAGTTTAATGTAATCATTCTGATTCTTGTCGCATTATTTCTCCTGCTCAACGGTGTTGCTGCAGGAGAAAACAACCGTTCTATTAGTGCCGAAGCTACTGTTCTGCTGGATTGGAATAGTGGCAGGGTTCTTTATGCCCGTAATGCTCATCTGCCAAGACCGATGGCAAGTATTACTAAGGTAATGACGGCGGCCCTCGCACTGGAGGCAGGCGACCTTAACGATGTGGTGGCGACTAGCCCCCGGGCTGCTGCAACAGGTGGT
>SLRC01000083.1 GCA_007131175.1 Syntrophomonadaceae bacterium
CCCTGTCCCAGTCCAGCCCAATTAACTTTCCCCCGGGTAGCAGCTTTTCCAGCACTGCTGCTGCATGTCCGCCTCCGCCCAGGGTGGCATCGACTATTATCTTACCCGGAGCAGGTTCCAGGAGCTTTAAAGTCTCATTCAGCATTACGGGAATATGCCAGGCACTTTCATTCTCTCTACCCGTTTTCATAACAACCTTTCTATCTAAAATGGAAAGTCATCCATTTTTTCAGCCACCTGTTCGAATGACTCACCGGCTTTCTCACTGTATTCTTCCCATTTTTCCTTACTCCAAAGCTCCGCCCTATTGGAAACACCAATAAAGATAACTTCTTTTTGTAAAGATGCATGCTCACGCAGTGTGGGGGGGATGAGGGCCCGACCCTGACGATCAAGATCGACCTCGGCCGCGCCGGAGAAAAAAAGACGTAAAAAGGCCCGTGCCTCGGCCCTGGTGGAAGACATTGTTCTAAGTTTTTTTTCCAGGGCTGTCCATTCATTAAGGGGATAGATAAAAAGGCAGTTGTCCAGTCCCCGTGTTACCACAAACCTTTCCCCCAGCGAATCCCGTAAACGGGAAGGGACATTAATCCTGCCTTTCTCGTCCATTATATGTACGTATTCGCCCATCAACATGTTCCAGTGCCTGCCTTTTCTCTTGATCCCGCTTCAACCACTTTACCCCACTATCAACCACTCCTATATAATTCTGCCCCCTTTTAAGAACTCCTGCCTCTTATAAAAAAAAATTTTTAAAAATTTTTTGACTAAATGTTGGAGTTTGCTGCCAAAGATTGCCGGTTGCCGGAATTATAAGGGTTGGAGTATAAAAAATTGTTATTTCCGGGGAGCATAAAAAAAAGAAGGCTGTCGTATAATTACACCCTTCTACTGCTTATGTTATGATTTTTTTATATATTTTTTTTGCCTTTGGCCGCGCCCCTTAAAAAGGTAAAATACAGCAGCAGCCTGCTCCCAGTTTCGTCAGAATTCATGAAGTAAAATTAAAGAAACGTGTGAAAAAATCTATATGTGGGGAATAGGGATTCGTTATTTAAACAGATTACGCAATGGTGAATTATTGTACAGCAAAGATGAGAAATGTGGTGGAGGCATTTTGGAGTCTATATCAGATTAAATGTTTCATAAACAAAGTGGCTGTATAGAAATAAATGAGCAGTCCCGTAACGTCTTTGACAGATGTTACAAAGGGTCCGGAAGTCATAGCCGGGTCAATGCCGAACCGATTGGATATAATGGGGATAAGGGTGCCAATAAGAGCCGCAAGGGAAATGGTAGAGAACATGGCGATTCCCACCACCAACCCCAGCATCGGTATCCCCTGCCAGATGGATGCAGCCACCGCAATGGCTATACCATTAATACCCCCCATGGTAACCCCTATTTTTACTTCCCGCAAAAAATAACGCCATATATCTTCCTTTTTGATCTCTCCTGTGGCAAGTCCCCGGACAAAAAGGGTTGAAGACTGAGTTCCCACGTTACCCCCCATACCCATCACCACGGGAATAAAAACAGCCAGTATAACAACGGCCTGGAGGGTATCTTCAAAAGACCCGATTACACTACCTGAAAACAATCCTCCCATCAGACTAATCAGCAACCACGGTAACCGCCTACGCACAATGCTAAAAACGGAGGCCTCGAGAATGTCCACACTCTCCACCTCACCAGTCCCGGTAAGGCGGTAGATATCTTCTGTTGCCTCCTCCTCAATTACGTCAATAATATCATCCACGGTAATAATACCGAGGAGTCGCTGCCCCTCATCCACAACCGGAACGGCCAGCAAATCATACCGGGAAACCAGGCGGGCAACTTCTTCCTGCTCCATTTCTGCAGGCACGCTGATCACGTTTCGCAGCATAACCTCCTCCAACAAGGTGCCATCTTCTGCTGCAATCAGATCACGCAGGGAGATAACTCCCGTCAACTTTGTTTGTGCATTGATCACATAAACATAATAAACAATTTCCGCGTCAGGTGCCAACTCCCGCAGGCGGGTAATGGCCTCTTCCACAGGTATATCCTCCGGCAGGGCAATAAACTCAGTGGTCATGATCCCGCCGGCTGTATCCTCGCGGTAACGCATTAAACCTTTAATTTCGTCCGCTTCTTCATCAATTAGAGAAAGAAGCTCTCTGGCCTCTTCCGGAGAAAGCTCTCCCAAGAGGTCGGTGGCATCGTCAACGGCCATCTCTTTAAGGATTGAAGAAGCACGATGCTTTGTTAGAAGGCGGATCAGCGATACGCGGTCAAAATCCTCCATCTCCTGGATAATCAGGGCTGCCTCTTCATCTGAGAGGAGATCGAAAAGCTCCTTCCGCTGCAGGTCGTTTAGCTCATCCACTAACTCCGCCAAATCGCTGGGGTGAACCCCCGCCTTGATTTTAGACATGATCGTCTGCAACGTTTTTTGTATAGGCATCTTTAACCACCACCCCGACAATAACGAATAACCAAATTATGGAAAAAAAATTAACCCCACTATGCCGTGGGCCGCTGTTTTGAACTGCTCTCGGCAGGTGGGTGCCTTCTTATATGCTTTATAGTTCCCCGAACAGGGGCATCTATGCCACAGATAAAGGGAGGCTCCCTCTTCATTGGTGTTAGCTCAAAACTTATGCGGTTTTACACGCGCACAGTAGGGTAATACTGTGTGCCTGATTATTTTAACAACAGTATAATAGCATATCCGCAAGGGCGATGCAAGAGGAAAATCAAGGTCAGCCTAATACGTTGGCCATATTAACAATCCTTCTCGCCAACTATAAAATCCCTGTTCTAACAGGATTATTTCCTACTTACAGTGTAAATATGCAAGTCCTTGAGCTGGCCTGGTGAAACGGGAGCAGGAGCACCTGTAAGCAGGCAACTTCCGGCAGCCGTTTTGGGAAAGGGAATCACATCACGGATACTTTTCCGTCCACCCATTAGCATTAGCAGACGATCCAGGCCAAAAGCAATCCCACCGTGAGGCGGTGCACCGTACTTAAAAGCTTCAAGCAAAAAACCAAATTTCTCATCCAGTTCTTCCTGGGCAAGTCCTAATAGCTTAAACACCGTTTCCTGCATCTCTTTGTCATGAATACGAATGCTGCCTCCAGCAATCTCCACTCCGTTATATACAAGATCATAAGCCAGGGAACGGACTTTCAATGGATCTGTCTGCAACAGGGGAATATCTTCGTCACACGGAGCAGTAAAGGGGTGATGGTTGGATGTGTACCTTTTTTCCTCCTGGTCGTAAATAAACAGTGGAAAATCAAGCACCCAGAGAAAATGATGTTCTCCCTCCGGTACAAGGTCAAGCTGCCTTGCCAGATGAACCCGCAGCTGGCCCAGAATTTTTTGCGTATTCACCTTTTCATCAGCCACAAAAAGCAGCAAATCACCACTTTGCCCATCCATATGCTTACGCAGGCTGTCAAGCTGTTCCCCGGCAAAATACTTGGCAATGGGAGTTTTAAAACCGTCTTCAGTCACAATCATCCAGGCCAGGCCCCCAGTCCCCCAGGACTGCACCAGTGTTGTGAGGTCATCCAGTTCCTTACGGCTGAAATTCCCCTGTCCCTGCACATTAATTCCCTTAACTGCACCCCCGCTGGATATAACCTGGTTGAATACCTTAAAGTTGCACTCCCCGGCAATTTCTGAGATGTCGCGCAACTCCATCCCATAACGGGTATCAGGTTTGTCGCTTCCATATCGCTCCATAGCCTCTTCATAAGAAATGGCAGGCAAGGGAGTTTCCAGCTTTTGTCCAAGTATTGACTGAAGAAGATCGGAAAGTAATGCCTCAACTTCAGTAATTATCTCATCGCGGGAGCAGAAGGAGAGCTCCATGTCAATTTGGGTAAACTCAGGCTGGCGATCTGCCCGGAGATCCTCGTCACGAAAACACCGGGTGATTTGAAAATACCGCTCCACGCCCCCCACCATTAACAACTGTTTAAAGAGTTGAGGAGACTGGGGCAACGCATAAAAATACCCTGGGGACACCCGGCTCGGTACCAGGTAATCACGTGCTCCCTCCGGAGTGCTGCGTGTTAGCATGGGAGTATCAATCTCCCAGAAACCGCGCTCGTCCAGGCATCTTCGTGTTGCCATAAGCAGGCGATGGCGCAGCAGCAGCATTTCCTGCATCTCCGGACGTCTTAAATCCAGGTAACGGTAGCGTAAGCGGAGGTTTTCATCAGTATCAATCCCATCTTCAATGTAAAAAGGCGGCACCCTGGCAGAATTTAACAGTTCCATATCTTCCACGCTAATTTCAACTTCCCCAGTGGCAAGTTTGAGGTTGAGTGTTTCCGGCGAACGGGCGATTACCGTGCCCCTCACAGCTAAAACGTATTCGGAGCGCAACTTTTCTGCTTCGGTAAAAAGAGCTCCCTGACGCTCCTGGTCAAAAACTAGTTGTACCAGGCCGGAACGATCCCGCAGATCAACAAAAAGAAGGCCTCCATGGTCTCTGCGACCCTGTACCCAACCGGCCAGCACAACCTTTTCGCCTATGTTTTCCCGATTAATATTTCCACACCCATATGTACGTTGTAAGCGCATGACTATTTTACCACCTCTTCCACTCAGATCGGCTCTGCACTCGAGCAAAGAAATAAAAAGTTTACATCTGATTTTAGCCAATAGATGGGGGGTTGTCAACTTACTCTCTTACCGGAAAGAAGATTTGTTTTAAAAACCAGATCCTATACAATACAAAAAGAATATGCTAAAATTTTAGCAATAAAGACTAATTATGACAAAAATTAATTATATGCAAACCAAAATGCCAAAAATACTTTTAGTAGTTATTACCTTTTACCGGAGGACTTTGAAAAATGATTAACGTAAATTATTTAACCCGCAAAAACCGCTTGGGTATTTACTTACTGTATGTTACCTGCATCTGTTTAATATCCCTTTTTCCCTGCGCAATGGCAGATGGGACAGAACCATTGCAGGTTAAGGTGCAGGTGGAGAGAGGGCTTAATGTCCGTTCCGGTCCTTCTACTGGTTATCCCGTAATCACAAAGCTTCCATCAGGCACCTTCTTGGACATCCTTTATATTGAAGAAGATTGGCTGCTTGCCTGCCATAATTATGGCAAAACCGGCTGGGTCGCATCCCGTCATACCAGCTTTTCCCCTGATCTTCAGGACAAACTCCCCCCCATCTTGGAGACAAATGTAACCGTACAAGCCAGGCTCTTAAATGTACGGGGCGGTCCGGGAACAGAGTATCCCCGGCTAAATCAAGTCCAAAAGGGGGAAACACTGACGGTCTATAAAAAGAATGGAGATTGGCTGCTAGTACGACTGGCAGATAATTCCACCGGATGGGTAAGGGATAATTATGTAAGTTCCCCTTCCATTCCCCAAAATGATGCGGGTATTAGCATTGAATCAAATGAAGACACACGGGAAGTTGATAATGGAGTTAAAGAAATGAATAACTTACCTGCAGCTGATCCCCCATCCCATGGTGAAGGAGCCCCTTTGCTGCCCCGTGTTAAAGTTACGGCTTCCTCCCTGCGCTTGCGGGAAGGGCCGGGACTGCAGCATGAGATCACAGCCGCTATCCCCAAAAATACCACACTGCTTGTGCATGATAAAGATGGGCAGTGGCTTAAGGTAGGACTTCCTGACAACCGTGAAGGCTGGGTGGCCGGCTGGCACACAGAAGCTTTAAGCGATGGGGCAGAAACAAAGGAAAAAAAAATACGCCTGGCTACTGTAAATACAAATGTGCTGCGGGTACGTTCCGGGCCCGGGCTCGATTTTTCACAAACAGGCCGGGTATTTTCAGGGAACCATCTGTTGGTCCTAAATGAAGAAAAAGGGTGGAATTATGTTCAACTTCCCGATAACAGCTATGGATGGGTAAGCGGTGATTATACTTCATACAACACCCTGAACTTAGGTGGGGAGCAAAACATTACCATAATCATCGATCCCGGTCATGGTGGAAAGGATCAGGGAGCAACGGGTATCAACGGCTTGCTTGAAAAAGAAGTGGTCCTGACTGTCTCCCTTCAGGTAGCGGAGCAATTACGTGCCCGGAACTTTAATGTGGTAATGACACGCAATAGTGACGTAACGGTAAGCCTGAAGGACAGGGTGCAGATTGCAGAAACGGCAGAGGCCGATTTGTTTGTCAGCATCCATGCCAATGCCCACCCTAACCCCACTGTTACAGGCACGGAAGCCTTTTACTTTTCAGGCAGGGCCAGCTCTGCCCGAAGCTTTTACCTGGCGACTCTACTGCAACAGGAAGTGTCCCGGGCCTTGCATCTGCCCAGCCTGGGGACAAAGAGGGCCCGCTTTTTTGTAATCCGGGAAACTACGATGCCAGGCGCCCTGCTGGAGTTGGCTTTCCTCTCTAATGCAGTAGATGAGGCCATTTTAAATACTTCAGAAGCACAACAGCATGCGGCAAACGCCATTGTCCGGGCAGTATTAAGCTATTATAACATTTTGGAATAAACATTCATGCCAGCCCTGTGGTGGCGTTACCATCAGCCTTTCTATCCCGCCAGGACGGGAACGTTGAGGATGAAAGTACCAAGACGGTAAAGGATTCCCCCAGCCAGGAAAGCAATGGTGCTGGTAAAAAGCAGGACGCCGAGGGCAATGGAGAGGTTAAACTCCCTTGCCATGGTAGCTACAATAGCAATACAGGGTACATAAAAGAGACCTACAGTGGCCCCAACAAGAAGCTGCAGGGAGGTAAGATCCATTTCCAAAAGGGGCAGGACGGTCATCTCCCGACGCATGATACCCAAAACCAGTGGAACCGCCGCCTCCTGTGGAAGCCCCAACCATCCCGATACCAGCGGCTTAAGGAGGTTTCCCAGGTATAGCATTCCGCCGCTCTCAAAAAGGATGGCCGCGATTGCTACAGCTCCCACCATAGGCAAGGCTCCATCGGTAACGTATAATTTTATACGTGTCCAAATTTTTTTGCCAATAATATCAAGCCTGGGAACAAGCAACTCGGGAATCTCCATGATAATGGGGGAACGATCCCCTTTTATAAAACGATCAAGAATAAGTCCGGCACTCCCCATCACAAGGAAGGAGAGGAGAAATAGTGCCGGGACAAGGGCAATGGATTTTTCAGAAAGCAAAGCGATAAAGGCACCACTCTGGGAAATACAGGGTATTGCCAAGCATACCATTGCAGAGATCATCAGCCGTTCTTTACGTGATTCCAGTGCCCGGGTGGCCATAATAGCCGGGATGCCACAACCGTAGCCCAGCATAAGGGGAATAATACTCGAACCCCGCATCCCCGCCCGGTTTAACAGTCCATCCAGCAGCCCACCCAAGCGGGGCAGGTAACCGCTGTCCTCCAACAGGCTGAGAGCAAAATAGAAAGAAAGGACATACGGCATGACGAGGGTAAAAGGCCACTCCAGCCCCTTTACCAGGAAACCATATTCACCAATCAGAACATTTTGCACCATGCCGGGAGGGATAAATCTTTCCACCACCCAGATAACCTGAGGTATTATTAATCCCCTGAAAAGGGGAAGTAATAAGCCCTGGCGCAGCCCCATCCCCAAACCAACAATAATAGCCAAAACAATGACCAGGGCTAAAATAGCAAGGGGCAACCCGGGCCAGGGCCTCAGCATTAAGTTGCCTAAAGAGCGTCTCCTGCTCGCCCGCGGCGAGATGCTATCCGAGTCAGATTTTTTACCCCTTTTGGCCAGTTCCTCTGCCCGGGACCAGGGAGAACCTGCACCAGCCTTGGGGCCGGACCTTGCTATGCCACTGCTCCCCTTTTCTAGAGCACTGGCAATGGAGGATTTTATTTGGGCAAATCCCTCTCCTGTAACGGCCACAGTGGGAATGATGGGAACCCCCAGTTCCCTGGAGAGATACTTATAATCAATGCTATCCCCTTTTTCACCCGCCAGGTCAACCCGGTTAAGGACGGCTACCACCGGCAGGTTATATTCAAGAACTTGCAGCAAAAGGTAAAGACTGCTTTCCAGATTCCCTGCGTCAAGGACACAAAGAACTGCGGCCGGGCCCTGGTGCAAGATCTTTTGGATAGAGCAACGGGGACTTTCGGAACAATGCCCTGTCCCTTTTCCGGAGTTATAATTCCCCGCCAACATCTGTACAGCCACCTTTTCCGCATCGTTGGTGGCTTCAAGGGTGTAAGTGCCGGGAACATCAATGAGGCAAATCTCCGTTGATGTATTCAGCCTGGCCGGGCCGGCAGAGAATTCCACTGTAGTTCCGGCATAATTGGCACAACTTACGTTCATACCGGTAAGGCGGTTAAAAATTACACTTTTCCCTACATTGGGGGGGCCCATTAGGAGAACGGTAAGACTATTTTCCATTTATTAACTCCTGATGATAATATTTTCATTCTTCCGCAGATACTGCTGCAAGCGTTGCAAAACTGTCGTTACCCACCTCTGTTGTGACCTGTTCGTTAAGGGGCAGCAATTGTATTTCTCGGGCCACACATCGAGCCAGGGCAATGCAGCGCTGTTCTACTTCGGCAAAAATGGGGCCGCCAAAGCAACCACGGGTTTGTACACTGATCCTTTTACCCGGTCGCAACCCCAGGGGTGGCAAAAGGGGCATGTCAGGCACAGATGCGATCAAGGCATCCTGACCCTCCACAATACATTCAAGGGTTAAAAACTCCCCTGCCATATTTTTGCTTATAAGATTTTCTTTGCCATTTTTCCTTTTTCGAAAACGCACTGCTTTTCACCTTCCTTTTAAGAATCTTTTGTTATCCTGCTACTTTATTTTTTCAGCATTTGCAAGAGTCAAAGATCCGTCATTGTTATTTCATCTGCTTAGGTTGGATTTCACACGCTGTCGGCTTACAGGAACCACTTAATAGGAGATTGCCTTCCAAAAGATCCCCCATTATCCTGCTTTTAAATACAGGACAGAACCGTCAAAAGTTTGCATCCGTTGTTTTACTTCAGCAACCGGATTAGTTTTTAGCGGGAGAAGATCGTAGCATTGCTTAAACCGTTTTGTGGCACGCCGGAAAACCAGGCGCCCTCCTGCTACAGAAGCATCCAGTAAACTATTCAATATATTCTCCTTGGGTTCCGCCTGCAAAGCAACAATTGCCACAGTAAAACCGGAGGGAACGGCATATGCCCCGTTGCCCTCCATTACCTGGATGCGCTTATCCAGACCTGCCTGCTCAACACAAAAAGAAGCCCTCTTCACAGCGTCTGCATCCTTGTCCATTGCCCAGACAGTGGCTCCTGTTAGTGCTGCTATTTGGATGGCCGTAAATGGCACTGCTCCGCAGCCAATATTTAAAACCGTATCTTTTGCGCATATTTGCGCCAGGCCGATTTCATTTTTTATCACTTCACGGTATGGGCGTGAATACAGACTAACTAGCAAAGGAATACGGCATATTTTCTTTTCCAGCAAGGCAACGGATGGTTTGATAATATTCATTTAGTTAGTGCCCCTTTAAATGCTGGTGATATTGATATCCATTATCATTATAATTCTGAATCAATTTATTGTCAAGAGCTTTTTGCCGGCTTTTTTGTTGGTATTGATTTTTTTTCAAAAGATATCCCGTGGATAATTTTGGGTAAATACTGCAATGCCGACTCCCGCGGTGCCGGCACCATCAGATGGATAAAAACATTTAAGAATTCAGAATTCAGGAGTCAGTATCCAGAATAAAAGATGACATGCACAAGAGGGGTGCGAGGTTGCATTTAGAAGTGAGAAGTCAGAGTGCCAGTGAGCCAGTAAAAGAAGTATACCAGCAGATATTTTATTAGATTCTGTCCGGCACACTGATTTCTGACCTCTGACCTCTGTTTTTATTTGAGACTGCGGTTGTGAACAGGCACCTTTTAAGCATTTCGGGAACAGTGAGGGCAAGGGAAGGGGAGGATGTTATTCTTATTTTGAACCTGAGATAATGTACACACTAAATTTTTTGCAGGAAATGACCAACATGGTGGTGAATCTAATAACTGGCTCCCTTTTGTTGTTTAATATATATAGGTGATCCGGAAAACAATTTGGCAATAATAAAGTTTGAGGTGATTAACGGGGAGCAGAGGTGTTTTTTTGCATATAATAGAAGCTCTAATTTTTGGTATAGTACAGGGAATAACAGAGTTTTTGCCCATATCCAGCACAGCACATATTATCATCGTGGAACTTTTGCTTGGTTATAGTTTCCCCGGTTTGGCGTTTGAGATTTACCTCCATCTGGCGTCCGCATTGGCAGTAATAGTTTATTTTCGTCGCGACCTGGGGGCCGTGATCGGCGGCTTTTTTGCTTATTTCAGTGATAGCACGCCAGCAAACCAGGTCCATTTTTTGTTTGGGGTTTACATCATAATTGCCACCTTGATTACAGGCGGGCTGGGTGTTTTGCTCAAAGGGTTGGTTGAGGTATCGATGAAGACACCGCCATTTATTGCCGGTGCCCTAACGGTGACAGGAACATTACTGATCATAATTGAGCGTTTTCGCCGGTATGGCAGGCGCACAGAGAAAAACATGACATACTTTGATGCCATCATTGTAGGTCTCGGCCAAACACTGGCAGTTTTACCGGGCATTTCCCGTTCCGGGGCCACCCTGGTGGCCGCGCTGTGGATGGGCCTGGAGCGGGAAACGGCTGTAAAATATTCTTTTTTGTTAGTAATCCCAGTAATATTAGGGTCAACTGTTTTGGCCCTGGGGGAAACTTCGTTAAATATGTTTGCCTTTATCGGTGCGGGCCCATTAATTATGGCCTTTACTACTTCTTATATTTTTTCCTGGATCGGTATCGTCTGGCTGATTAATTTTCTAAAACGGGGGCGGCTTTTGTATTTCGCTATTTACTGCTATGTTGTAGCCTTTCTGGTATTCTTTTTTGTTTAGGCATTGCGCATGATAAACATGCCGATTTAATTGCTTGATGTAATATTGATAACTCTTAAGTCCCAAGCTACCTGGAATCCCAGCGTTTCACCAATAAAGCGCAGGGGTACAAATGTCCTGCCGTTAAGCAGTTGGGCCGGCGTATCCAACTCCACCCGGCGTCCGTCAACAAATGCCTCCTTTGAGCCGATAGTCAGGTTAAGGCTCAGCTCTTCCCTTGTTGCTTCCACAGTCCTTGTAGCGTCATCCCATTCCACTTCAGCTCCCAAGGCTTCAAATAAACGCGCATGGGAACCAAAGTCCGACCCTCAATGATCTCAGGGGGGACATCGGTTTCCAGGAGAATGCCGTCAATCCGTATCTGGATTTCGTCCAAAGGTTCTCTTTCCCCTTCAGGGTCTAACAGTGGATCCGGGTCAGGATCAATTCCTGGTTTATCATCCTCTTTAGGTGCTTCCTCAGCAGTACCTTCCGTCTCCGGTTCCGGCAGATTTGACTCGGTGCTTTCGGAATCGGCACAAGCAACCACAAGTAATGCAACTAGCACCAGTAATACACAAAAAGGTTTCACCCGGTTTGTCATTTTTCTACTCCCCCTAAGGCAAAGTATATTTTTGGAAACTAATCTCCCAAAACGCAAAATATACTAAAAGTTTTTGCGGCTGTCCAGGAGAATGGTAACGGGGCCGTCATTGTGAACAACCACATCCATCATGGCCTGAAATACGCCGGTGGAGACTTTAAGGCCTTTTTCCCGCAGCAGGCTGCATACCCTTTCGTAGAGGGTTACAGCTTCTCCCGGTGGGGCCGCTTCCACAAAACTGGGGCGGCGCCCCTTGCGGCAGTCCCCGTAAAGGGTGAATTGAGAGATGCAAAGGACATCTCCTTTTGCTTCCTGGACTGAGCAATTCATGCGCCCCGCTCCGTCTTCAAATATACGCAGGCCCCAGATTTTTGAGGCCAGATAAAGGCAGTCCGCCTCCGAATCCCCGTCACCAATACCGAGAAAAACAACGAGGCCTTTTCCAATTTGTCCCACAATCTCCCCATCAACAGCCACATGGGCCTTTTTTACCCGCTGGGCCACCGCACGCATGCTTTATCTTCCTTTCTGTGCCGTGCCTGGAAAGCGTTTGTCCGGGGTGGAGCCGTTTCCAAAGGGACGCCCCACCGTGAACACATCACGCACCCGTTTGATCTTATTTATGATAAAGTCAAGATGTTCAAGGTCAGTCACAACAAAGGTAAGATGAATAGCAACTATCCCATCCCGTGTGGCACGGGCATTTACGTTTGAAATGTTGACTTTGGCCTCACTGGCGGCCTGCACCACATCGGTAAGGAGGTTGGGGCGATCGACGGCCGTAACCTCCAATTCAACGGGGTAGGAAGCATCGCCCTGTACCTCCCATTGCACATCCAGAAGTCGCTCTTTCTCCCTGGTGGCCCGGGTTATGTTGGGACAATCGCGGCGATGGATGGATATGCCGCGTCCCCGCGTAATAAAACCGGCAATTTCATCGCCAGGGAGGGGGTTACAGCAACGGGAGAAACGGACCAACAGGTTGTCAATCCCCTGTATCTTCACCCCTCCCGTGGCACGGGAGGGTTCCTTCCATGGTTTAAGGGGAATGGGCAATTTATCTTTTTCTTCATTGCTGTATTTTTTACTGTGCTCATCGCGCAACCGTGTAATTACCTGGTGGGTGGAAACGCCCCCGTAGCCCACTGCTGCAAAAACATCATCGGCAGTAAGGAGATTGTAGCGCCGGCCCACCTCTTCCAACAAGGGTTCCTTAAGGAGTTGGTGAGGTTCCAGTTGCAGGCGGCGTATCTCCCGTTCCAGGCTATCCCTTCCCTTGGCAATATTCTCCTCACGCCGCTCCTTCTTAAACCAGGCACGAATCTTGCTTTTTGCTGCGGAGCTAACCACTATTTTCAGCCAGTCACGGCTGGGTGTTCCCTGTTTGCTGGTAATAATTTCCACCATATCCCCTGTTTTTAATTCCGTTTCCAGGGAGACAATACGTCCGTTTATCTTACCCCCCACGCAACGATTACCCACATCCGTGTGAATACGGTATGCAAAATCCAGGGGAGTGGCACCTGTTGGCAGGTCAATAACATCACCGCGGGGCGTAAAAACAAAAACTTCATTGCTAAAAAGATCAACACGCAAATGTTCCATGAATTCATGGGCATCTTTTAAATCCTGCTGCCATTCCAGTAGCTGGCGCAACCAGGACAGTTTTTCCTCGAATTCACGATCATCTTTAACCTTCTCCTTGTAGCGCCAATGTGCAGCAATGCCATATTCAGAGGTGCGGTGCATCTCCCAGGTCCGTATCTGAACTTCAAGCAATTCATTCTTTCCACACACTACCGTGGTATGGAGGGACTGATACATATTAGGTTTTGGCATGGCTATATAATCGTTGAAATGGCCGGGGATAGGACGCCAGAGAGTATGAACCACTCCCAGAGTGGCATAGCAGTCCCGCACGCTGTTCACGAGCACTCGCAACGCCGTTAGATCGTAAATCTCACTAAAGTCCTTCTCCTGCTCCTTCATTTTGTTATAAATACTGTAGATATGCTTGGGACGTCCCTTAATTTCTGCTTCAATGCCCGATTCTTTTATGCTGGCGGAAAGTTGGGTAATGGCGTTATTTATATACGCTTCCCGTTCACCTCGCTTTTTCGCCAGTTTTTCCACAAGGTAGTAGTAATCTTTATTGTTCAGATAACGAAATGCCAGATCCTCCAGTTCCCATTTTATTTTATATATTCCGAGGCGATGGGCAAGAGGGGCATATATCTCCAGGGTTTCACGGGCAATCTCAATTTGTTTAAAGCCGGGAAGGTAATGAAGTGTCCTCATGTTGTGGGTACGGTCCGCAAGCTTTACCAGGATCACCCGTATATCCCGGGCCATGGCAACAAACATCTTGCGCCAGGTCTCTGCCTGCTGCTCCTCCTTGGAGCGGAATTCCATGCGGCTCAGCTTCGTCACCCCGTCCACCAGCCCGGCTACTTCAGATCCAAACTCCTGTTCCAACTGTTCCGCCGTCACCGGCGTATCTTCGATCACATCATGGAGCAACCCGGTAAGAATCGTACCCAGATCCAGTTCCAGCTCTGCCAGGATACAAGCCACCCCCAGGGGGTGAGTAATATAAGAATCTCCCGAGACGCGTTTCTGGTCTGCATGGGATTTAAGAGCAAACTGATAAGCACGCTTGATCAGCGCCCAGTCTTCTTTTTTTGTATTGTAACGGGTAAAGCTTTTTTTTAACAACTGCATACTCATCTTTAGCTGTCCTTTGCTCCTTCGCAAAAGAAGTTAAGTATTTCTTCCCCTGCTGCCTCCAATAAATATTTTTGCCAGTAAAAAGTCTCCTCCCATTTCTGGCGGGCCCATTGATATTGATCCGCTGTGGACAACGTGCCAAGCAGTGTGCAATAGTCTTCCCAAAAACGGGGGACAAACTCTATTTTTCCATTATCCAACTTAAGACATGCAGTTTCCTTCATGATCAGGAGGCATTTTTTCAGCAGGGAGGTTGTGGGGGAAAAAGATAGCTTCCCCTTGAGCCTGACCAGGGTTTCATTAAGTGAAGCGGAACCTTCTGCTGCAGCTATCTCCTGCAATGCATGGACGACCTGTTCCAAAGAACAGAGGGAGGGAATTGTGGCCGTTAACAGGCGGAGGTTATCCTGCCAATCCTCAGGGCCATAAATGAGGTGAACCTTTAGCTTGTTAGTCCAAATGCTTTGTAACAAACCTTTTAATTTCTCCACTTGTAAGGGCAGGTCATATAAGACAAGGTTATGCAGTGGCATACTGTCACGGCTAAACTGTCCCTGATGGGTGAAAAAGAAGTTGTTATCCCGGCCAAGCTGTTGCTCCAGCTTGCGCATACGACTGAGGGTGTTAACAAAAACAAGGGATTTTTCTCCCCCCCGTGCCAATTGCCTGAGATAATCCAGCTTCCGTCCTACTTTTCTATGGTCAAGCAGGGAGAAACTGCCGTCAATGTACTCATCACTGCAGTTCCCCCCATATAACTCCAGCTGCAATGTATCCTGCCCCCGCCAGGCATTTAAAGTAAGGGTAAAAAATACATCCAACTCCCTTAAAGGCTGCATTTCCGGCAATCTGGCTTTGCCATCGAAAAAAATAGCCGGGAAATAACAACCATCCCGGGAGAGTCCCAGTTGCAGGTGTCGCTGCCCCCGGCCCACCTCCCTTTTATGCTCAAGAAGCCATTTCTTGCCGTAGAAAAGGGGGCGGGGATTTCCAAGGCCAAAAGGGGCCAAACGTTCTATCTCCTGTACCAGTTCTGCGGAGATTTGCTGTGGGATTAACAGGGTATCCACGTAAAATGAAGGGCCAGGTTTTCCTTCTTTACGCCACTGGCGGGCCAATATATTTAGCGCACGACGCAACTTGGGAATATTCTCTCCAGGCACCGCCAGTCCGGCAGCACAGTGGTGACCCCCGAAGGCCAGAAGCAGGGGAGCACATTCTTTAAGGGCGGCGGTAATGTTAAAATCTTCACCGCTGCGCCCCGAACCCTTTCCCACACCTTCAGCAATGGATATGAGAATTACGGGCCTTTCGTATTGTTCCAATAACCGACTGGCCACAATACCAATCACTCCTTGGGCCCAACCCGGTGCTGCCAACAGGAGAAAATCTCCTTCATTTTCCGGCATTTCTTCAGCCAACTTCATTGCTTCTGAAAGAATATCCGCTTCTATCTGCTGGCGGCGCTTATTCTCCTCGTGCAACTCCATAGCAAGGGGCCCGGCCTCTTCCATACTTTCTGCCATGAGCAGATTCAGGGCACGGGATGCATCTCCCAGTCGTCCAGCAGCATTAAGGCGAGGAGCAATGAGAAAGGAAATGGTTTCAGTTGTTATTTTTTCTCCTGCCGCTGCCACCTCACAGAGGGTCGCCAGCCCAGGACGCGGGGCCTTCGCCATCCGGCGCAGACCGTGAGATACAAGAATACGATTCTCTCCCAGGAGAGGAACCATATCCGCCACCGTTGCCAGGGTTACGAGGTCAAGGTATTCCTCCATCCCAAACCAGGGATCACCTTCAACTGTAAACGCTACACTATCCCTTTGCATCATTAGAGCCTGGCCCAGTTTGAAAGCAACCCCCGTTCCGCACAGATCCTTGAAAGGATAGGCACACTCAGCCTGGCGGGGGTTAACTATGGCATCGGCAGGTGGCAGTACTGCCGGTGGCAGATGATGATCCGTGATCACCACTTGCAAACCCTGCTCCCGGGCAAAGTTGACAATCTCCTTATCGCTAATTCCACAATCCACTGTGACCAGGAGGGATATTTGCTCCTTTACCATGCAGGTTACTGCATGCTCGTTCAGTCCGTACCCATCCCCCAGCCGGTCCGGGATATAATAGCTGACATCCGCTCCAAGGCGGTGCAGCAAAGTATATAAGAGGGCAGTAGCGCCAATTCCGTCCACGTCATAATCGCCGTAAACAGCGATTTTGCTGCCACCTTGAACTGCCTGCCATATTATTAGGGTAGCAGCATCCATATCTTTCATTATAAAAGGGGAAAAAAGCTGCGCCGGCTCCGGGTCAAGAAAATTCTTTCCTTCTGCGGCCGTTTTAATTCCCCTGTTAATTAAAACCTGGGCCAGCGGAAGGGTTACATGCAACGCTTCCGCCAACCCGGTGCTTAGCTTTTTATCCTGCGTACAAAGGGCCCAGGAATTTTTTTGGAAGTTATACTTGTTAAACCTTCTCAAAGCTCCTTTTCATCCTTTTTATCCGTATGCGTCTCCCGCTTTTCCGGTTCTGCTTCAACCACCGGATCAGGAGTGGTCTCCTCTTCATCCCGGGCAGGGTCCATTTGACCATGTTCATCCCCTGCAGGCGAATCTTCTTTTACCTCTGTTTCCTCTTGTGACATATAAAGTCCGGTCACGTAAGGTTCTTTGTTATCAGGTGAAGGCTTCTCCACCTTGCCAGACTCTTCCGGGTTCACAAAAGAGTCCTGCAGTTGCCCAAGTTGCACAAGCAGGGCATCCCGTTCACTTTTCAGTTCATCAATCTGGGAGCGGGATTCGCCCAGTTCGCTTTGTAAGCTGCGCATGTGAAAACTGGTCTTAATCTGTTTAAACATGTTCAGCAGGAACATGACGAATGCGCCCAGGATGGCAGCACCCAGAATAACAATAACAGCAGAGATCTCCGTTTTGCCGTAGAGATAGTTAACGATGATTAATTGATTGTTGGCCAGGGCAAATATTGCAATTACCAAACTGAAAATGAGGGCCAGGATTACACCAAATTGACTCATCGCAAGTTCACCTCCTTCACAAAATATTCCCTGCTGCTTAAACTTTTGATCACTCCCGCCTGCCATATCTTCAATAACCTGCTTTAACAATATTCGACAGCAGGAAAGCATTTCCTGCAAACAGCTCCATGTTTGTTATGGCTTTTTAGGAATGTACCGCTTTTTTCTTCCGCTTTTCACGGTTATGCAACATAAGCCATAATGGGCTGGCGATAAAAATGGATGAGTATGTGCCGCTTACAATACCGATAAGCAGGGCAATGGCAAACACTCTCAGATCCATGCCGCCCACAAAATAATTAAAGGCAATGAAAAGTGAGAGGAGAACCGCCAGCGTGGTAAGAGACGTATTGATGGAGCGTACCAGGTTGGCATTAATGCTGTTTTCCACAACCTCTTCAATTGTCTTGCTGCCACGGTATTTCAGGTTTTCCCGGATTCGGTCGAAAATCACAATGGTATCGTTAATGGAATAACCGATAATCGTAAGCACCGCAGCAATAAATGGACTGTTAACCTCTAACTGAAAAAGGGAAAATAACCCGATGATGATAAAAGCATCGTGAAAAAGGGCAGCAATTGCTGCAAGGGCAAACTTAAACTCAAAACGCATGGTAATATACAAAATCATTAAAGCAGCGGCAATTAACAGGGCGATAAAAGCTTCCCGCGTTAACTCCCTGCCAATAACAGCACCCACGTTATCTATGCGCAGCACATCCTGGGTAGTCATCTGTGGCCAGCGATCTTTAAAAGCATCAATAACTTCACTGCGTGCTCCCTCGTCCAACTCAGGTGTTTTGATTATGACTTCACGTCCCTCACCGGCTTCGTCCCTTCCGGCCCGCTGCAGGGCAACCCCCTCCAGGCCAAAGGGAGCAAGCACCTCCCGCACTTCCTCCATTTGATAGCCTTCATCCAGGCGCAGGTGCAGAATGGTTCCTCCTGCAAAATCAATACCCAGGTTCAAGCCGGTTATGGCCAGCGCTATGGCCCCAATGATTATAATTAGCGCGGAGAAAGCAAAAGCAGTGCGCGTGTATCTCAGAAAAGGAATGTTGTAGTTTCGCATCAGCTAACCCCCCTGTAGCCAAGGTAGGCCGGTTTTTTGACCAACTGGGAACGGACAGCCAGACGCAGCAGAATGCGCGTCAGAAAAATGGCTGAGAATACACTGGCAACTATACCAATCAGCAGCACCACGGCAAAACCCCTTACCGGACCGCTGGCCACCACAAAGAGGACCAGGGCCCCGATAACGGTGGTAATATTGGCATCAAGAATGGCACGGAGTGCCCGGTCAAAACCTGTATTGACTGCTGTAAGGTTTGTTTTACCCAGCCGCAGCTCCTCCTTGACCCTCTCAAAAATAAGCACATTGGCATCCACAGCCATCCCGATGGAAAGAATCAGCCCGGCCAGCCCAGGTAAGGTAAGGGTGGCGTTAAACGCGGCCAGGACCAAGAAAACTATCGCCAGATAGACAAAGAGGCTGATTACGGAGACCAACCCGGCGAAACGATAGTAAAGCAGCATGTAGAGCATCACAATTGCAAGCCCAATAATTCCGGCAGTGAAGGCAAGCCTGAGAGCATTTTCACCCAACAGAGGCCCCACAGAGCGTGTCTCCAGTTCCACAAGCTCCACCGGTAAAGCCCCGGAACGAAGCATAAGGGCAATATCACGGGCATCTTCGGCAGAACCGATGCCGGTTATAATAGCATTGCCGTCCGTAATCACATTTTGCACAGTTGGCGCAGAAACAAGCTCATCATCCAGAAATATGGCTATGATATCCCCCAGATGTTCCTGTGTGGCCCGAGCAAATAGTTCCCTTCCCTCCGCATCAAATTCCAAGGCAACAATCGGTTCATTGTACTGTCCTCTTGTAAAGTGGGCGTTTCGCAAGTTTGCACCGGTAAGCAGAAGCTCCCCTTCCTGATTAACAAAGGTGAGCATGGCAGTACGCCCGATAATCGCCATAGCCTGAGCCGGGTCATCGATGCCGGGAAGCTCAATGCGGATGCGCCGATCACCTTCCCGCTGCAACACCGGTTCCACGACACCAAGCTCGTCCACACGCTGGCGAATGATCGTCATGGCCCTTTGAATGGCATCATGATCCTGCTCCATATCCCCAGAAGCCACTGCTTCCAGGAGAACATAAACACCACCTTCCAGATCCAACCCCTTACGCAGGTAGTTTTCCCAGTTCAATAATGAAAAGGCAGAGCCAGCCACCAGGAGCAGGGATATAATCACAAATGATAAGGCCAGGAAAGTAGTTTTCTTTTTTTTACGTGCTGACATATTATTCCTCCTTAAACCAGCTATAAAAGTTTGGCATCGTTTATTACCAGGGAAAAGTTGGCGGAAAGGAAATCGGCAGCGCGACGACAAAGGATCATCCGGGAAAGAAATATCTCGAAATACTCAAGCACGGTGCTAATATTATTGTCAATCTTAAGATTGAGCGTGATTATCCGTTCCTCAGGAAACAGCTCCAAGGCAGATTCCTCTACGGCATAGTTTACCCGATCATGAATGTCGAATTTAACAAAATTGGGATTGCGCACCCGCAACCGGTGCACATCAGCTTTGTCTGCCAGGATCACTGCGGCGGAATAGATACTTACGGGATGACCATTTATTTCATCATGGTTGCCAATGGCTGCAGCAACCTCGGTTATTTCCATTTCATCCATTCCCATTTCCCGCAGAATATTCATGGCAATCAGGGCACCGGTATAATAATGGTGGCTCCGTTCCACAACGTTGCCAAGATCATGCATATAACCGGCAATAGCAGCCAACTCCGCTTCACGTCTGCCATATCCCAACTCCAGAAGAACACGATGGGCTGTATTGGCCACCATATCCGTGTGGCGAAAGCCATGTTCCGTATAGCCCAGTGCCTTGAGGTTCCGGTCGGCCTGGCGGATAGAGGCAATGATCATGGGATGATTTTCCACATCTTCCAGTGTTATCACCTTTTTTGTTTCCTCTTTCATAAAAAGCGGTGTCCCTCCAGTGCAAGTAATTGACTTTTCCAGCCCAACCCCGAACCAAAGCCACCCAACGCACCTTTTTTTCCAATTACCCGGTGACAGGGGATAAGCAGCGGGGTGTTATTACGCCCAAGGGCTTGACCCACAGCCCGTGCTCCCCGCAGGTTTCCGGAAGCCATGGCAATTTCTCCATACGTACAGGTTTCACCAAAGGGGATGGCAGCTGTAAGCTGCAGCACTTTAAGCGTAAATGACGAATAACCAGTATCCAGGAGGGGATAACTACCCCTGATCTCCCGGCCCTTAAAAAACCCCTTTAGATCAATTTCCAATTCCCCCCAGGGCAATTTACCCGTTACAAAGGAAGGTTCGCCCTGCGGGCTATCCGGATCTCCCGGCAAAACCAGGCGCCCTATTCCGGCTTCACTGAAATAAAGCTTCAGTTCCCCCAAGGGTAGTTCAATTACACAGCTTTGCCAGGGCAAAGTTTCCTTTACGTTCACAAAAAACATGAGGTCTTGTTATCCTTCTTTCTGGAAACTGAAGTTAGGGCAAATTGCCCTGCAGCATTCAGTAAAACCTGCTGCCTTGCCATTGCCCATTTTTTAATCAATCTTGCGGTAAAAACAGCTCCGTTCTCCCGTATGACAGGCGGGACCGGTTTGCTTTACCTTGAGCAGTAAGGTATCTGCGTCGCAATCATAGAATATCTCCTTTACCTCCTGGATATTCCCGGATGTTTCCCCTTTTTGCCATAATTCTTGCCTGCTACGGCTCCAGAAGCAAGTACGACCCGTATCCAGAGTTACCTGGAATGATTCCCGGTTCATATATGCCAGCATGAGGACTTCCCCGCTGAGATAGTCCTGTACAATAGCCGGTATAAGCTCATGGCGATCAAAAGCCAGTTTATCAACGGACATTAAAGGCGCACCTCCACTCCCTGCTCCTTCAGGTATTCTTTAACTTCCCTAATGGAAAAATGACGGTAATGAAAGACAGAGGCTGCCAGGGCCGCATCTGCCTTCCCCTCCGTGAGAACGTGTGCAAAATCCTCCATTTTACCAGCGCCTCCTGAGGCAATAACGGGGATGCTCACTTTCTCACAAATTGCACGGGTGAGGGGAATATCATACCCGTCCCGTCCACCGTCCGCATCCATACTTGTAAGCAGTATCTCTCCCGCACCAAAGCTTTCCACGCGGGACGCCCAAGTGAGGGCGGATATACCCGTGCCCTTGCGACCACCGTGTGTATAAACTTCCCAGTCTTTCATCTGCTCATTCCACCGGGCATCAATGGCAATGACAATGCACTGGCTGCCAAAGATACGTGCCCCTTCCCGAATCAAATCCGTATTTTCCACGGCTGCCGTGTTGAGGGAAATCTTATCAGCCCCCGCTTTCAGGATGTTACGTATTTCTTCAATGGTGCCGATACCCCCACCCACGGTAAAGGGAATAAAAACCTCCCGCGCTGTACGGCGAGCCACTTCAACCATTGTTTCCCGTTTTTCATGAGAAGCGGTGATATCAAGAAATACCAGTTCATCTGCCCCTTCTTTATTGTAGAATTCGGCAAGCCCCACCGGATCACCAGCATCCTTTAAGTCGACGAACTTAATTCCCTTAACAACACGGCCTTCTTTAACATCAAGGCACGGCACGATTCTTCTTGCCAACAACAGCTCCCCCTCCAGCAAAATAAATTTTAAGTTTCCCGGACACGACCCCTTTGTTCCAATGCAACAATGGCACTTTCCAATTCAATACAACCGGTGTAAAGGGCCTGTCCCACTATGGCGCCGCTGATACCAAGTTCCTCAAGGGTCTGCAGACGGAGCAAATCTTCAACTGAAGAAACCCCTCCCGAAGCAATTACAGGGATATTTAGCGAACGGGCCATCTCATGCATGGCCTCCATGTTAGGCCCCGTTAGCATGCCGTCCCGGGATATATCCGTGTAAATAATTTCAGATACCCCGTATTGCTCCATTTCCTGAGCCAAATCAACAGCTCGGCGCGTAGATCCTTCAACCCAACCCCGGGTCGCAGCCACACCATCACGGGCATCGATTCCAACCAGGACCCTGCTACCATAAAGGCTTACGAGCTTTTTTAAAAGGTCAGGTTGTTCAACGGCTGCCGTTCCAAGAATAATCCGGGATACCCCAAGGCCGAACGCCTCTTCTGCGGTAATCCGATCCCTGATACCGCCTCCCAGTTGTACAGGTATATCCACCGCGGAAACAATAGCAGCAATAGTGGAAGCATTAGCAGGTTTACCCTCAAAGGCTCCGTCCAAGTCCACTACATGCAGCCGCCTGGCCCCCGCTTCCTGCCATTTCCGTGCCACTGCAGCCGGGTCATGGCTGTAGATGGTTTCCTGATCACGTTCACCGCGGCGCAGCCGGACACACTTGCCCTGATGCAAATCAATTGCCGGTATAATCAGCATTCTCAACCATCCTCCCAAAGTTTAAGAGTAACCGCAAACCCATTTCCCCGCTCTTTTCCGGATGAAACTGCACCCCGTATGCATTACCCTGCTTAACTGCTGCAGCAAAATCCACACCATAACGGCAGCGTGCCAGCAGATAATCTTCTGCCGTTAAAAGTGGAGCATAGAAAGAATGGGCAAAATAAAAATGGCTTCCCTGCGGTATTCCCTCGAAGAGAGGGTCAGGTTCGGCCAGGACGCGGTTCCACCCCATGTGGGGCACCTTTAGGCCTGGAGGGAAACGCTTAAGTTTGTCCGGAAAATAAGTTAGTCCGCGACCAGCGGGATCTTCCTCACTCCGGTCAAAAAAAAGCTGTAAACCGAGACAAATACCCAAAAGAAAGCTTCCCTTTTCCCTGCGTGCATGCAGGTAATCAAAAAGGCCCTTGCGCTGTAACACTTCAGCCGCACTGCCAAAAGCGCCCACCCCAGGCAGTACCAGGGCGGGGCAGGAATTCAAAACTTCAGGCTCATGGGTTAAAACCGTTTTGAAACCAAGGTACGCAAAAGCATTGCGTACACTTGTAACGTTACCCATTCCGTAATCTATGATTGCGATCAAGTAAAAAGGCCCCCTCCCTGTGGTGCCGAACCATTTTGCAAAAGACACCGGAATGGGTTGCCGGGAAGCAACAACACTGCTGATCTTGCTTCTATAATAGCACTCCCAGTTTTACTCTACGGGACACCACTGTATTTTATCATTTGGCTAATATACTGTCAATCAGGGCTCTGAGCTGATTTTTTGACTAACTGTTAAGCAGCTTTTGGTACAACGCCTCATAACGGGGAATCACAATTGATGTGTCAAACTGCTCTGCCCGTCGACGCGCCGCCATGGAAAAGCGCCGGTGCATTTCATGATCATCCAGCAACCGTCGCATGGCAGCAGCAAGGGCAATCCAATCATTTACAGGAACAAGCAGTCCAGTCTCCCCATCCCTCACTACTTCCGGCAAACCTCCCGTATGGGTAGCCACAACAGGTAAAGAGCAAGCCATGGCCTCAAGGGCCACCAGTCCAAAACTTTCCTTCTCCGAAGGAAGAACAACCAGATCTGCAATACTGAACAGGGGAATTGGATCAGCCCAGGTCTCTAAAAAGCGAATTTTGGAAGAAATACCCATTTCATGTGCCATTTTCCTTGCCATCAGCTTTTCCATTCCGTCGCCCACCAACACAAGAACAACTTCTCTATTTTCTTTTACCAGGAGGTTAAAGGCGCGGACAAGGTCCGGCACCCTTTTTACAGGACGAAAATTAGAAATATGGAGGATTATCTTCTCCCCCCGCGGTGCCATTTTAATTCGCAGGCTTTTTTCGGGTTGATGCCGGTAACGTTTTGTGTCAATAAAATTATAAATTACTGAGATATGTTCTTCTGACACGTTTAAAAGGTTGGCTGCTTCACTGCGTAAGCTGTAAGAAACGGCGGTAACGGCATCACTTTTTCCCAGACCATGGCGGATCAGAGGGTGCATCGCCTTATCCCGACCCCAGGTACTAATATCGGTTCCGTGTATTGTTGTAACCAACTTTATCTGCTTTTGCCCGGAGATATCAAGTGCCAAAAGGGCGGCGATGCTATAGGGAAGGGCATAGTGAACATGGATAAGCTGTGGGGCACATTCCTCGATTACTGCCACCAGTTTGGCTGCCACTTCCATGGTAAAAAGGGGGTAAGGGAAAAGGGGGAAATCCCGCAATGGCACTTCATGATAAAAAACCCCGGCCTTCTCTTCCAGGCGGAAGGGAATGGCATAGGAAATAAGATGAATTTCATGACCAAACCCCGCCATCTCCCGGGCCAGCTCAACAGCCACTACGCCACTGCCCCCAGGTGTGGGAAAACAAAGCATGGCAATTTTCATTATGCTCCGCTCCATTGAAGAAGGTCGTTAACCAGCGGCCTGGTGTTAAATAGAAGTCCTTCACCATAATCAACCCCGGTGAGGGAACCGAAATATGCATCACGGTTACGAATAAGACATCGGTAATGATGGGTGTTGATCAGGGTGGGTACCTGTTCGCTGTCTTGCACAAATTGTGTTTGGTGGGCGTCCAATGCTTTCTCCTTGAGTTGGTATACCGGGGAAATATCCACGATTGCATCAGGTGTAAGTTCCACTGAGAGAAGGTAAAAGTACAGATGTTCTGGACGAAACGGTTCACCTTTTACAGGCAGACGCCTCAGCCCTGAAAGGTAAAGGGCACGGCGCAGAAGTTCTCCGGCTGCATTGTGATCAGGATGACGATCACCATTAAAATGTGGAGCCAAAACTATCTTAGGGCGCAAACGTCTTAAAGCAGCGGTCACAGTATAAACTGCCTGCTGTTCAGGGATTAAGGCTGCATCCGGCAGGTTGAGGCATTCCCTTACCGTGCAATTAAGTGCCCGTGCAGCCTTCCGGGCTTCCGCCTGGCGTTGTGGAACAGTCCCATTGCTGGCCATCTCTCCGGCAGTGAGATCAATAATACCGCAGGAATAACCCTTCTTCACGTGGGAAGCCAGTATTCCACCGACTCCTGCCTCCACATCGTCTGGATGAGCGCCAAAAGCGAGCAGATCAAGCACGGGCTATACCCCCCTTTTCCAGCAATAAAAATAATGCCCGGGAAACCCTTCAAATTTCTCACAAAAATCATTCCAAAAAGAAAATCCATAAGCAATCAAATACGGAACTATATTAAAAACCCGCTCCTGCGGGCTGAAGCGGGGCCATAAATTATTGCACAGCAGTTGCAGATGCAAGGTGTTCCACCCTCCCTGTTTCCGTGCGTTTTTTGAAAGATCAGTTAAGAGGGTATCCAGGTTAATATGATGCTCCGATACTATTTTTTTTAGCGATGGTTCCAATAAGGTAACCCCCATACGTGGGTATAAAATGGGCATTTCCATATGAAACATTGCATAAAGATTCTTAATTTGAGCAAAATAGGCCAACTCACCCGGCCCTGCCACATAAGCCAGTGTGGGGAAAAGGGTATCCTGGAAAAGAGGCCTGAGTAAAACGCCAGGGCTGAAAATAGAGGGTTGCTCCACAATTAAAGTAAGCAGTTCGCTGCGACTGAGAGATAGTTCACCCTTCGGCGTATAATAATGTTCTCCTTCCCGTAACAATGGGTACCTCCTGTCCTCCCAGGTTATCATAATAAAAGATTCCCGCCCCCGGCGCTGCACCTGCAACGGAAAGGCGGCATCCTTCAGGGCTGCCTCAGCCATGGCAATAGAGTTGTGTGCCTTAGAAGAACATTCCAATGTTTGCAGTAAAGGGGCAGTATAGAGGTTGCGGGCAGCAGCCTGCATTGGATCAAATAGAATCAGTCCTTCGGCAGCACAAAGACGGGACATGATTTGCATAAACCAGCCAGCAAGGTTATTCTTGCCCCCGTTTGCCGCGGACGACAACCAGGCCAACACTTCATCATAATGTCTTCCAGCACCACTCGTGGAATAAAGTTGATGCAAAGTATCTGCAACAGCCCCATCATCAAGGTAAACCAGCCCTGCCGGAAGCCCGTTAGTGGAACAAGGGGTGCGGATAAGACCTATGTCCCCGTCTGGTGATGGTACAAAAGTGCGCATCAGGGGTGCTACATTATGGTCTTCAGTAGCCACCCAAAAAAGGGGTTGTACAGGTACTTGCATAAGCTCTTCTAGGCGACGGGCCAGTTTAACGGCAGTAAGGCCTTTATAGAGAACAAGGAGGGGCCCGGCAAACAGACCTGGCTGTTGCCCTGTAATTACAAAAAGGGTGCGCCGATCCCGCACCTTTTCTTCCCAATCACCTTGAGGCTGCACCATAAGGTTACGATTGAGTTCCACTAGCAATTCTCGTACTTCCTGTGGAAAAGAGCGCTCTTGTAAATAATAGGCTCTTCTTATGTAGCTTTCTTCTTCCCTGAATTTACCATTAAAAAAATTGACAATCCCGGCTTCCTGCTCCAAGTAACGGGAGAAAAAAGGGGGATAAATGCCTTCTGGTACTGGCACTCGTTTAAACATGACAATATTTCATCCCTTTCCAGAAGGGCAGCATAGCTCATTAACTTCTTTTCTTGTATCCTGTGTTGTCAGAAATGCTCGTAGAAACGTAAAAAGAGGGGAATGGGATCATTGGTAACCATGGAAATCCAGTAAATTTTGTTGTGTTTACGATAGTAGTAATTATTTTCATTACTGATATTAAGATGAAAAACTTGTACATCCTGCAGGTAAAAGGAACCATAAGTACCCGGGTCATGGTTTGCATAAATGTGATCATTGATTTTTTTCAAATGGACTGCTGCGTCATAAACGGAGTGAATTTCAAAAATCCAGACTGTAACCCGCTCTTCCCCACCGCTGTAGGAAGGGATATAAACCCCGTCAAAAGGAGCATCATCACCGTGTATGCGCAGGGCATGCTCCAATGCTTCCGGGCCGGTGGTCAGTTTATCCAAGTGGAGAGACCCTACACAGATTGGAAAAATAGTTTCCTCACTTGCTTCCTGTTTCCAGACAGCATCAAGCAATATGCCTGTTGTAAAAGAAGGAGAGGCACTTTCCATTGCTGTAGACGTGGAAGGTGCTGCAAAGGTTAAGGTTTTTCCCTGGTGTAAATCCCCGCTGACAGCATAAAAGTTCCCCAACATGAACCCCATCCCAATCAAGATAAATGCAAGAAAAAATGTTAAGATCAAATCCCGCCGCATCAAATCACATCCCATATATGGAAAAACAGTATTGTTATATTCGGCAAAGGTTAATAAATTCCTCTTAATTTGTTAACAGAATTTAATAAATATGGCCTGCGTTTACTGTGCAACATTTAGGTGGAAGCTTTCGTGAAGTGTTTTTACCGCTTTGGCCAGATCCTGCTGTCCAATGAGCAAAGAAATGGTAATGTTAGAATCCCCTGTCTGTTTAATTTTAATTCCCTGGGCATGCAGTGATTCCACCACCCGTGCCATAACCCCGGGAATGCCATGCATCCCCACACCGACCACAGAAATCTTGGCGCAATCCTGGTTAAGGTTATAGGAAACGTCCAGCCCTTTTAGTATATCCTCAACCTTTAAGCTATGCTCACCTTTTACAGTAAAGGCTTTTACCAGGGGAAAAACACTGATCAAATCGATATTTATACCCGCCTCGCCAATCCGCTGAAAAATTTCCAGCTCCCGTAAAGGATTAGGTTCGGGAAAGCGGATGAAAAATTGAACCAGTCCGGTGGTATGGGCAATACCCGTAACAGCACGGCGCCCCCGTGTACTGAAAGTCCCTTCCCTCATTAAGTGTTCCCCCGCAATCAGTGTTCCCGGCCCATCATCCTCCGGGTTCCTGACCACAACATTTACGTTATTGCGCATGGCAACTTCAACAGCACGGGGATGAATCACCCTTGCGCCCTCGTAAGCAAGCTGACATACTTCCCCATAGGTAATCTGTTGAATAACCCGTGCTTCTTTAAAGATGCGCGGATCTGCTGTCATGATCCCCGAAACATCAGTATATATCTCCACTTTTTCTGCATGCAGTGCCGCTCCCAAAATAACAGCGGTAGTATCGCTCCCGCCCCTGCCCATGGTGTTTAATTCACCACCGGAATCAACACCCTGAAATCCTGCCACCACTGGGACAATGCCTTGCTCAAGCATTCCCATCACTTTTTCCGGCCGGCAATCAACCACCTCGGCCTCACCGTAACAACCGTCCGTAACCAAACCGGCCTGTGCGCCACTTAAAGCGCAGGCAGTAATTCCCTCCCTGCTCAAAGTTGCAGCCATTACCACAGCAGAGATTATCTCCCCGCACGACATGATCAGATCCAGTTCCCGCAGGGATACTTCACCGTACTCATGTAAAGGCAATGCTTTCAGTGTATCTGTGGCGTAAGGATCGCCATCACGGCCCATGGCGGAAACAACAACAGCCACACGATACCCTTGCTGTATCGCTTCGTTTACCCTTCGGGCAACAAAGACCCGCTTATCCGGGGTGGAAACAGAGGTTCCACCGTATTTTTGCACCATTATTTTCAACATTTACCCTCTCCCCCAAATACTACAATTATAGATATGCAATCAGGCTGCCGGTTTAGTGCAGAAATTTGTAACAATCCAGGTATTCAGAAATAAGGAGTCAGTATCCAGAATAAATTAAAGCGCAGGCCCACGCCAGGTGCAACATACAGGTTAAGGTTATTTTAAATAAGCAGTTCAGCAATCTGGATAGAATTAGTCGCTGCGCCCTTTCTGATGTTATCGGCTACCACCCACATATTAAGGCCATAAGGAACAGAACGGTCATAACGGATACGGCCCACAAAAACCTCGTCCTTACCATCAGCAAAAACCGGCATGGGATAAAGCATTGCTTCAGGGTCATCCATCACCACTACACCGGGAAAATCTTCAAAAAGGCGCCGGGCCTGCTGTGGTGACAACCCGTTGTTCAATTCCACATTTACCGATTCACAGTGACCGTTTAATACAGGGACGCGCACCGTTGTGGCTGTAATTGGCAGGGCCGGAAGTTCCATAATTTTCCTTGTTTCGCGGATCATTTTCATTTCTTCCTTCGTATAATCATCTTCTTCAAAGATATCGATATGGGGAACCATGTTAAATGCGATTTGATGGTGACGGGATGCTCCTTTGTAAGGAATGCGCTCTTTCAAAAATTCCCTGCCTGCTAAAATAGCCTCGCTTTGCATCTTTACTTCATCCACAGCCTCTTTCCCCGCCCCGGAGACAGACTGATAAGTGGATACCACTACTCGCTTTAAACCAGCTGCCTGGTGCAGCGGTTGCAAAGCAACGACCATTTGGATAGTGGAACAATTCGGATTGGCAATGAGCCCTTGATGGCGATGTGCGGCATCGGGATTAACTTCAGGTACCACGAGGGGAACCTGGGGATCCATGCGAAAAGCGCTGCTGTTATCTACAACAATTGCCCCCTGCTTTACTGCTTCAGGAGCCAACGCTTCACTGATATCCCCTCCGGCACTAAAGAAAGCAAAATCCACTCCCGCAAAAGATTCGGGACGGGCTTCTTCAATTCCGTACTGTTGACCGCCAACCACCACTTTTTTGTCTGAGGAACGGGCAGAAGCGAGCATTTTCCATCCCTTTACGGGAAAACCACGCTCCTGCAAAACTTTTATAAAAGTCTGACCCACCATACCGGTTACACCGACGATAGCCACATTAAACCCGGCCATAAACTCAACTCCTTAGCTAAAAGTATTCAAAATCCCTTTAAAAGATCCTTCCTGATCAATGGGGCATAAGAGGTAACTACCCTGAAAATAACTACCTGAACAATGTAGCTTCACATGCAGGGTGCCCTTTCGGGGCTGTCAGGCTCAAAAATAGATTATCAGAAGAAGCCTTTGCCGACCCGGCACACATTTTA
>SLRC01000205.1 GCA_007131175.1 Syntrophomonadaceae bacterium
CTTTGGACAAAAGCCGGTATCAATGTTGATCCCGAGACAGCCTTTCAGCTGAGCGGAAGCTCTTTCCTCCAGGGGGTAGAGTTTTATAACGTAAACCCATGGGTGATTCCTGTCGGCGTAAGGTTAAATCTAACTTTTTAAATCATGAAATTTATGAAAACACTTAATAAAATATTTTTGATTTTAGCTGTTATTGCATTCGTTTCTTGCGACGAGCATCTGACAGAGCTAAATGTAAATCCTAACGGGGTTGACCCTTCGGTAGTTAATCCGAATCTTATTATGCCAACAATAATTGTTGGAATCGCTGATCATTATTTAGATGATAATTACCAGGGTGATCAGGCCGGTGTGATGCAATATATTCAGAAGTCCGGTTGGGGTGCCGGAGGTTATGATTACGAGTGGACAACAGCTAAGGGCTGGTCCGGTCGTTATAATGTCCTTAGAAATGCCAATCACCTTATTTCAAGATCAGAACAGATGGGAATGGAATTTCATCAGGGCGTTGGTTATGTTGTCAGGGCCTGGACATTTGGTTACATTGCAGATTCCTGGGGCCCCGCACCATATACCTATGCCCTTAACGCCACCGGTGGAGATCAGACAGATTACTTCCCTCCATACGATGATGAAGAGACAATATACCGTGGGATAATCGAAGAGCTTAAAAATGCCAATACATTGCTCTCAAAACCCAGGGGGCAATATGAGGGTATCAGTGCATCTGCCGATGTATTGTATAACGGGGACCCTGCGCTCTGGAGGAAATTTGCCAACTCTTTAATGCTCAGGTATTATATGCGGTTGTCAGATAAATTGCCAACTTTTGCTCAAAACGGTATTGAGGAAATAATGGGAAATCCTTCACAATTTCCGATTTTCACATCAAATAGTGATGAGGCAGCTATGAATTATGTTGGTGCAAGCCGTGAAAACTCCTGGCCTGTAAGTGTTGCTTTTGATGCAAGCCGGAGTGGTTTTGAAAGAATACAGATGTGTGCCGGTATAAGAGATGCTCTCCAGGAGCATAATGATCCAAGGATGGCTGTTTGGTTTAACCCCGTTAGAGTGCAGATCCAGGTTTCTGAAGATTACCCTGAAGGCGATGTGGTTGTCGATGGCGTAAGATATCTTCGCCCCGATCATATGGCAGCCAATAACATGGTGGTTTATAACCCGGATACCTGGGTTGATGATGCGATTGCTAACAGAGTGATTGTCGATACCAATGTCTTCGTTGGTGCACCTATTGCCTATACCCGCGGTGATATTGCCAACTGGAACCTTAACCCTGCCCCGATTCAGGGTGGTGCTAATCCTCACAACTCTGCACTTGCTGATATGTTCCAGGGTCCGGCAGGGGAACTTTTGCAGGCCAGGTTAATTACCTATGCTGAGGTAAGCTTTATTCTTGCCGAAGCAGCCCAAAAAGGCTGGAATGTAGGAGGAGGAACCCAGCAGCAATGGTATGAAAATGGTATTCAGGCATCATTGGACTACTGGCAGGTAGGTGGTCAATATGATGATTACATTGCCGAACCAGGCGTAGCATATGATGGTTCACTTGAGCAGATCATGGAACAGAAATGGATCGCCAACTTCAATGTTGCTCATGAATCATGGCTGGATTGGAGAAGGACCGGGTTACCTGACCTTACAGTAGGACCAAATGGTGCACGCCAGGCTATGCCTTTGCGTTTCCAGTATCCCACCGATGAAATATCAAGAAATTTCCAGAACTGGCAGGCAGCCAGCTCAACTTTGGTTCAAACAGCTTTCACCGCCGGCGATGGCGATGATAGTGCATGGTCCAGGGTTTGGCTAATCCAATAAAATTGCTTCAATAGTTATTTAGAATAATTGGATTTTAATTTTCAAAAGGGGACAGGATTTGTAAAATCACTGTCCCCTTTTTATTATTAGATCCGTAATGGTTCTTTTACAAATACTTTGACCCTTTTTAGATACGTTATATATAGAATTGTTAAATTCGTTATTTTTACAAAATACAATGAATGTCGCGGGTTTGACCTGCGGTAGATCTCACATGCAGTGTCTTTCTCTTTTAGCAAAAAAGCGCTGATGTGACATTCATGAAAGTGAAATACTGAATACAAATGCACTGCTACATTAAAAATAAAGATAATAAGTACGATTACTAAAATTAATTATTATGAAACGGATAGCCTGTCTATTGCTGTTATTCTCTTTGGGCTACGGTGCTGCCCTTGCATATAGTGATTTTGTTAAAGGAACAGTTTTTCTGGATGAAAATAAAAACGGGATACTGGATCCTGGGGAACAAGGTATTAAAGCAATATCCGTTTCCAACGGGGAACAGGTTGTTCAAACAAATGCAGACGGTTATTGGGAGCTTCCAAAGGGTGACGGACCCGGTGTCTTTGTGGTTAAACCATCAGGCTATGCAGTCCCCCTTAATGATGACAACGTACCCCAGCATTATTTTCTCTATGACGGAACCGGTAAATCAGATGTTCAGATACCAGATGAGATTAATTTTCCTCTATATAAGTCCCCCGAAAACAAAAAATTTTCGGTGCTTTTTTTTGCAGATAC
>SLRC01000073.1 GCA_007131175.1 Syntrophomonadaceae bacterium
CTGTAGAGCAAAAGATCCCGGGGCGGATAACCGGTGAGGGCCATTTCCGGAAAAACAACCAGATCAACGCCCTTGTTCCTGACCGTTTCAATTACAGTTACAATTTTTTCCACATTACCCCTTAAATCACCCACGGTGGGATTAAGTTGTGCCGCTGCTATTCTCAATAGCTTCCACACTCCTTTGCGACAGGGGACGGTTCTCGTTGTCGCATTTAGATCCTGGCTGTTGTGTCTGCCCCTTATTATCCCTTTTTTCCAACTTACTTAGCAACCATCCTGATAACTCCCCCCAAGCAGCTGGCTGCACAGGTACCACAACCGCCACATTGTGAAAGATCAACGGAAAACTCATCCCCATGACGGGTAAGGGCTTCGCGGGGGCAGGAATTTACACATTCATCACACTCCACGCAGATACCGCAATGGAGGCAGCGATCATATTCTTCGTCAATTTCCACATCTGCCTCATCTACGGGGACAGCCCTTGCGGGATGAAGACACGCCTCATCCTGCGGTTCTTTCATCTCCGGTAAATACACACGCTCCCGCAGCCGGGCATCTAATTCCAGGGCGCACCGGCGCCCCCGCCCCACATTCGTGGTTACCAATCCCTGGCCCTGCAAATCACCCACTACGCTTATACGTGGATCAGTGGTGCAAAAAGAACCTTTCTCATCACTACTGTAAAAACCACGCTGGTCTACTTCCTTATGCAAAGCCGAGGGTAAAAAATCTAACACAGGTCGTTCATTGATGAATACAAGTACACTGTCGGCGGGTATAAACTCCCCATTCCCCAGTCCATCGTCAACGTAAATCCCTTCTGCTGTAGCTCCCTGGAGGAACAGAGGGTAGCGAAAACGGACACCCTGCCCTTCGAGGTGCCTCCTTTCACCAGGATCAGCGGAAGGCTTTTTAACATCAATTACAGTTATCGCAGAAGGGTTCACGCCCATTTCGAGCAAAGCATCAATGCCATCCACTGCCGCATCACCACCTCCCACAACCACCTTCGGGCCCATATTGACGGAAAGAGTTTCGCCTGCAGCAAGCTTGCGGTTGTACTCTTTAAGAAAATCCAGTCCCCCCTGCAAATATTCCTGGCCCTTCACTGGAGGAAGAATTGGCTGATGCGCTCCCACGGCAACAATCAAGTGATTGTACTCATCCAATATTTGTTTAAGTAAAGCTGCATCAACGGTCGTATTCATCACAAATCTTACTCCCATCTCCGCGATACGCTTCAGATCATGTTCCAAATCATTAAGGGGAAGACGCTTGCGTGAAATTACCTGGTAGAGCTTGCCTCCCGGCTTTTCTGCCTCGTCAAAAACAGTTACCCCGTATCCCAAGCGCACCAGTTGATATGCCGCACTCAGACCGGCTGGCCCTGCACCAATAAGGGCAATCTCTTCTTCGTGCAGACGGGGTGGGGGTGTAATCGATCTCCCTTTGAAGCGGCGGGCCAGCTCCACCGTGCGGACAGAAAAATCAACTTTTTTTCTGGTACAATGTTGCATGCAGAGATGGGGACAAATAAAACCACAGCAACTGTAACGTAGAGGTGTTACTTCGTCAATCAGGGCAATTGCCTTTTCCATCTCCCCGTGACGCAGCAAACGCAAAAACCGGCCTGTGGGAACCCCGGCAGGACAAGCTGTTTCACACGGAGAAGAGCGTTGCACATGTTGCGGCTTTAGGCGTGTATCAAAAGGATAGGAAGGAGCATAGATAGAAGCAAAGGGTCGGCTGCCTTCCGGAACGATTTTTGATATTTCCCGCTCAAGTAATGGTTCTGCGTCAAAGGCAAAATACTTACAAAACTCACGCACATGATGTTCTATCGTTTCAATTTCCAAGCTGCTGACCGCCGATTGCTTTGCCCCGATTCCAAGCAGTGTATCCGGTACGTCATAAGCAAATAAATAAACTGCTCCACCGTGAATTCCCGTGGCGAGAGTGCGGGCAGCGTTACCGGCCACCATATCCTGCATATTGTGCCGGTTAAGAAGTATAATAATTCCCCCGGCCATGTACTCCCCCAAATAGTCGCCTGCTGTACCGCCAACAACCATTACGGGTTTTTTGCTACCATACTCCTTCATATGTATCCCCACTCTGTAACCCACATCGTCACGCACATAAAGTTCCCCACCACGCATACCATAAGCAAGAGCATCCCCACCCAAACCATGTACAATGATGCGTCCACTGTCCATGGTATTTGCCACAGCATTTTGAGCATGGCCAAAAACCTCAATGGTGGGGCCACTCAGGTTAAACCCAAGGTCTTCACCGGGAATCCCTTTGACCTGCAGCAGCAGTCCGGGAAAGTTAAGCCCACTTCCCAAATAACGTTGTCCCCGAACCCCTTCCAATATAATGTGCCGTTCACCAGCCTGGGCCAATATTCGAACCTGTGTATTCAACTCCTGGTAGGGGATATTATGGGCATCAATAACCGTACACTTTTCTTTTTTGTTTTCAGCATTTTTATTCACCAGCATGTATGATTCCCAGCACTGATAATTCCCGGTCACTGAGTCCCACCCCCCTCAATATTAGACGGTTTCCCCGGAAGGAACCCATATCATAAATCCCGTTAAGACCCATAATTTCCTGCATCTCGTGGTGCCATCCCTCCACCAGGTTGGTAAGCCGTTCTTCAGCCCAGACAGGGTCAAGTCTTGTTGCCAGCCTGGCATCGTTAGTTGTGATTCCCCAGGGACATTTACCACTGTTACAGCGCTGACAAACGTGACAGCCACATGCTAACAGGCACGCTGATCCCACAGCCACCGCATCAGCACCCAGGGCAATGGCTTTCATGACGTCGCCACTGTTACGAATTCCACCGGCAGCTATGATGGAAGCCTGGTGCCTGATCCGTTCATCCCTCAGGCGCTGATCAACGGCTGCAAGGGCCAGTTCCAGGGGAATCCCCACGTTATCCCGCACTACTGCAGGAGTGGCTCCGCTACCACCCCGGTAACCATCCAGGTAGAGCATATCCGCTCCGGCTCGCACAATCCCGCTTGCGATTGCCGCAACATTGTGTACCGCAGCAATCTTCACACAAACGGGTTTATAGCCACTTGCCTCTTTTATACCATAAATAAGGAGGCGCAAATCCTCAATCGAATAGATATCATGCTGCGGTGCTGGTGAAATGGCATCACTTCCAAGGGGGATCATCCTTGTTTCCGAAATACCGGGCAGCACTTTTTCTCCCGGAAGATGTCCGCCAATTCCCGGTTTAGCACCTTGCCCAATTTTAATCTGGTATGCTCGCCCCATTTGTAAATACTCATGACTTACCCCAAAACGTCCGGAGGCAACCTGTAGCACCACACAATCGCTATAAGGATATAGATCCTGGTGCAACCCTCCCTCACCGGAGTACCAAAGCAGTCCTTTCTTTTGGGCAACACGGGCCATGGCCAGTTGTAAATTGAGATTAATACTCCCATAAGACATGGGGGCAAAAACCAGAGGAGTATTTAAACGTATGAGGGAACGGCGGTCGCTGGTCAATGCCTCCAATTCATTTAATGAACGTGCCTTACGCCCCAGATGCGTTACCGTTTCCATTACCTCCCGTTGGGGGTCGATGGAGGGGTTGGTTACCTGGCAGGCGTTGAACAGGATTTGGTCAAAATATACCGGTATACCGGTGTCAGCTCCTAGGCCGGTGAGAGCCACAGCACCGGACGCAGCCTGCAGATGGATGCGGTTTACCGTATCGCTTTGCCAGATTCCATGCGGACGCAGGGCCATCTGTTCCGCTGTGATACAAATAGCCCCCCTGGGGCAGGTTAGTTCACAGCGATGACAGGCCCCACAGGCCCTGCCGTTGGCAACAGGGATTTTCTTACCTGCACGAGTATCCATCCTTATTTCATTAAAGGAGCATTCTTCAGCACACTGTCCACAACCGTCACAATATTCCCGGTCAAAACGTGGACGGAAACGGGAACGAAGCCCCGGTATTGTAATGACATTTTGCATAGTTCTTTATATGCTCCTTTCATTGCATGGCTGCTTCCAGGTAATCAGAAGCCGTTTCTTCTTCCAGGCGTACGATACAAGGCTGTCCTGCCCGGGGCGTGGTCACCCCATCAAGATTCTCCTCCATTTCAAAGAGGGCGGAAACTTCACTGGCAAAGTAACTGTATTCTCCTGCCTGACCAACGGTCATGGGCCGAAGCTTAGTGTTATCCGTAATACTGAACAATCCTTCCGTACAAGCAGCCAGGATGGCAAAGGGGCCGTTAAGCATGGCTGACTCATAAATTATCTTCAGGGCTATAAGGTTATCCCGAACAGTGGTCTTGGTCATGCCCTCAGCATAGGACCAGTAAGGTGGAGCCAAAACATTTGTAGTCTGCTCTATGGAAAGGCGATGACGGCGAATCAGCAGATCCAACAGGTAAGCAACCACCTCACTGTCAGTTTGCATACGGCATACATATCCAAACCCTTCCAGGTAACGGCGGTTAATCCCATATGAAGAAATTTCGCCATTATGTACGATGGAATAGGAAAGAAGATTGAAAGGATGAGCACCACCCCACCAGCCAGGAGTGTTTGTGGGGAAGCGGTTGTGCGCAAGCCAACAATAACCTTCATAATTATCAAGAAGATAAAAATCGTAAATATCCCCCGGTGTCCCCACCCCTTTGAAAACACCCATATTCTTTCCGCTGGAAAATATAAAAACGTGCTCTAACTTACTGTTTAATTCCATCACTTTTCCAATAGTATAATCATCGGCGCTTTCGCAAATCGTTTGTTCCAATAGGTGAATACGCGGCTCCACGAAGTAACGGTACAGCAAGGGATGATCTGCAATAATTTGGCTCCAAACAGGAATATTTTCGGCAGCATGGATAAAAAAATGTTCTTCCAAAAAGCTCTGAGCTTCATTTAAACTCTGAGCATCCCCGGACATGAGATGCAGAGCGTAAAGATCAGCATACTGGGGATAGATACCATAAGCGGCATAGCCGGCCCCAAGTCCATTGCCCCGGTCATTCTGTAAGAGGATGCCTTTTTTTATCCGCGTTCCGTTTTCCCTCGTTCTTTTTTGGCTGATTAAACCGGCAATACCGCACATTTTTAACACCTCTTTTATTTTATTAAAAAACCCGGTCGAATACTGCCGTTTAACAGCATCTACCGGGCTCCTTTGCCCCAACATTATGGAATTTGATTCCGCATATTGATATTATTTAACGAAGCTTTCATATGCTCCCTTTATTTTAGGATAAAAGAATAGCTACCCTTGGCATAATACCCTTCGGTAGCTAAATAATAGCATGGTGCTACTTTCCTGTCAATATATTATGGAATTTAATTTTATATTATGGAATAAATTATTTTGCCGGGGGAGTAAACGACCGTTGAGCCAGCTCCCTATCCAGCATAAAAATACCCTGACCCTGACTGCCAAGCATTTTCACCTTGTGCAAAAGATCAGACATGCTCGCTTCTTCTTCCACCTGCTCATCAATAAACCAATTCAAAAAGCTGATTGTGGCGTGTTCACGTTCATCCTGGGCCATATCCATGAGGAAATAAATACGTCCGGTTACGAATTTCTCATGATTTAGGGATAGGGTAAATATTTCCTCCAAGGAATTATACTCGTTTTTCGGTTCATCCAGCCCGCGTATTTGTGCCCGTCCACCCATCTCGTTTATGAAATGGAAAAACTTCATTGCATGAAAACGCTCCTCCTCGGCCTGCACAACAAAGAAATTGGCAAAGCCGTCCATCCCTTCTGCAGCGCAATATGCCGCCATGGCCAGATAATAATTTGCTGAGTAAAGCTCGTACTTGATTTGTTCATTTAATTCATTTAAAAGTTTTTCTGAAAACATTCTACCGCCTCCCTATACTTAATTTAATCTTCAATTATTATCAATCATATCTTTCATACTTATAATTGTCAACTATTCCCAAGACACCTTAAATGCTTTATATTATCACTTTACATTAAATTGCTGAATGGTATAATTTATCTCAGATAATAAAAACACTGAGAAGTAAACCTGTAAATGAGGTGGAACCTATGTCCAAGACCGTTATTATTGTGGGAGGTAATGGGGCCGGTTTAAGTGCAGCGAGCCAGGTAAAAAAGCTACAACCGCAATGGAAAGTGATTGTTTACGAAAAAGGGGGTTATATCTCCTATGCCAGTTGTGGTATGCCTTACTTTTTAGAAGGAATTGTAAAGGATTTTAAGGATCTGCTGGAGCTTTCCCCTGAAACAGTGATAAATGACCGAAAAATTGATCTACGCCTGCACCACAAGGTGCTGAAAGTAGATCCCGAAAACAGGGAAATCACTGTCACTGATGGGACAAATAATGAAACGATGAATTTCGATTATCTTTTGCTTGCCACAGGGGCCATCCCCTCCACGAGGGGAATTAATATTAAGTCCCCCCTATTTAAGCGTATTTTCACCCTTAAAAGCCTCGATGACATGTTAACCATCTCTGCTTTGTTGGATAAACAAAAGCCGCAGCGCTGCGGGGTAATTGGTGGTGGATACATCGCCGTGGAAATGTTGGAAGCTTTTTTGGCAAGGGGTTTGGAGACGCATCTGGTGCACCGGCGTGATCAACTTGCCAAAACCTTTGAACCGGAAATATCTGCCATGATTTTAGAAAAGATGAAGGAAGAAGGAATCGTCTTAGATCTTAATCTAGCCGTGAAAGAAGTGTCTGAATCAGGCAAGGAAGTAGTCGTTAAAACAGACAGCGGCAACTTGACTTTTGACTTTGTCCTTATTGCAACGGGTGTGGAACCCAATACGGCTTTCCTAAAGGATAGCGGTATTGGGTTGGGGATAAAAGATGCCGTATCCGTAAACAAGCACTTGCAAACTAATTACCCATATATTTACGCTGCCGGGGACTGCGCTGAGACCACCAGTATTATTACGGGTCAACCGGCTTACGTCCCTCTTGCCCCGAGGGCAAATAAAGAGGGATACATTGCCGGGTCAAATATAGCAGGTGACAATGAGGAATTTCCCGGTATCGGGGAAACAGCTGTCACCAAGTTTTCGGACATGGGAATTGCCCGCACGGGATTAACAGAAAAGGCAGCATCTAAAGCCGGCTATAATGCTGTTAAATATACCTTCAGCACAAGCAACAGACCCCGCTATTACCCAGGAGGCGAAGAACTTTACAATGTGATCGTAATCAGCAAGGATGACGGGCGCTTTCTTGGTGCCCAGCTGGCCGGGCCACTTGACGGTGTTAAACGAATCGATACTTTCGCACTGCTAATTCAACAAAAAATGACGTTGGCAGAAGCATTCAGGCTGGACCTTGCATATGCTCCTCCTTTCTCCCCCGTCTATGATCCCGTAATCCTGGCCGCCCGCCTGGGGCGCAGGCATGTGCTGGATGCTAAATAGCATTTCACAAATTGCAGCATACACTGTAAAAATATTATGGGCGGCTGGAAACAGCCGCCTCCTTTGTTATCAGGCATTCAGTACTGGAAAACGGGGGGGGCGTCCTGCCAACACCTCAACCATATCTTCAGCAGCTAGATAAGCCATTTTACTACGAGTCTCCACGCTGGCACTGCCAATATGTGGAAGGGCAACCAAATTTGGCAGTTCCAGCAAAGGGTGGTCCGGGCTAATGGGTTCTTCTGCAAAAACATCAAGGCCGGCGGCACGGATCTGCCCTGACACCAATGCAGCAAAAAGGGCTTCTTCATTCACTACACTGCCACGGGCCGTGTTAATCAGGACAGCCGTGGGTTTCATCAGGTTAAACTCCCGTGTACTAATTAACTGAAATGTTTCTCCTGTTGCCGGTACATGTAACGAAATAAAGTCGCTGTATTGAAGCAACTCATCAAAAGGCAGGTAGCTAATACCCTGCTTTGCCTCTACCTCTTCATCTCGCTGCCGGGAATAATAGTAAACCCGCATACCAAAACCACGGGCACGCCGTGCCATCGCCTTACCAATACGACCGAGGCCGATTAATCCAAGCGAAGCACCATATATATCGCGGCCAGCCATAAACAAAGGTGACCACGCCTTCCAGTGGCCCTTGGAAATAGCCCGGTTAGCTTCTATTAACCTGCGGCTTGTGGCCATAAGCAGGGCAAAAGCAAGGTCCGCTGTTGTCTCCGTAAGCACCCCCGGTGTGTGGGTAATACTTATCCCACGTGCAGACGCTGCATCCACATCAATATGATCAAAACCCACTGACATGGTACTGATCACCTCTAGATGTGGGGCAGCGTCAATTACCGAAGCATCGATGCGTTCTGACAGCATACAATAGAGCCCTGATACATCAGCCACTTCTTTTAGCAATACTGCTTGTGGAACAGGCTCATTATCCTGTTCCCAAAAGCGGCATTGGCAGTGCTCCTGTAAATATTCAACCCCTGGAGCAGGGATAAGTCTTGTTATGTAAACATTCTTTTTGCCAGCATTATTCGTCATAAACACAGACCCCCAGTTGCAATTAGAATGAAATCCCATGATAAAGCATCACTAAAGTAGTATTCGCCGGCAAGGCTGCCTTATCCTGCAGTTTATTGTGGTGCCATCCCATACCCTTGTCTAGATGGGAAAAATTTCGTATAATTGAGTAAGAGAGTACACAGACTGGGAACGAAAAAACAATTTTAAATGTGATTTATAAAGACTTTTTACTTAACTTTGATTCTTACCTGGGGGTTATATTATGGCTGTTAAATTTCAGGATTATTACAAAATACTGGGATTAGAACGAAATGCAACTGAAAAAGATATTCGTAACGCATATCGAAAATTAGCAAGAAAACATCATCCCGATCTTCAGTCACCGGATAAAAAAGAAGAAGCGGAAAAAGAGTTTAAGATGATAAATGAAGCTTACGAAGTACTTAAGGATAAGGAAAAACGTTCCCGTTATGACCGCCTGGGTGCCAACTGGGAACACGGCGATGAATTCAACGCGTACCAGCGCTATCAGCAACAGCAACGTCCCGGCAACGGTTGGAGCCAGGCAGCTTATGGCTCTGGTGATTTTGATGGATTTTCCTTTAGTTTTGGCGGGCAAGAGGGTGCCGGTAGTTTCAGCGACTTTTTTGAGTCTATTTTTGGCGGTGCCTTTACAGGCGGAGGCGGGGGAGCAACACGGCGGCAGCGGCGCGGGGTTGATGTGGAAGCGGAGCTGGAAGTTACGCTTGAGGAAATTTACCAGGAACGGGAAAAACAATTGCAGTTTTCCATGCAGGATCTTTGCGATAAATGCGGCGGGACAGGACAACTTGGGAGTAGTTTCTGCCAGGCATGTGGGGGTAGCGGTCAAACTTCTGCGGCAAAGACGATCAAGTTGAAGGTACCCCGTGATGCCCGTCATGGCAAAAAAATACGTCTTAAAGGACAGGGAGGGGACGCAGAAGCAGGTGGCGAGAGAGGTGATCTTTACCTTAAAATAAAGATTTTACCCCATCCGCTCTTTACTCTCAAAGGAGATGATTTGGAAGCAAAAGTAACCGTTTATCCCTGGCAGGCTGTACTGGGCGGAAAGATTACGGCCCCTACGCTGGAAGGGTCTGTACGGGTAACGATCCAACCTCAAACCCATAACGGACACAGAATGCGCCTTCGGGGTAAAGGAATGCCCCGCAAAGGAGGAGGTTATGGTGATCTTTACTTGCAGGTGAACCTTGATATTCCCGCAAAAACAGAGCCGGAAGCAGAAGAACTATATCGCAAACTGGCGGAAATTTCGGGTGAAAAGGAGGGTTATGGGGCATGAAGAAATACCAACTTGAAGTATTCTGCTTCAATACCGAATCCTGTGACGAATACATCTGGGTTGAAATGAAAAATGTGGAACTGCCGGCGGAGTTACTGATCAAAATGGCCGACCTTGGTATTGTGGAAATACAAGGAGAACAGGTTCGTGCAGATCACATCGGGCGTGCTTATAAAGCACTACGCCTGCACCGCAGCCTTGGTGTCAATCTCAGTGGTACAGCGGTTATTCTTGACCTTCTGGATCGTATGGAAAAAATGAGGGATGAACTGCAGCAATGAAAGCAGGAGTGGTAATTAAAGCAGGCTTGAACAATCAAAAAGACTTTATTGGAGATAACCTCTATTTTCCCGAACTATTGATCTTTTCCAACTTAACACCTCTTTGCCCGAGATACTCAGCCAACGCTTCCTCGGTTGGGAAGTGTTTTTCCACCAGTTCCAAGTGTTCATCCAGCAGGCTTCTGCCGTACCCGGTGACCCTGGGCAGAGCGGACATGGGAACCTGATAGTATTTCA
>SLRC01000207.1 GCA_007131175.1 Syntrophomonadaceae bacterium
CGGGTCGGCAAAGGCTACCTCTGATAATCTGTTTTTGAGCCTGACAGCCCCGAAAGGGCACCGTGCATGCGAAGCGACATTGCCCAGGCAGTTATTTTCAGGGCAGAATAAAGGATTAAAAGTTTCCAATGGATCCTGTTCGTGATCGGCAAGCTAGTCAAGTTGCATTGAACTATCCGGTTGTGTCTGTATAATTGCGACTCTTAATACGCGGCAATCTTGAGCCTGTATGTTTTTCCTATCTAAAGCCTGCGCTTGAATTTATTCTGGATACTGACTCCTAAATTCTGAATACCTGAGTTGTTACGTGCTCTTTTTATAATTGTTTTTTCCAGCCTTCTTTGCTATAATTAGGGTTGTTCACAAACTTGTGCACAACCCTTCCTTAAATGCAGGAAAAAGGAGCGTAATTATATTGCCGGGAGAACTGGTGCGGGTTGGAGAAAAAATTATCAGCATGGGTATAATTGGGGACGCAGTGAAGCAAATTTTAGAATTGCGAGCTGCGGGTTTCTCCCAGCAGGAAGTGGCCGGGCGTCTTGGCCTTGACCGCACCTTTATCTCACGATTGGAAACCCTGGGAGAAATACGCAAGGGTAAAAGACTTGCCGTTATCGGTTTTCCCTTACTCAACCATAATGAAATAAGCAAAATAGCTGCAAGCCGGGGGGTGGAGTTTACCTGGCTGATGAGCGAAAAGGAGCGTTGGGAGTTGGTGCAGGGTCAAAGCGCACTGGATTTCTTTGATTATTTAATGGAAAAAATTGCTTTATTGCGGCGCTTTGATTTAGTAGTGTTTATTGGATCGAGGAAATGGCAAAAAATTGCGGAGGCGCTGTTGGACTGCCAGGTCATATTTTTGGAATTGGGCAGTTCGCCCATAACTGAGGACTGTACCCTGGACCCGCAACGTTTTTCCCAAATCCTTGAAACGGTGATTGGAGATAGTCCTGAAGGGCAGGTATAGGGAGGTGAAGGTTTTTTGAAAAAAGTAGTCAGTATCAGCCTTGGTTCTGCTAAAAGGAATCATTCAGCCACACTGGAACTGATGGATCAGTCAATTACTTTGCAGCGTATCGGAACTGATGGGAACATGGCTAAAATGATTGAGCTAATCCGTGAATATGACGGAAAGGTGGATGCTTTTGGACTGGGGGGTATTGATTTGTATATCCAGGCGGTGGATCGCCGCTATACACTCAGGGATGGGCAAAAGATTGCTGCAGCGGCAAAGCTAACGCCTATCGTGGATGGGTCCGGTTTGAAAAATACGCTGGAAAGACGTGTTGTGCGCAACCTGCAGAACGAAGGGACTATCCTTCAGGGCTCGAAAAAAGTTCTTGTTGTTAGTGCGATGGATCGCTTTGGCCTGGCTCATAGTTTGAGGGAGGCCGGTTGTGATATGCGCTATGGGGACCTTGTTTATGTGCTAAATATTCCCCTGTCACTGAAATCATTACATACCCTGGCATTTATTGCCCGTTTGATTGTCCCCATTATCCGCCTTCTTCCCTTTCAAATGCTATATCCCACGGGGAAGCAGCAGGAAATTAGCAAACCGCGCTATCCGCGGTTTTTCCTGGATGCGGATATAATTGCCGGTGACTTTCACTTTATTAAACGTTATATGCCGCCAAAGCTGCCAGGCAAGACGATTATAACCAATACGGTAACCGCTGCAGATGTGGAGCTTTTACGGGAGATAGGAGTTAAAAATCTGGTAACGACCACCCCGGAGATCGGGGGACGCTCCTTTGGGACCAACGTCATGGAGGCGATGCTTGTGGCATATAAGGGTGGTAATATGGAGTTAAAACAGGATGAATATGAACATCTGTTGGACGAACTGAATTTTAAACCGCGGGTAATGGAACTTTAAAGAGGTGAACATTTATGGCAAAGAAAAAAAATATACATGTTGACTTTTCATTTATCATTCACCCCCTGGATATAGAAGATATCTTTCGCAAATTTAAATTTATGCGATACTGGCCTGATAAAATGGTACAGGCGATAATGCGAAGAGTTCCTCCCATATTTACCTCCAATATTACAGGTATCAGTTCCCCTTACAACAGCGTAGAGGGATGTTTTTACGGCGTAACACTTACTTCGCAGCAAATGCTGGACCTGCCTCCGGAAATCACCATAAATAAGGTAATTGCAGCTGGACGCAAAGCGGCGAAATTGGGGGCAAAAATAGTCGGGCTTGGTGCCATGACTGCTGTAGTGGGAGATGCAGGAATTACGGTGGCAAGGAATTTGGATATAGCTGTAACAACGGGTAACAGTTACACAGTTGCTACAGCACTGCAGGGGACGGAGAAAGCAGCAGAGCTTATGGAGATCGATCTGGAAAAGGCAGAAGTAGCGGTGCTTGGTGCGAGCGGCTCAATTGGCAGCGCATGTGCCCGCATTCTGGCCCGCAAGGTAAATTATCTTACCCTTATTGCCAGGACCTTGCCACCCCTGGAAAAGGTAGCGGAGAATATTAAGAATGACTGCGGACTGGCAGTGAAGGTTACTTCCAATACAAAGGAAGCGCTACGCAATGCTGATA
>SLRC01000085.1 GCA_007131175.1 Syntrophomonadaceae bacterium
AAAGCTGTTGCGGCCTTTTCCACCAATCCCCCTTCAATTGCTTCCGTGTTTGCCTCACCCCTTTCCATCTCCTGCAGGGCGTTAAGCAGACCCAGGCCTTTCTCTTCCAACATCTCCCGTTGCTCTTCCCAGACACGGGCGATCCCATTAAGGATCTCCTTTATGCCAGGCAGGTTATATTTTTTCTCCCGCGGGAAATAAGTTCCGGCAAAAAAGGGGATTTTCTGCGGCGTCATGATGATCGTCAGAGGCCAGCCGCCCTGCCCGGTCAGGGACTGGCAGACTTTCATATAAGCATGATCAACGTCGGGACGCTCCTCCCGGTCTACCTTCACGGAAATATAATGTTCGTTGAGCAACGCAGCAACATCATCCGACTCGAAAGACTCCCTGGCCATATTATGGCACCAGTGACAGGTGGAATAACCGATGGAGAGGAAAACCGGCTTATTCTCCACTTTAGCCCGCTCAAAGGCCTCATCACCCCAGGGGTACCAGTCCACCGGGTTGTAAGCATGCTGCCGCAGGTAAGGGCTTTTTTCATTAATTAGTTTGTTTGGTTTGGTGTTGGGTTTCATGGCGGCAACCTCCTTAAACTTTTCAAATTTTTATTATCTTATCCAAGCAGTTCATTTATATTTCAATTGTGACATTAACTTCAGAACTTGTCCATATATTTTAACAATAATTCTTTGTTTTGGAAATCTGAATCAAAAATAGAAACCCCTCCATCACGGGGGGAGTTGTCAATATAAACACCACCTGGAGTAATTGCTTCTCCGGGGGGTGTGAAATAGCACCAGCAGAACAGTTTAAAAGGTTATTTGTTACTAACATGTGGAAACGCCGGACCGGCATCTGCCCCGCATTCCGTTTGGTTGGAAGGTTCCCGACAAGTACGCCGAACAAACCTTTACGTTTGCTCTTTGGGGAGGAACTTTTGTTAAGTAATGAAAAGCCTATCTCAGGTTTGCACATTGCAGACATCAACACGATATATTAATGGTAAGGTTGATAAATTAAATACGTTACATATAACAGAGGGATTGACGATGCAAAGCAAAATGAATGCACTGGTTAAGCATAAAGCAGGTCCGGGAGCTGCAATCGTATCTATGGACATTCCAAAACTGGGTCCCCATGATGTTCTTGTGAAGGTTATCTCCACAGCTATCTGCGGCACTGATTTGCATATTTACAGTTGGAATAAATGGGCGGTTTCCAGGATGAAATCACCGGTAGTTATGGGACATGAAATGTCAGGCATTATTGTAAAGACAGGGTCGGCGGTAAGGAACTGGTACGAAGGGGATTATGTGACTATGGAATGTCATATAACCTGCGGTCAATGTTATCAGTGCAGAACAGGCCAGGGGCATATATGCAGGGATTACTCTATACTGGGAGTGGATTTTGACGGTTGTTTTGCAGAATATGTGCGTGTTCCGGAAACAAATCTTTGGGCTATCGATCAGCAGATTCCCCCGGAAGTCGCCTGTTTACAGGACCCAGTGGGTAATGCAGTGCTGGCTACTGCATCATCCGACATTGGAGGAAAAACCGTCATGGTCACCGGATGCGGGTCTATTGGTCTTTTTGCCGTAGGGGTGGCCAGGGTGTTAGGTGCTGCAAAGATATATGCTGTGGACGTTATTGATTACCGCTTAAACATTGCTGAACAAATGGGATCAACCAGAGCAATTAATCCCTTAAGACAGAACCCAGTTGAAGAAGTGTTGCTGGATACCGAGGGCGACGGAGTAGATGTTGCGGTGGAAATGAGTGGAAGTGAACAGTGCCTCCATTATGGCCTACAAACTGTAAAAAACGGTGGCCGGCTAGCGTTGCTCGGCTTACCTGAAGAAAATGTATCCCTGGACTTGACCAACGAAGTCATCTTTAAGGGAATTACGCTTGCCGGCATAACAGGCAGAGAGATATTTGCAACCTGGTATAAAACATCCGCCCTGTTAAAAAGTATTCTGGATGTCCGACAAGTAATAACTCATAAAATGAAACTGGAAGAATATGAGGACGCTTTCAGGATAGTACAATCAGGCCAATGCGGTAAAGTGATTCTTTATCCTTAAACAGTTGGGTAGTTTGGTTCTGTTTCTACGTTATTGCCATAGCGTGCGGGGGGCTGCAGCCGCCCGCTACAACTCTGGTTTGTCTATCCTTAAGCACAGAAATTGGAAGTAGGAAAATGGAAATTAAGGTGAGGTTTTTATTTTTAGTGAGAGCACAACGGCTAGGAGTGTGGTTCCGAGCAGCAGGGCATATGTTGAAGCGTAATGTCCCTGGAGCTCAAAGAGAACTCCACCCAGATAAGGGAAAATGCCGGCCGCGCCAAGGCCTGTAAAAATGAGGCCATAATTTAAGCCGAAATTCGCCTGGCCAAACATACTGACTGCTGCGGACGGAAAAATACTGTACAAACCTCCATAAGCGAGGGCCATGATAGAAACAGCCACCATCAGGAAAATGGGGGTACGAGCTGTCAACATAAAAGCAAGCATCAACGCTAGAGAGCTGAATACGACTA
>SLRC01000080.1 GCA_007131175.1 Syntrophomonadaceae bacterium
AAAGATCTCCCCCCATCACCACGTTCAGCATTTGCATGCCCCTGCATATTGCCAAAATGGGCAGGTCCCGCTTAAGGGCCCTGTCCATCAGTTCATACTCGAAGCTGTCCCGCGCAGGATCTTCGGTTTTTGTTTTTTCATGTTTCTCCCGGCCGTAAAAGCAGGGATCTATGTCTGCACCACCACTGAACAGAAGCCCATCCACCCGGTCCAGGTACAGTTCCACAGAAACATCGGATGCAGGAGGAATTAGCAGGGGCAACCCTCCCCCTTTAATGATGGCATTAACGTAAAAGTGGGGCAGGATGGTGCAAATTACCTGATAATTGTAGTATTCAACGGTTTTCAGAGTGGTGGTAATGCCAATTGTGGGTATCATTCGTCCTCCATGAGCCAGCCCAGGGATAGCTCCTTCAACTTTGCTCCTTTGGGATAGCCGGTTTCAGTATCCCAGCCTGCCAGGGCGTAATACTCCCGTGTAAGTGCAGCCAGCACGTCACGGTCAATGTAAGCGCCGTCACTGGGACCGCCCTTGAGGGGATGAAATATTTTTTCCGGCAATGTATCCGCATCACTGCTGATGCCAGCCCGCAGGTTAAAAACCCGCTGCATATTGATCCTCCGTTCCCCCGTCAGCATCAATTCCAGGAAAGTGGTTTTCCACCCGGTGGCGGCATTCACTATATCCACCATATCCCCAGCGCCATAGAGCCAGCCAAGACCAAAACAGAAGGCACAGAGGTTATAGGTGTCCAGAATACTGTAATAGTGGTGGGACTGGGCAAAAAATCTTACTTTTTCAGAGTCCAGCACAAAGGCTGGCCTGGTTTCGTACAGACCCAGGCCGTACATTATTTCCCGATCCGATTCATTTTCACTTGCAAAAATGGCATCGTGCTCGCTGGAAACATGATCGGCTCCAAAAGGGTTAAGGGCATAAGCAAGGGCCAGGGCATGCTTAACCTGGGGAAGATGGGCAGGAACCTCCAACCCTTTCACCGCCACTGCCAGCTTTTCCGCCTCACTCCCCCATGAGGCTGCAGCCCGCACAGAACCCTCTGCCAAGACAGAACCAATACCCCGCCTGAAAGCAATGGCTTCGATTATTTCCAACATGGCCTCACCGTTGCCAAATTTCAATTCCAGGCCATCCAGATCCTCGCCGGGGATAATTCCTTTTTCAAAGCATTCCATGGCCAGGGCAATAGTGCCGCCGGTGGAAATGGTATCCAGGGTATATTCGGTGCAAAGCTCGTTGGCCTTAAGTAAGCTTTCAAAATCACTTACCCCTGTATATGCTCCCAGTGCGGCCAGGGTTTCATATTCTGGCAGGCCGCCGTAAGCTGTATAACCCCCCGCAAGTTTCTTTTTGCAGCGGACAATACAGCCGTAACAGGTTTCGCTTTTCCCCCTGGCATTATTGAGTGCTTCTTCAAAGCCTTCATCCAGAAGGGGTAAATCGCCCCTCTCAAAGTTCCTGGTGGGCAGACAACCGGCACTGTTCTGCAGCATTGTTGCTCCCGAGGTGCCAAGATTACGCAGAAACTGAGCTCCATCACTCATACGGGCCCGCTCAGCACCCGTCTTGGCAAGTTCTATCAGCTTCCCGGGGTCGGCAAACTCCAATTTCAAGGAAGGGGAAAGAACAACTCCCTTAAGATTTTTTGATCCCATAACAGCACCCATACCCGTCCGCCCGTTAAAATGGTTGCCGCCATTGACTATTGCTGCATAACGGACAAGGTTTTCTCCACCCGGCCCAATCAGGGCCGCAGCGGCGGCAGTGTTTTTTGTTTCCTCCAGCATCATTGCCTCCGCCTCGGAGACTTTTCTTCCCCAGAGATTTGCAGCATCCTTTATAGTCACATTCCCGTCCCTGATTAAAAGATAGACAGGAGACGGTGCCTTGCCACGGATTACCAGGGCGTCAACCCCGCAACGTTTTAATGCCACGGCCCAGTTGCCTCCCGCCTGGGTATCACCGATTGCACCGGTGAGGGGAGAACGGGCAGTAACGGTAAAACGGCTCAAACCTGAAACGGGGGCACCGCTAACCACACTGGGTGCGAAAACGAGGGTATTACCGGGAGACAGGGCGTCCACTTTGTAAGCACCGTCCTTGAGGAGGTAATAAGCGCCCAAAGCCCCGCCGCCTGGGTAAATACGATAGAACTGCTCTGTTGGGTTTTCAATTTGGCTCTTACCCGTTGTTAAATCAACGTGCAATATTTTACCGTGATAACCTGAACCCATCTGCCCACCTCCTTAAATCTGTTCCAGGTAGCGGCGTTTTTCCCAGTCAGTCACATGTTTAAAGAAATCATCAATCTCGTTGCGGGTGGCAATTGTATAATGGTCAACCACATCATCACCGAACAGCTCCCGCACAGTTTTACTGTTTTCAAATAGGGTTACCGCTTCCATGAGGTTACGGGGCAGCTTCGTAATACCGGGCATGGCAGAAGCATTCTTCAGAACGGGCGGGCCAGGCAGGGCTATTTTCTTTTCTATACCGTAGAGGCCGGAAGCCAGGGTAGCGGCAAGGACAAGGTAAGGGTTGCCGTCAGCGCCGGGAATCCGGTTCTCCACCCTTTTACTCGGGCCGGAGCCAACCACACGAAAAGAGAGGGTCCGGTTGTCAAATCCCCAGGAAAGGGTGTTGGGTGCTCCAGCCGTATCTGCAAGACGCTTGTATGAATTGACATAAGGTGCATAAAAACACATCAGTTCGGGGGCCAGCTGCATCATACCACCAAGGAAATTCTTACCCACTTCAGACAAGCCGTATGCATCACTGGTATCAGCTAATACATTTTCTCCCTTTTCATTCCAGAGGCTGGCATGGAGGTGAAAACTGCTACCCGTAACCTCCGTTTCATATTTAGCCATAAAGGTAACCATGATATTGTTGAGGAACGCAATTTCCTTAATGCCGTTTTTCATGATTACGGTCCGGTCAGCCATTTCCATAGTTTCCGTATACATGAGGTTTAGCTCTACCTGTCCGTGACCCCACTCCGCCTTGGTACATTCAACCTCCAGGCCGGCATCATCCAACAAATGGCGCATTTTCCCCAGGATCCACTCATCGCAGGAGGAGCGATAAATTGAATAATCAGCACTGTTGTGGGAAAGGGCGGTTAAATTTGCATAACCTTTTTCCCGGGCGCTGTCGGCAGTCTCATTTAACATGTAGAACTCCAACTCTGAAGCCATTTTTGCCTCAAAGCCCAACGCTTTTGCTTTATCAATTTGACGCCGCAGCATATTACGGGGGCCCAGTGTCACCTCTCCCCCTTCCTCAAGATAAAGATCTGCAAGGACAATTGCTGTCTTTTCAAACCAGGGATAGATGCGCATTGTACTCAGATCCGGGATGGCTTTAATATCCTGAAATCCCGTATCCCAGTTGGAAAAGATATAGTTCTCACCAAGGTTTTGCTCTATGTCCCAGATAAGGTTCACGGTGCAGGTGTGAACCCCTTTTAACGCTTCCTCAAGGAAATATTTTGCAGAGCATCTTTTACCAAATAATCTGCCCTGCATATCTGCTGCAGCAATAATAATGGTGGTAATTTCATTTTCCTTAATCATTTTTTTCAGTGTTGCCTGGTCAATTTTTCCCATAAACATTATCCTCCATATCTTCTTTTATTATTATTACTGAATTACCCAGCCGCCGTCAATGACAATTGTTGCTCCCGTAATATAATCAGATTCATCGGAAGCAAGGAAGCAGGCCGCATTGCCTATATCCTGTGGCTGTCCCACCCGCTTGAGGGGAACCCTGTCCATAATCCAGGACATGGCCTGGGGATTTTTCAGTGCATTTTCTGTAAAGGGCGTTTCCACAACCCCTGGTGCGATAGCGTTGACACGTATTTTTGCAGAGGAAAGCTCCAGGGCCATGGCTTTATTTAACATCTCCAACCCACCCTTGGATGCATTGTAGTGGGGCTGACAATGACCTGAACTGGAAACAACAATCATTGCCTCCACGGAGGTGATATTAATGATGCTGCCATGAATACCCAGACGGATCATTTCCCTGGCCACGGCCTGGGAGCAAAAAAACGGACCCTTGAGGTTTACATCAAACACCCTGTCCCATTCTTCCTCTTCCAATTCTAAAAAAGGAGTGAAAGCCACTATCCCTGCGTTGTTCACCAGGATGTGGACGCCCCCGTACTTATCCACAACCTGCCCCACAAGATTATCCACCTCTTCTTTTTTTGTCACATCAGTGCGCATGAAGGAGTGCCCATTGCCTTTGAGCAGGTTAAGGGTCTCCTGGCTCCCCCCTTCATTAATGTCCCCAATTACGACCTTTGCACCTTCTGCGGCAAATTTTTGGGCAATACCCCTTCCATTACCCGAGCCTCCACCTGTAACAATTGCCACTTTGCCAGCCAATCGCATCTTCATAACACCTCCTGTTAAGTATTAATTACTCAAAGTCAGATTAAGACAAATAATCATTAAAAAACTGCAGCAGGATCTTTTCATACTCAAGCAGCGATGGTAAAACAACAAATTCTTCCTTTCCGTGGTGTCCTGCACCACACGGACCAAACTCCACAGCAGGAATTCCCAAAGGGGTAAAAAAGCGGGTATCTCCTGAACCATCCTGGCCAAAAAAGCGGGCACCATCCCTTGAAAATTTTGCCACTGCATGAAAGAGGGCTTGGACAAAAGGATGCTGCCGGTCCACACTAACCGGGGAGAAATACTGGACTCGCTTTAAGTTCATATCTTCAGAAACACGCTTGATCTCTTCGATAATTTCCTCCGGATTCTGTCCGGGCAGATAACGGATATCCAGTCCAAAACTACAACTATCGGGCACCTGGTTGAAAACTTTTCCTCCGTTGATTGTGGCCAGATTTAATGATGGCGCCGGGAAATAATCATTGCTCACCCTGTTAAAGGGCAGTTCTTTTATACTTAGATAAATGGACATTGCTTTTTCAATGGCGTTTTCCCCCAACCAGGGCCGACTGCCGTGGGCGGAAACACCCTTTACCTCTGCTTCCAGATGGAGCACCCCTTTGGCCTGCAGGGAAATATCCAGGTTGGTAGGCTCACCGCTGATCACAAAACCACCTGTATAACCCTGTTCAATTAAAAAAGGGGTTCCAAAATTACTACCCACTTCCTCGTCGGGAACCAACATTAACAGAACATCGGGGTGCTGCCTGTACTGGACAAAACGTTCCATTAAATGAAGCATTACCGCCACAGCCCCCAGCATATCATAACTGCCCCGACCATACAGACGTTCACCCTCGATCCTGGGAATAAACTGCATCTCTTCCCCGGGTATGACATCAACGTGCCCGTGTAAAATTACTGTTTTGCCTGTTCCTTTGCCTCTGCCAGCCTTCAGCATGCGGTAACCTGCGTTTTCATGAATGTTTACCGAAACACCACTTTTTTTAAGCCGTGCAGCACAATAGTCAATAGCAGCATTGGCACCTTCACGGTTAGAGGCGCGACATTTGATTAGTTCTGTAAGTGTATTGATCAGTTCCTGCATAAGGTGCACATCCCTTTTAAGCATAATCCAATTCCTTCTAAGACATATTTTCTAGATCAACGAAACCTCCTTTTATTTGCTGCTGCTGCTACCTGCATAGTATAGTTATCCAGAGCATATTTCAACATTGCCAAGGTCTGTTCCTGCCTGTTAAGGTAAGGTGAAATATATTTGCATAATTGGGTTAGGATAGAAGGTGCTGCAGCATTAGGATCCTGAGACTTTTTGTATGACCCGTTCACCTTCTAAACCGCTTGGAGGGATTTGTTGGAAATTATTCCTTTCGCTCACTGATGATATGGAACAGGGGATGACCTTGTAATCCACACCGGTGATAAAAAAGGGCATTATTTATGGAACTTAGGGTGCCCCAAATGGGTCTATTCTAGAGAAGACTAAAAGGGGGCGATTTTTAAGATGAAGAAGAAACGCTGGACAGTTGTTCTTATGTTGCTTTTCCTTGGAGCGGCCACGGGCCTTTCCCTGGCAGCCTGTGATCAGGAAGTAACGGGCAGGGGGATGAACATCCCCAAGCCGGACCGGGAGATTCTGGAAGCTTATGATGCGGCGCTGGCCAATGCATCGAACGAGTTTGGGCTTGCGTTGTTTAAGAAACTGGTGAGCGATGAAGAGAATGTATTTATTTCACCCACCAGCATCTATACAGCGCTGGCCATGACCTATAACGGAGCCCGGGGCGATACTTTGGCGGCCATGGCTGAAGTGTTGGGCGTGGGGGGAGTGGAGCTTAACCGGTTCAACGAAAACAACCTGGCCCGCTTGTACCAGCTGCAGGAAGCGGATTCGGAGGTAATCCTCAATATTGCCAACTCGCTCTGGATGCGGGAAGGGGTGGAATTTAATCCCCATTTTGTGGAACGTAATGCAGATTATTACGATGCCTCGGTCCGGGAGCTGGATTTCAGCACCCGGGAAGCGGTGGATACGATTAACGGCTGGGTGGACTCCCGCACCAACGGGCTCATCGAAGAGATTGTTGAATACCCCATCGATCCCGATTCAATTCTTTTTTTAATCAATGCAGTCTACTTCCTGGGGGAATGGAGTGAGCCATTCGACCCGGATCTGACGCAGGAAAAGATATTCTACGGTCCGGAAGGGGAAATAGAGGATGTTCCGTTTATGCGGGGCTCTGATAACTATGCTTACCTGGAAAAGGAAGGGGAGTTTCAGGCGGTCCGGCTGCCGTACGGTGAAACAGAAAGGTTGGCCATGTATGTATTTTTGCCCCATGGGCAGCAGTCCCTATCCCAATTTGTGGCAGGCCTGGATGGGGATAAATGGAACGAGTGGCGCGGCCAGTTTGAGACGATGCAGGGAAATCTTTTCCTGCCCCGCTTCAGTATGGAGTACGAGAATACGCTAAATGAAGTGCTGAGGGCCATGGGCATGGAAATAGCCTTTGATGAGGGCAGGGCTGACTTTTATGATATGGTAGTGCGGGATACAGGGGACAGGCTGTTCATCAGTGAAGTGAAGCATAAATCCTTTATTGAAGTGGATGAAACGGGAACGGAAGCTGCTGCTGCCACCTCGGTGGAGATTATGCCCACGAGTGCCCCGTTTGATCCTTTCCACATGGATGTGAACCGGCCTTTCTTTTTTCTCATCCATGACCGGGAAACCAACGAGATCCTTTTTGCCGGCACAGTTATGGATCCAACGCAGTAACCGTTGCTGCAATGCTTAAAACAATTGCACCTGGAAGCATTATCATCCTGGTGCGCTTATTTTATAGTTGTGAAAAAGACTATCACAGCTATACTTTATTCCGGTTTGCCATAACTTCGCAGGATCTCCCTGGGAAATTCCATGCGCACGGTTTGTAAAGGGTTTACCACCTGGCAGAAAGTTAAATTGCCCGCAATGCTCATTAGCATTCCCACTTCGTTTATCCCCAGCCCCAGGTAATCAGTAAGGTATTTGGCCATGTGGCGGACAGCACCGCGCACCGCTTCGTCTGAAGTTAAGGCAGAGTATATGGCCGCAACCCGGTGGTCCGTTTCCACGAACGGCAAAGGAAAAGGCCTTCCCTTAATAATATTTACAGAGAACGTAACCTCCCCTGCTACTTCCAGGGCCGTTGTTACCGCTTCTCCGTCACCCATCACCCCGTGCAGATCCCCCATGCCGAGCAAGGCCCCCGGACAATTGACAGGCAGGTAGACCCTGCTTCCAGCTGCAATTATTTTACAGTCCATATTCCCTCCATGTTCACCGGGAACACCGGCAGGGACTGCTCCGTTTTCAGGAGCTGTGCCAATCACGCCGATCATGGGTTTAAGGGGCAATGACACTTTTTCGTTAAACTCCACCCGGCCCTGCCGAATGGGAATTATGCGCGTTTTAGCTACAGTGATAAGATCACCTAGAGTGCCTGAGCCAGGGATGGCAAGCATGATTCCCCTGTCTTTAACGTTGATCTCGTGTATATCCACAGCCAGTGTATCGCCCCTTTCCGCACCCTCTATATATACGGGCCCGCTGACAGGGTTGATCCGGTTTAAATCAACGTTTGCCATGGAATCGGCTTCACTTTTGATCTGCCCACCGATACAGTCATTTGTTTCCATCACCACTGCTTCACCTGCTTCAATTTTGAGGGCAGGTGGCAAGTCCGGGGAAAAAGCATAAAAAGCGCTGTCCTTTTTAAGGTATTTCATTATTGGATCCGGCCCTTCCTTTCCTGCAAGACTGTCTCGTCTGCAATACTATTATTCTTGCCTTGACAGTTTATATTCTACTTCTCAACAGGGATTCCTTGCTATCATCTTCAACTATAGGGTCTGCCAGGCCCGGCAGGATGGAATATGTCAAGAAATTTTTGTGAATGCAGCTAAAACACGTTATAATAATTTAGATGGATGATCTATAAACCTGACCATTGAACTTGCAGCAGTGTGGAGGCAAATCATGACAGCAGAAATGCAGCTGGCTTTTCTTATCCTGGCCGTGACAACCATTTGTTTTCTTGTTCCCGGATTTCGCCCGGATTTGGTTGCCATTACATCGTTGCTCGCCCTTAAACTGACCGGACTTTTAACGGTCCCCGAAACGTTTTCAGGTTTTTCCAACAGCGTTGTTATAATGATCGCTGCTCTTTTTATCGTTGGTGAAGGCGTATTCCAGACCGGATTGGCACAAAAGGCAGGTAATCTCTTGGTTCACTGGTCTGGCAGCAGCGAATTCAGGCTTACAATTTTTATGATTGTATTGGTTGCTGTCCTAAGCGCCCTGTTGAGCAATACAGGCACGGTAGCCATTTTGCTCCCCGTTGTTGTGATTCTTAGCCGCCAGATAAAAATCCATCCCGGCAAATTACTCATGCCCCTGGCTTTTGCCAGCAGTATGGGTGGCACCCTATCTTTAATTGGGACCGCTCCAAACCTGCTCGCCCGGCAAAACCTCATTGATTACGGCTACGGTAGTCTTTCTTTTTTTTCTTTTACACCGATCGGGCTTATCATCTTAGTGATGGGAACGGTTTACCTCTGGTTTTTGGGGAGGCGCTGGCTGGACAAACCACCGGAAATAGAAACGGGAGCAGCCGGTCAGTTGTTCAATGCTGAAGCTCTGCTGGAACACTACCAGGTTAAATCCTATATTCATACACTGCAGGTGCCAAAGGGCAATAAAATGACCGGTAAAACCCTTAGAGAATTGCAATGGACGGCAAAATATGGTTTAACTGTGTTAGAAGTTGTCCGTAAGGAAGAAGAAGGTTTGTTCAGGTTTTCCCGGAAGAGATCTGTCCGCCAGTTTACGGTTAGACCCGGTTACACTATCCAGGATGAGGATATGTTGATCGTCTATGCAGACGCCCCTTCATTAAACCATTTCGTATCAGCAACGGGCATCCAGAAATTAAAACCTTCCGGTCAGGAACGTTATAGCCTGGAAAAATATAACCTTGCGGAGGTTATCCTGACCCCCTATTCCCGTTTAAATAACTATTCCGTACCCGATGTTCAATTCAGGGACAAATATAATTTAACTGTATTAGCCCTCAAACATCAATACAAAAGACCGCGGCGGCCCGCCCCTGATGAGCGGCTTATCTACGGTGATGCTTTGCTGGTCCACGGTAAATGGGATGATATTGATCTTTTGTCCAATGAAAAAAATGACCTGGTTGTAATAAGACACGCAGCTCAACCTCCCACGCATCGTGGAAATGATTTTCCTGCCACTGTTGCCGGAATAATTGTGTTATTGATGCTGCTGGCGATGGTTTTTGAATGGCTCCCCGTTGTTGTTACCACGGTAATCGCAGCCCTGCTCATGCTCCTGACCCGCTGTGTACGCAATACGGAACAGGCTTACCGTTCCATAAACTGGCAGACAGTAATTCTGATCGCTGCCATGCTTCCCATGGCAACTGCCCTGGAAAAAACCGGCGGTGTGGCATATATGTCTGAGGGGATAATCTCCACCCTGGGGACGGTTGGCCCCATCGCGGTGCTGGCAGGGCTTTACCTGGTAACCTCTGTTTTCAGTCAGTTCATCAGCAATACGGCCACTGCTGTATTATTATATCCGGTAGCAATTTTATCAGCTCAACAACTCGGGGTAAGCCCCGTGCCCATGGTCATGGCGGT
>SLRC01000091.1 GCA_007131175.1 Syntrophomonadaceae bacterium
ACCGGCACATAAATCAGGCAGATTCCAGTTAACCGGCACATAAATCAGGCGCCCCCTTTCGATTATTGTTTTCCCTGAATATAAACAACCGGCTCGTCCGTTTATATTGCAATACCAGATAATTTTTCCTATTATTGGCGTAAATTTTACCTTTATACTTGCAACAGATGACACAATCCACGATGATCAGGAAAGCTTCGGGCGAAAAAGAAGCCTTTTCACAGGAAAAGCTTGAAAACTCTCTCAGACGTGTAGGGGCTGATAAAGATACCATCAGTGAAATTGTTGATGAAATTAATAACTGGCTCTACGATGGCGTATCGACCAAACAGATATACAAGAATGCCTTTCGTCTGCTGAAAAAAAGAGAGACGGGTTCTGCAGCCCGGTACAGACTCAAAAAGGCAATAATGGAGCTAGGCCCCACCGGCTACCCTTTTGAGCATTTCATTGGTCAACTGATCAAACATTACGGTTTCGATATCCAGGTCGGCCAGATTGCACAGGGCCAATGTGTACAGCATGAAGTTGATGTGTTGGCAACCGGAAATGGTAAACAGATATTTGTTGAGTGCAAGTTTTATAACAGCCAGGGCAAGCACGCCAATGTACGGGTACCGCTATACATCCATTCAAGGGTGAATGATATTGTAAGGAAACGGGAGTCACTTCCCGAATTCAGCAATCTGAGCTTCCAGGGATGGATCGTGACCAACACCCGGTTTACATCAGATGCTGTTGATTATGGCAAATGCGCAGGCCTGCACCTGATCGGATGGGACTACCCCAAAGGTCACAGTCTGCGCGAAATGATAGAAAACGAAGGGTTCATTCCCGTTACGGCACTTACATCAATCAATAAGGTGCAAAAAGAGATATTATTGAATGAAGGCATAGTCCTTTGCCGTCAGATATGCAGTGACCCTTTAATAGCCGGCAAACTGGAAATCAGTCCCCAAAAGCAAAAAAAGCTCCTCAGCGAGGTAAAAAGCATTTGTAATTGTAAGAATTGCAGATAAAGAGGCCCCCATGATCTCACGACACAGCATTGCCATTCTGCCTTTGGTGAATATGAGTTCCGACAGGGAAACCAATTGATTCAGGATGCTTTGGTTGAATTAGAAACCAGCTCATTTTCAATGCTTAACAGGACATCGGCCTCCAGCCTCGAATTTGGAGCCTTAACCAACGGGGGCAGCGGGTTCAACTATGGAGTAGAAATTACTGCCGAAAAGTTTATGGATAAAGGCACCTATTTCCTTTCAACCTTTTCGCTCTTTGAATCGAAGTATCGCGGTAGTGATAATGTGCTGAGGAATACGGCTTTCAATGGCAATTATGTATTTAACCTGCTCGGCGGCAAAGAATTCAGGCTAGGGGCTGGGAATGGCCGTTACAAAAAACGTCTAAATGTGGATGGTAAATTCAATCTCGCTGGGGGCAAGCGTTACTCACCAATAGATTTGGATGCATCCAGGTTCATCGGTTACACCCAATCCGATGAAACCAGGGCATACTCACTGCAAATGCCCATGTATATGAATATTAATATGCGAGCGGGTATCAAGTTTATTGGCAAATCTTCTACCCAGGAAATTGCTGCTACAATAAACAACCTCACAAACCGTAAAAACCCTTTTTATATGAAGTACAACCCAGCCACCGATGGTCTGAAAACCGTTTATCAGTTTGGTTTAATGCCTGATATACTATATAGGGTTGTATTTTAACTTTTCTTAATCGCAGTTTACTAATAGCAAAATATTTATCTTTTTGCGTTTAATAATCAATCTTTTAAGTTGATTGTGTAAAATATTTCATTTTTAATGTATAATTTATTTGTCACTATGTATATTATTTTTATCTTTGTGTCTATTTTTATTGTCTAAACGTAAAATAATATTGACATGAAAGAACCCGTATCTTACCAGGAAAAGCTAAGCATCCTCTCTTTGGTCAACACCTTTCTGATTCTTGGCTTTTATTCGCTTTACGTCTATAACAAGTATATAGCCGTGAACCCCGAAATCATTTATGATATGAAGTTTCTGGGAAAAGCCTTTTTGATCCTGATCCCTTTCACCATCGTAGTGCAGATTGTAATGCACATATTATTTGTGATTTTCAACAAGATTATTACCATGGAAGACCCACCCAAAAAGGAGGATGAAATGGACAAGCTTATCGAGTTGAAATCGCTTCGGGTTTCGCATTGGATTTTTATCGTGGGATTCTTCTCTGCCATGGCTTCGCAGGCTTTTGGTATGGCACCCTATGTTATGTTTCTCTCCTTTGTGATTTCCGGATTTCTGGCGGGTATGATTTCCGATATTGCCAAAATATGGTATTACCGAAAAGGAGTATAGTTATGGCCAAGTGTAATATCAATAACAACATCCGCAAGCTCCGTTTTCACAACAACGAAATGACCCAGCAGGAGCTGGCCGACCGCACAGGGGTTACCCGCCAAACCATCGTGGCCATCGAAAATGGTAAGTATTCTCCTAC
>SLRC01000132.1 GCA_007131175.1 Syntrophomonadaceae bacterium
GATGAAAGTGCGCCCTTCAGTGAAGCCGATCTGTGAGAAATGTAAGGTCATACGCCGCAAAGGAAAGATCATGGTTATCTGTGAAAACCCCCGGCACAAACAACGCCAGGGTTAAGGGAAACAGGTATATGTAATGCTCAAGCTGTGAATAATAATTACGTTTAACCTTTTTACAAAAGGAGGTGGGCCGCACTGTGGCCAGGATAGCTGGGGTAGATTTACCTCGGGACAAGCGGGTAGAGATTGCACTGATGTATATTTTCGGTATCGGCAGGAAGAGAGCACAGCAAGCTGTCGAGTTTACCAATATTGAGCCGTCAACCAGGATTAAAGATCTTACAGAAGAAGAAATCAGCAGGTTGAGGGAGTATATTGACAAAAATTATCGTGTCGAGGGTGACTTGCGTCGCGACGTAGCAATGAATATTAAGCGCCTGATCGAAATTGGTTGCTACCGGGGCATTCGTCACCGCCGTGGACTGCCGGTAAGGGGACAGAATACCAAAAATAACGCACGCACACGCAAGGGACCAAAACGTACAGTTGGTGTGCGTCGCAAAAAGTAAGGAGGGGAAGGGAGCTTGGCCAGAAGAAAAGCAGGTGCCCGACCACGGCGCCGCGAGCGCAAAAATGTTGAGCATGGTATTGCTCATATTAAATCCAGTTTTAATAATACTGTAATTACAATTACTGACCTCCAGGGAAATAATATTTCATGGTCCAGTGCTGGGACTGTGGGCTTTAAAGGATCCCGCAAATCCACGCCATTTGCCGCTCAGTTAGCTGCAGAATCGGCAGCGCGGGCTGCCATGGATCATGGTATGAGACAGGTGGAGGTCTTTGTGAAGGGACCCGGTTCCGGCCGTGAGGCTGCTATCCGTTCTTTACAGGCGGCTGGACTGGAAGTAAACTTAATTAAGGACGTTACACCCATTCCGCATAACGGCTGTCGCCCGCCAAAGCGTCGCCGGGTTTAACAGCAGCAAATTAACAGGAGGTGTATGACTGCAGATGGCAAGATATAAAGAAGCAAACTGCAGGCTGTGCCGCCGTGAGGGTGCCAAGTTGTATCTCAAGGGGGACCGTTGTTACAGTGAAAAATGCGGGTTTTCCCGGAAGGCATATCCCCCTGGCATGCACGGCCAGAAAAGGCAGAAAGTATCTGAGTACGGTTTACAGTTGCGTGAAAAGCAGAAAGCCCGCCGCGTTTATGGTGTGCTGGAGACACAATTTAGGAAGTATTTTAAGGAAGCAGACAGGCGCAGAGGTGTGACCGGCGAACTGCTGTTGCAGATCCTGGAAAGCAGATTGGATAATATGATTTACCGTATGGGTTTCGGCCGTTCACGTGCGGAGGCCCGTCAACTCGTTCGTCATGGGCATTTCATGGTTAATGGTAGGAAAGTGGATATTCCATCTTATTTAACTCGTCCCGGTGATGAGATTGCCGTACGGGAAGGCAGGAAGGGCAAACCTGTTTTTAAAGAGATGGTAAACTGGGGGACAACACAGGAGAATTTGCCCTGGTTAGAGATCGACCGGGAACAACTAAAAGGCAGGATTGTCCGTTTCCCCACACGGGAGGAACTGGATGTGCCGATTGCTGAACACCTGATAGTGGAACATTATTCACGTTAAACTCTGCTTAAAAAGGCAGGAGGGAGATATTGCGTGATTGAAATTGAAAAGCCGAAAATTGAACGGATTGACAAAGATGGGGACGACCGCTATGGCTGTTTTGTCGTTGAACCCCTTGAACGGGGCTACGGGACAACTCTGGGTAATGCCCTGCGCCGCATCCTCCTTTCTTCTCTGCCTGGTGCAGCTGTGGTCAGTGTTAAGATCGAAGATGTGCTCCACGAATTCTCTTCAATACCAAATGTACTTGAAGACACGCCGGAAATCATATTGAACCTGAAAAAACTTCGGATGAAAATTCATTCTCAAGAACCGCAGGTTCTCATTGTTGATGCCCAGGGCGAAGGTGAAGTAAGGGCCAGTGATATTAAGGCCCCTGCCGATGTGGAAATATTAAACCCCGATCTGTTGATTGCAACGCTGGAGGAAGAGGGAAGGCTTTACATGGAAATAACAGCCAGCGTGGGAAGGGGTTATACACCGGCAGAGCGTAATAAAATTCCCAATCAGCCTATTGGGGTCATACCGGTGGATTCCATCTTTTCTTCCATTGAAAAAGTAAACTTTATGGTAGAAGATACCCGGGTTGGCCAGGTAACTGATTATGACAAACTTACACTGCAAGTCTGGACAGATGGTGGAGTAAAGCCGGATGAAGCTATCAGTATCGGGGCCAAGATTATGAACAGGCATCTTAATCTCTTCATTAACCTTACAGAGAAGGTTGAAGAGGTTGAGGTTCCCAGCGAGGAAAATGAGGATAATAAGAACAAAGTGCTGGATATGACGATCGAGGAGTTGGATCTTTCTGTCCGTTCTTATAATTGCCTGAAAAGGGCTGGTATCAACACAGTGGAAGAGCTAATACGCCGTTCGGAAGATGAAATGATGAAGGTTCGAAATTTGGGTAAAAAATCGTTGGAAGAAGTGCAGCACAAGCTTGTAGATTTAAATGTGAAGCTCCGGGAAGAAACGGAGTGATAGATTCTTCTGGGAGGAGGTGAAGAACCGGTTTTAATTTGTGGGCTGGTGGAAAGACGGGGGTTGATCTGGTGTTCTTTCTGCCTGAACAGATAACCGGGCATAGGATGAGCCATCGTAAATTTAGCAGAAAAACAGGCCCGCGGCGGGCCCTGCTACGCAATATGGTTACCTCTTTGATGATTGCGGAGCGCATTGAAACAACAGAAACCAGGGCTAAAGAAATTAACCGCATCGCTGATAAGATGGTTACACTGGCAAAAAAAGGTGACCTGCATGCGCGCAGGCAGGCTTTAGCCTATATGATGGATGAAGATGCTGTTACCAAGTTATTTGAAAAAATTGGTCCCCGCTATGAAGGACGGGAAGGCGGATTCACCCGTATTATAAAAAAGGGTCCCCGCCGGGGGGACAGTGCGCCCATGGTCTTCCTGGAGCTGGTTTGATCCCCCCTGTGGTGGTGGGATAATTTGATTAGCCCTATTATTGAAACAATACAGTTAAGCTATGATTACACCCTTGACGGAGAAAAGGTAATCCGTGCCCTGGATAACATCTCCCTTGAGATAACCGAGGGAGAATATGTATGTCTCATTGGACCAAATGGTTCGGGAAAGTCCACACTGGCACGGCATCTGAATGCTCTCTTGCTCCCGGCGGCAGGAGATGTTTATGTGGATGGATTGTTGACAGGAAAAGAAGAAAACCGCTGGGAGATAAGACGGCGTGTTGGTCTGGTCTTCCAGAATCCGGACAATCAGATTGTAGCAACGACTGTAGAGGAAGATGTGGCATTCGGCCTTGAAAATATGGGAATTGACCCACCCTTGATACGACAACGGGTGGCAGAAGCCCTTGAGTTAGTGGGGATGTCTTCGCTAGCGCAGCATGCACCACATCTTCTCTCCGGTGGGCAAAAACAGAGACTGGCCATAGCCGGAATCATTGCTATGCGCCCCCGCTGTTTGGTACTCGACGAACCCACAGCAATGTTGGATCCCAGGGGAAGACGTGAAGTTCTTTCTACTATTCGTATGCTTAATCGGCAGGAAAAGGTAACGGTGGTTCATATTACCCATTTTATGGAAGAAACCCTGGATGCAGATCGCATTATCGTGATGGATCGGGGCCAGATTGCCTATAGCGGTACTCCGGAAGAGGTCTTTAGTGGTGAAATTGATTTGGGGTCCCTTGAGATGGATATGCCTGCTATTCCTGCTTTGGCCAGTGCCTTGCGGGAGAAAGGCATGCCTGTTCCTCAAAATACCCTTACGGTTGACCAGTTGGTGGAATATTTATGCTGATTGAAGCCAGAGATTTATCCTATACCTATATGCCGGGAACTCCTTTTCAGGTTGATGCTCTCAAAAAAGTCAACATGTCCATTGCACGGGGCGAATTTGTGGGTGTTATTGGTGAGACAGGTTCAGGTAAATCAACCCTGGTGCAGCATTTTAACGGTCTGCTAAAACCAACGGGCGGCGAGCTGCTTGTTGAAGGTAAAAATATTTGGGAGGGGAACACAAATTTACGTACCTTGCGGTCACGCGTTGCCCTTTTATTTCAGTATCCTGAGCATCAATTATTTGAGGAAACGGTCTTTAAAGATGTAGCCTTCGGACCCCGCAACCTTGGTATGAGTGAAGCAGAATTAGAACAACGAGTGCGTTTTGGCCTGGCAAGTATGGGGTTGGATTTTGACACTTACCGGGAACGTTCTCCCTTTCACCTCAGTGGTGGAGAAAAGCGGAGAGTGGCCATGGCCGGAATCATGGCCATGCGACCGGAAGTTGTTGTCCTGGACGAACCTACGGCTGGAATGGATCCGGCAGGCCGGCTTAAATTTATGGAACAGGTAAGCAGGTTGCACCGGGAGGAAAATCTAACGGTAATACTTGTTACTCATAATATGGAGGAAATCGCCCGCTTGGCGGAGAAGTTGTTTGTTTTTTACCGGGGAGAGCTGGTTATGCAGGGGTTGCCGGCTGAGGTATTCAAATCTGTTGACCTGATCCGGGAAACAGGGTTGGAAATTCCTGTATTAAGCGATTTGTTACAGCAGCTTCTGAGGAAAGGCAAAGATATACGCACGGATCTTTTTACCGTACCTGAGGTGGCGGAAGAAATTTTAAGGTTCAGCAGGGAGGAGTGGAAATGAGTGGGATGCGCAGTATAACCCTGGGCCACTACTTGCCTGGCACTTCCATCCTACACCGCCTTGATCCAAGGGCAAAACTGCTGGGATTGCTTGTTCTGATCGCTGCCCTTTTTCTCATTAAAACGTTCACCGGGTTTATATTATTTGGCATATTCTTTGTTATTGCATTTCTCAGCTCCCGCTTGCCCTGGCGCTATTTTATGCGTGGGTTAAGGCCTGTATTATATATTGTTCTATTCACTTTAATTCTTCATTTTCTCTTTACCAAGGGGGGGCAGGTTTTCTGGCGTTTTGGCATGCTGACCATTGAAGAAAACGGAGTTTATCTGGGTTCTTTCATGACTTTACGTTTAATACTATTGGTGATTACGACTCTGCTGGTAACCCTGACAACCTCGCCCATTGCTTTTGCCGATGGAATTGAATTCTTACTGAGGCCTTTACGTATTTTCAGGGTGCCCGGTCACGAAATCGCCATGATGATGACCATTGCATTGCGTTTTATTCCAACTCTCATGGAGGAAAGTGATAAGATCCGTAAAGCACAAATGGCCCGTGGGGCTGATTTTGAAAGCGGTAATATATTTCGCCGGGCTCGTAATCTTGTTCCCCTGCTTGTTCCGCTGTTTGTCAGCGCCTTCAGGCGCGCCGATGACCTTGCTGTTGCAATGGAGTCCCGTTGTTACAGGGGAGGGGAAAATCGCACAAAGATGCGTCAACAACAGGTAACCACCCTTGATTATCTTGGGGTTTTCACTACATGTGGCATTGCTGCCGTAATTGTCCTAACGGGAGTCTAATCTGTGTCTCATTATAAATTGACCCTTGCTTATGATGGAACAGAATATCATGGGTTTCAAATTCAGGCAAATGCGTTTACCATACAGTTTTATCTGGAAAAGGCCCTGGCAGGTCTTTATGGTAAAAATATCAGGTTGGAAGCTGCTGGCCGCACCGATGCGGGAGTGCATGCCAGGGGGCAGGTGGTAAGTTTTTGTGCTCCGTCCTTTGTTCCGGATATACAAATTCCCCCTGCTCTAAACGGATTATTACCGGAAGATATTCTGGTAGTTGGTGCACAGCAGGTTGATGAAGGGTTCAGTGCGAGACGGGACGCGAAGGCAAAAATTTATTCTTACACCATTGACAGAGGTACTTTTCCAGATGTGCTGCGCCGCCGTTATGCATGGCACATTGCCCGTCCACTGGATTTGAAGGCTATACATAAAGCTGCTTCCCGCTTGAAAGGGAAGCATGACTTTAAGGCTTTTCAAGCCGCGGGCAGCAAAGTAAAAACTACCGTGCGCACACTATTCAATTTAGAGGTTGATACGGCAGAGCAATTTTTAATTCTAAGTTTTAGCGGTGATGGCTTTCTTTACAAGATGGTACGCAATCTAACCGGTACGCTGGTTGAAGTTGGGTTGGGAAGGATAAGCGAGCATAAAATGAACAGCATTCTGCTGGAAGGTAACCGCGAATTGGCGGGGTGTACAGCCCCGGCCAAGGGTTTGTGTCTGGAGAATGTTATTTATTAATCTTGACGGCACAGGTTAATTATAATACAATTTAAGTCGTGATGTTTGCACCGGAAAGGAGGTTCTGTCCTTTTTGCCGCCGGTTATTTTAATAGGCCGGTTGTGAAAAGGGATAAGGAACTATGCAGAAAACGTGGATGGCCAACGAAAGAGATCTGGAGCGAAAGTGGTATATAATTGATGCAGCAGGGTTGCCTCTGGGCAGGGTGGCCAGTGAAGCTGCAAGACTGTTAAAGGGAAAGCATAAGCCCATTTATACTCCACACCTGGATACGGGGGACAATGTGATTGTTATCAATGCTTCCAGGGTAATGCTTACGGGACGTAAATCGGAGCAAAAGTATTATTACCGCCATTCCGGCTATCCGGGTGGATTGAAAAAAATTCGCTACGATAAGCTGATGGCTGAAAACCCCCAAAAAGCTGTATTCCTGGCGGTAAAAAGGATGCTTCCCGGTAATCGCCTGGGACGTGCCATGTTTAAGAAGTTAAAAATTTATCCTGGTGAACGTCATCCCCATGAAGCCCAAAAGCCGGCTCCTTGGGTATATGATCCCAAAAGAATAGCAAAGTAAACAAACAAACTGTAGCAGAAGGGAGGGTTAAGATTGGCACAACTACAATACTACGGCACGGGGCGTCGCAAAAAATCCATTGCCAGGGTGCGGCTGTTGCCAGGCGAAGGAAAGGTTACAGTTAACAGCAAGGATTTGGAGGATTACTTTGGCCTTGATAGTTTTAAAAAACAGGTTCGCCGCCCCTTGGAAGTTACGGGAACGGCTAACAAATTCAACGTCGTTGCACGGGTTGAGGGTGGAGGCACAAGCGGTCAGGTAGGCGCAATACGACATGGAATCGCCCGGGCCCTCCTGGAGGCAGGCACAGAATACCGTCCTTTACTTAAGCGGGAAGGGTTCCTCACAAGGGACCCGCGTATGAAAGAACGTAAAAAATACGGTCTCAAAAAAGCACGTCGTGCACCGCAATTTTCCAAACGCTAATCACACAGAAATTGAGCATAATATAAAAAAAGCCCGCCTTTTGCGGGCATTTTTATATAAAAGTGCGCCCGGTTAACCACAATAGTATTTTACAAAGAGGTACAAAGGTTATGAAAATTCTTATCGTGGACGACTCGGCACCAAATCGTTACGGGCTGCAAAGTATTTTAATGGAAGCAGGATATCATGCCATAGAAATGGCCACTTCCCCCTTTGAGGCTTTCAGGTTACTCAGTTTTGATAATCCGGCTGGGTTTGTCGATGTTGATTTAATACTTATGGACATTTTAATGCCTGGAATGGATGGCATTGAAGCATGCAGTCAGATTAAAACAAGGCCACAGTTGCAACACATCCCTGTAATTATGATCACTTCGCAGACAGAACTGGGATTGCTTGATGCAGCTTTTAGCGCCGGGGCCATGGATTACATTGTTAAGCCTGTGCAAAAAGTGGAACTGCTGGCGAGGGTTCGCTCGGCCCTTACCTATAAAGAACAGATGGATAACCTTAAGGCACGAGAGGAGGAACTCTTGGAGGTAACCCGAAAACTTGAAGTGGCATATGAACAATTAAGGCAGCAGAGCACTCTTGATGGCTTGACCGGCATAGCCAACCGGAGGCACTTTGATGAATATCTTGATGTGGAATGGAAAAGAGCGCAGCGTGATCATAAAACCTTGTCCCTGATTATGGCAGATATTGATGTATTTAAGAACTATAATGATAACTACGGCCATCAGGCCGGCGATGAATGCCTGCGAAAGGTGGCGGCGCGGATGCAGCTGTTACTGAAAAGGCCCGGCGATCTGGTAGCCCGGTATGGTGGAGAAGAATTTGCCGCAGTCCTGCCGGAAACGGATTTGACAGGTGCTGTCCGGGTTGCTGAAAAGATTCGTACTGCTGTAGAAGCCTTGGCCATTACCCATGCATATTCAATCGTCAGTGATCGTGTCACAATAAGTTTAGGCGTGGCTGCTACCATTCCCACTTACGATGGTTGCTGTGAAGAATTGATTAAAAAGGCTGATCAGGCGCTATACAGGGCAAAGCAGAGGGGGCGTAACCGGGTATGTGTTAGCAAATAGAGGATCATGCCAATGATATAAATGATGGGGATGCCACCTTTAAGGGCATCCCCTATTTGATAGAACATTACGTTAAACTTCTATAACCGCTTACTTCCCTTTCCCTGACAAAGGTAGCTAGCGCTGGTAATACAGGAAAAAAAGTTAGCAAGAATAGTGTGTTTAACAATTACGGAGCAGACCATAGCGGCGGATGGCTGTTCCCCAAAAAGGTAGGTCCTTAAGAGGTTTTGCCTTTAAGCTTTAAAAATGAAAAAGATCTTTTACAGCAGCGGTGGTTGTGGATATGTGGTCAACACGCAGTGTTGACCAAGCGGATGTGGAGCTTGTGGGTAACCCTGCCCCTGGAGGGTTATCCATAAATCCACGCCCGCGGCATATCCACAGCCAGCACTATTCCTAAATACGGGATGTACAAGCAGGAAGGAATGCTGATATGGTCGAATAAAAAGTTTAAATCTGTTGTAAAGGAGCGAACAACAGTGGGCCGACCGACCTTTTTCCGTCAGCGTATCCTCACCCAAGCATCTTCCCTGGAGTCCAAAGGACTTTTGAACTACCTGATTAGCGAGATCAAAGCAAGGCGTGAAGTATCCCTGGAAGAAGCGGTCCTAATTGCAAGGGACGTGCAGCATTACCTTAAAACAAAACAGAACACCTCGTCCGCGGCACCGGCCAGCTCATCTTCCCAGGCATTGAAGGGCGTGAGAACTATCAAAAGCGCTCCCGCCAGCACCAGGAAGAAAAAGAAATAACCTTAAGCGTTATTGACGAAGAAGACATAGAACTCATGGCCGAATTTGGCATCTCCGTTATGCAAAAGGGGCGCCTTGCCAGGCTCATTGAAGAAGCCTACTTTCAGGATGCCATCTTAGACGGGCCAAGGCTGCTTTTGTTTATCCTGGAGAGCCACCGGGGGATCCGGTCCCACTTAAAGCACTTCTGGCAGCAGGGTGTGCTGTTGCCCGTTGCCGGGATGAACATAGAAAACCGCCAGTTGATGCAGGAATTGCGCCCTGTACAGGCCATCAAACAATACCTGGAGGGCAAGGAATTGTACCAGCTTCGCAAAGACATGGCCATCAGCACCGGCCGCTGGCAGAAACTATGGCATGATTTCAAAGAACTGAGCAGCACAGCAGATCTTAAGGAACTTAACCAGCAAACAGGCCAGCCTGTGGAAGTCTTAAGTGCCTGGCAAAAGCTTTTCCATCTCCACCGGCAAACACTCACAGGACGGGTCAGGGAAACGGAAAAAGCCTGTGGACAATCATTCTATCAGCTCCTGTGTGCAAGGCACGGTTACTCTCCGGCTGCGGCAGATCAGTTCATCGAAGATCTGCACGAGCTGGCCGTTCGTTTAAGCAGGCAGGGCCAAAAACACAACCAGATTATCTACAACGCCGTATCCGACCGTGAACCTGCCGGCAAAAAGCTGACCGAATGCCAGCTAAAAGCTGTGGCCCTGGATTACATTGACCCGGAAGACCTGGAACTGATCGACCGGGAAAGCGCTAAAAATCTCAGATGGGCACGTATCCTAAGATATACCACCCAGGCCCGTTACCAGGGAGCAGTCCTGA
>SLRC01000113.1 GCA_007131175.1 Syntrophomonadaceae bacterium
ACAAATTATTTCCTTAATGAGACACAAATAAAAAAGATGCTAAAGCACAGGTTTTGAGCTTTAACACCATTTTTTCATTTTTATTCCTAAAGACAGGTTATATAACAACGCTCAGGGCATGTCCAGACTTCCCTGGTGTCGGTCAGTGCACGATTATAACCCAACCTCTGCTTATTTATTTGTTTTGCTAAGGCAACCTCTTTGCAAACAGTTCCACCGTATCCAATAAGTTGTTTATGTCTTCGATATTATTGTAATAGTGGGGGGAAACACGTATTCCACCACTTCCAGAGGTGTAACGGTGGGTTGTGTAGATCTCCTTATTACTCAATTCATTTACCAGTTGCGCCTCTGCCAGCGGGCCTTGCGGTAAAGTGAACGTGGTAATTCCTGAACGATTACGTGGCCTGATACTGCTTGTCATGTTTAAATTCAACAAAGCAAGACCACGGCACAAAACATTATTGAGCTCAAACACTTTCTTTTCCACTTCGGCCGGATCCTCATGCAATAGCACTTCCAGGGCCATGTAAAGGCCAAGTGCCCCAACACAGTTTCCTGTCCCGCCGGTCTCAAATTTTTGCGCCCCCCGGTTTAGTTCCAGGGGATCAAATGGAGTTCGCTGTGGTGAGGCAAGGTATTGATTCCAGCCACCGCTTGGCTCTCCCGTGTTGAAATAACCATAAAAGCTCGGCTCCAAATCTTCCATAATCCTGCGGTTCACATAAAGAAACCCCATACCGAAGGGGTTGCAGAGCCACTTTGCCCCTCCGGCACAGTACACATCCACATCAATACGTGAAAGGTCAACTTGCAGGGCTCCGGCTTCCTGGATGCCATCCACAATGAGGTAGCAATCATGATTCCGTGCCAGGGTCGCCAGTTCCTGCAAATCAACACGAAAACCATTTGCCTCCTGCACCGCGCTTACCATGATAGCCCGAGTATTCTGATCTAGCTGTGCCTCAAAATCAGCTGTTTTAACCTCTCCCTTTGTGGTGGTTACGGGCCTGACTTCTACTCCCATCTTTTCCTGACCCGTTTTCCAGCAAAGGGTTGTGGGAAAAAATTCCAGATCGCAGGCCAGGATATTATTGCCCCGCTGTATAGGAAGGCTGGCAGCAACCAGCCCGAGGCCGTGTGTTGTGCTTTCCACCAGGGCAATTTCCTCCACCGCTGCACCAACTAAGTGGGCGGCCTTTTCCCTGGCCCCGGGAAAAAAAGAGTGCAACTCCTCAAAACGAACCAGCGGATTATCATAAGAAAAATCTTCCAGCTTGGCAAGCATTCTCCTAATCTCCCTGATTACTGCCGGAGCTACAAGTCCCATGCAGGCTGTGTCCAGGTAAGTGATACCTTTCTTCCGCAAATGATCTAATTTTTCCATCAGGGAACCTCCTTGTTGGATGTTACTACGTTTAAAATGTGGAATAATGCTACCTGTGAGTGTCCCGCAAGCGTTCCTCCAGTCACTGTGGCATGATAAATACAATCAGCATTAGTGCCGGAAAGGTGCCACAATTGGTGATAGCACAGTTCTTAATCCGTTATGTCCACTGGATAGTCCACCAGAATAGTATCAACGCCAACTTTTACAATTTGATCCCACGGAATAACAAGGTCGTGTTTACGATTGAGCACCCCCATAAAACCGCCTGTACCAGGTATTACAATGGCCTTGATCCTTCCCCTATCCACATCCACCTCAATATCACTGATGATTCCCAGCCTCTTCCCATCGTTTACGTTGACAACATCCCGGTCCCGCAAGTCGGCCATACGAACCAACTTTACCACCTCCTTCGGTGGAATAAAACCACCTTCCCTATTTAATTATATTACAGAAGAAGCGTATTGAAAACAAACAATGGGCCGCCAGGCAAAAACCCCTGGACGGCCCATTTTAAAAACTGGCCTCTCCTCTTCCCAAGTTCTTAAAAAGATCTTTTTTTATGGCAGGAAAACCCTTAGAAACCGCGCAAAAAAAAGCGCTAACCCAATAGGCACTGCTATACTAATTGTAAAAAGTAAAAATATGTTCCTATATCCAAAAATCAAGAATAAACATGCAAGAAATATAATAGACGTAATCCTATAGCCTAACAAAGGAAAGACTATAGGATAGGCGATAAATGAGCCCATCAGTAAGCTAACTGGAAGTATTACTTCATGGAACTTATGTTTATCAATAATATACTGGTCTGTTCTTATATTCTTTGGCGAAAAGGTTGATAGAAAAATAATAATGGAAATGATAATTATGGAAACAGCTAACAGTTTGGGCAAAATGTCAGGTCTTTGATAAAAAAACACTTCCCTTGTTGGCATACGAATCGTGGAGGGAATGGCAATAAAATATACATACAACCCAAATAACGTTCCAACAATGCCAATGATAAAACCACTCAGGTTTGCTTTAATATGGTTTCGCATGAATATAATGTTCACCTATCCTAATAATTTTTTTTCTTTAAACCTTTGAACGATCACCAAAGCTAGACCAATAACGCATAACCCAATTAATACTTGGTTGATTGGGGAGGCAGTAAAAATACTAAACTCACCGCCAGACAATGATAAACTTAAGCGAAAATTACGCTCTAACATTTTGGTTAAAATAAATGCTATTACCATAGGAGCAACGGGCACTCCACCTTTTCTCAAAAAATAAGATAAAATTCCAACAGCAATTAAAACGCCTAGATCAATCAGCCTGTTATTGATCGAATAAACACCCGTAAAGCTTATTAAAACAACAACAGGGAAAATAATACTGGGATTACCTTTAAGCAATTTCGTTATTGGTTTGATTAATAAGTGCCCATAAATAAGATTAAGTATATTTGCGATGATCATCAGAATAAAAATTGCATAAACAACCGGCCCGTGGTTAATAAAAATTAAAGGGCCAGGTGTTATTCCCTGCAATACCAGGGCCCCCAGAAGCAATGCTGCTATGGCACTCCCCGGTATGCCCAATGTCAGGAGGGGAATAAGGTTTGCTCCTGAGACTGCATTATTACCTGCTTCAGGTGCTACCACTCCAGGGATTGCTCCTTCTCCAAATTTTACACCTTTTGATTTACCTCCGTAAGCTTGTCTTGCTAATGCATAACTCAAAAAGGCAGCTGCACTTGTACCTATGCCTGGAATTATTCCAGTAATGGTGCCATATACTGTTCCAATAAAAAAAGCTTTCAGACTTTCTCTAATTTCTGATAAACTAAGGGAAGGACCCAGACTTCGCCTTACTTCTAACTGTTTGGCGGTCTCACCTTTTTTAGTTTTTTCAACGTTTAATAATATTTCGGATAGGGCAAAAGCACCAAGCAAAACAGCTACCAGTTCCAGCCCTTCAAGCCTGCCTAAAACAGGTATTACACCAAAGCGCGGAGTACCTAAAAGCGGGTCGAGCCCGATAGTACCCAAAAAAAGCCCTAAAACTATAGATAGAAGCCCTTTCCATAAATTCGGACCTGTGAGACAACCTGTCATAAGCAAAGAAAAAACGATAATCCAAAAAATTTGTGAAGGACCAAATCTAATAGCTACCAGTGCCAATGCAAAAGACCCAATAATTAACACAATATCACTTATTAAATCTGCAAAAGCTGAACTAAATATGGAGGCCTGAAGAGCTTTTTTACTATAGCCTTTTTTACTTAAGGGGTAACCGTCAAAACAAGTTGCTGCCGCTGCAGCTTCACCTGGAGTATTAATTAATATGGCAGAAAAAGAACCGCCAAGCAGGGCTCCTTTGTATATGGCAATCAGTAACACCATGGCTGGCACAGGACTCATACCAAAGGTCAAAGGTAAAAGAACCCCAACCCCAATCATTCCTCCCACTCCTGGGATAGCACCCAACATGAGGCCCATGGGAATGCCTACCAACATAATAATTAAAACTTCAATCGTTGCAATTAAAGGAATTGCTTGCATCATTGCTTCCAGCATAGTTAAGACCTCCGATACGCATAAGAACTGCAAATCTATTTTGCACAGGAGTTTCTATTAATTGCTGTAAACAGGTAGGTTTAGCCAATCCTACAACTTGCCTGCCCACAGGGATCTGGCAACCCGGGATGAGTATCTCCAGGGTTGCCAGATTCCAATATCTATGCATTGATATTATAGAAATTCCTACCTGAACAGACCTTGATTTATAGTTGGCTTACCTGGTCTGTTCAATAATCCTTTTTGCAATCTCATACTCTGCACGGGTTTGCTGTTCGAAAGCATCCGCACCCACGTGGAACGCAGGAAGTCCCAGTCTATTAGCCATTGCTATAAAACCGTCTTCTTCAAAAGTCTTTCTCAACGCTTCATGAATAAATTGTAACCTTTCTTCCGGAATACCCTTGGGTCCAATGATACCAAGGGGAGTATCGATGATCGCACCTAAAATTTCGTTCATTTCAGGGTAATCTTCGATAGTGGGGACTCCATCAATATTAACTAAATCTGGAACTGTGGTCATGAGAATTTTTGCCATACCAGCGTCATGTAAACCTTGAACTGCCGCAACGCTTGTGAGGGAAATGTCAACATGCCCTCCTGCAATTGCTGCCGTAGTCTCCGCACCCCCTGGGAATGGAACATTTACAAATTCATATCCTGCATCCCGCAGTAATTCGATACACATTTCAAATCTCAGGTTGGACTGTGCAATGCGTAATTCGTTTGGGTTATCACGGGCATATGCAAGCAGTTCATCCACACTCTCAAATCCTAAATCGGGATTTATTGTTAAGGCAGCAGCGCCCATGGAAACCGTATCAAAGAAATAAATATCTTCTAAATCATATTCGGGAGCCACTGTGTGAGGCGCAAAAACCAGAGGGTCACTAGGGGTTAGGGCTAACGTATATCCATCAGGTTCGCTTTGTAAAGCTTCAGTAATACCAATGGTAAATTCTCCTCCGGGTACGTTTCTAACTACTAAAGGTTGTTGAAAATGCTCACCGGCATTGGCAGCCACAACCCTTGCAAGCACATCAGTGCCTCCACCTGCGCCTCCCGGAACGATTAAAAAGATCGGACTTCTGGGATACTCTTCAGCGGGTGGAGCAACTGCTTCTTCCGGAGGTTCAGTGTCCGGGGAAACTGGAGGTGCAGGAGCTTCTTCCGGAGCACCACAACCGGACAAGCCGAGCATTAACAAAGCCACAAAAATCATCATAATTAAGAATGTTCTTTTAAACATTTTTCAACCTCCTCTTATTGTTTTGGTTAGATTTACGCCTTGTTTAAAAACCGAAATTACATAAACAAATAACAGCCCCCTTTCTTGAGAAAAACATAGTAAATATGGAAAATATTATTGCTGCATATTATTATTTTACATTATTTAAATACATTATAAAATAACATTTATTGAGTTAATGTAAAAAAGACTACAAAAATATGTTATTTTTATATTTTGACTTTCCTATTATTTTCGTTCTTAGCTAGTTGTGGTATTTTCATGAAGTACAGAAAAGATGAAACAATTAGAACAAAGGCTCCAAATAACTGCCAGCTATATTTATAACTACCTTGTAAGTCAGCAATATGGCCTATAACGGGAGGAGCAATAAGCAACCCTATCCTTAAAAAAAGCAAAGACAATCCGGTAGCGATTCCCACCAATTCTTTCCCTGCAGCATCACCTACAGCAGCTAAATGCACCCCCTGCCATCCCTCCGCTGAACAGCCTAAAATGAAGGAAAACAAAAAAATAACTACTGGGCTCACTTGGGGAGTATTAATAAATAACCCAAAAACCAAATATATTACACCAATTACCATCGCAATGAAAAAAAGAGCTTTCCGCCTATTCCCTCGGAAAAATCTATCAGAGGCCCAACCCCAGGTTATCTTGCCTGTAATTCCTCCTACTAAATATATGCTTAGCCCAAAACCGGCTATTGCCCTACTCATCTCCAGATCTTCACTGAGAAAAACTGCAAAATGCGCTAGGGCAGCGTTTGAAGATGCACCAAGAACAAAGCCAAAGACACATACTCGCAGCAAAAGCTTATTCATAAACAGTGAGAATAGGTTAATTTTAAATGAAAGTTTCGTATTAACAGTGCTTTGATTCGTTATGATAGAGGGATTGCTGCGCTCTTGGTATAATTTAAAGATCAAAAATCCTACTAAAATGGCAAAAAATGCTGCAAACTGTATTGCTGTCTGCCATCCATACTTTAATCCGAGAATAGGTATAAGACTTGTTCCCAGTATCCCTCCCAAACCGAACCCCGATTGCATAATTCCCATGGAAACAGCATGCCTCTGGGTTGGAACCGATAGAATAAGTCCTTTGTTCATGGAAGGGGTAATAATGCTATGTCCAAGTCCTGCTAAAAGGGCAAGGAATAACAATATCCCATAGGACGGAACAAGGCCAAAGAAGAATGCCGTTACACTGATAAAGCCAATACCAATAAGAACACCTTTCTTTGGGCCTAATTTGTCTACAACGCTTCCCGTAAAAATGGCGAGTGTTGCGGAGCTCACAAAAATAAAGGTAGAATAGTAACCCACTTGTGCTCTATTTAAGAAAAATTCTTCTCTCACAAAAGGAAGCAGGGCAAGGAAACCGTTATGGGCAAGGCTTGCTGCAAGATATGGAAGAGAAAAGACGATGAGAAGCTTGAATAAGTTTGTTTTATTATTTTTATCATTCATGTTAAATCCTTTTCCTCATTATTAAAAAATCAGGGTACATGTAAAAGCCCCGGCCCCTCATAGTCTAAGGCTGGGGCAGAAAATATAGTATCTGTAAACTCAATAAACTCAATAAACTCAATTTTTCTCTTTTAATTGCACGCCTTTGCTTTCTAATTCACTTATAAACACTTCTAAACCTAATTCTAATAATTTCTCTTTAGTTGGTATGCCCGTTTCAACATCCCAACCTCTTTCAAGATAATACTCATTAACCATTGGTTCCAATTCTAGTACCGAGCCTGCCGAAGGTCCGCATTCTTCAGGTAGCGGTTCCTTTGTGAAACGTTCTGGCAAGGTATCATCTGCCTTCCTTATACCGGCCAGGGTATTATAAATACGCTCAACGTTACATATTCGTTCACCTATTTTTTGAACATCTTCAGCTGTATATTCCTCTCCAACCAACGCACTATATATCTCCGCAATTCCTTTGAAGTCTAATGTTTCCATGGAGACCATGGTATTTTTGCACATATTGAAGGAATCTGAGATAGCACACCATTCCTCAAAATACTTAACTACCATACCTTTGCCTTTCCAAGCCAATCGATCTGCGGTTTCAGCAATTCCAAATTTCTCAATACCCTTTTGCGGATCGCCAAGCGTCTCAAAAAATGGATCGGCACGAACATGATCTGCGCCCCTAGAAGCCACAGACTTTCCCAAACCGTACGCCTTAATACCCCTTGGTTCACCCAAAAAAACTTCCATTCCCTTACCATGCATAGCGAATTTTCTTGACACTTCTCCTATTCTTTCTATAGCGGGCAGTATTCCATCAGCCAAAAGATCGCCAAAACCTTCCCGTTTACCTATTTGTTCCAATAGTTCTATTACCGCTTCACCATTTCCCCAGGAAAGGTCTAGGCCTTTTGTAATACTTTTGTCAATAATTCCCATCTCATAGCATTCCATAGCAAAAGAAATCAAACCCGATGCTGATATTGAATCTAATCCATAGTCTGTACATAATTCATGACACCGTACAGCTACAGATAGGTCTTTATTGTAAACTCTTGAAGTAAAACCGGCTAAAGTCTCAAATTCAGGCCCTTCGCCATGCATGCCTTTAAATTTGCCCTCCGGTACGAGGTAATAGCGGCTACATGGAATAATACAGCCAAAGCAACCCTTGTTTCTAATATTATACTCCAGGGCCAAGCGTTCACCACTTACCTGTTCAGTGTATGGGAAATAGCCTGTCTGATTGTTTTTTGTATTCAGCTGGCCCGTGGCATTTAGAGAAGTCATAAGATGTGTTGTTCCAACCATCAATCTTTTGTCAAATTCTCTATGGTTTTTTACAACATTTATTAAGTTTTCAACCTTACTATTAAAACCAGCATAATCATGAGGTTTTATAGCATTTCTTCCTCTAACCGCAATTGCTTTAATATTTTTTGAAGACATCACCGTGCCCATTCCCGTTCTTCCGTTAGCTCGTACAATGTTTGAAAATAAACCTGCAAATTTGACACCATTATCGGCACCAATTCCAGTACAGATTACTTGAACATCTAAATCGTCCAATTCATTTCTGATTATGTTGTGTACTGTTTTGGGATCCTTTTTCCAAAGGTGTCCAGCATCTTTAAAAACCACCTTGTCATTCTCAATATAAATATAAACAGGTGATTTGGCAGACCCTTCAATAATGAGTTGGTCATAGCCCGCATATTTGAGTTCGGTGCCCCAGTGTCCTCCTGCATTGGAATCCCCTAAAATACCTGTTAAGGGTGATTTTGCACTCACATTAAATCTTTGTCCTGGTATGTTTGTTCCATTTGTAGGGCCAACGCCAAAAATAAGTTTGTTTTCCGGACCTAATGCATCAACCTCAGGTGGAACCTCCATAAGCAATCTAATCATATTAAACCCACGTGCCCCCATGAAGTTGCGTTTCCAATCTTGTGGCAATTCTTCAACGTTATATTTTAGATCAGTTGCATTTATCCTTAAAACCCTGTTTGTATATGGACCGAAAATGTTCATCTGACTAACCTCCAAAAATATTTTAAATAGTCCGTGAGTTAACGGAAATTAAATAGTAATGCCCCATTTTTTAAAGTTTTTTGTTAATTCCCTTTCTGCTAATTTATTTCTTTTTTTTTCAACAAGCTTATTTGTATCTTCAAATTTAATGGCATTTACAGGACAAATCTCGGCACACTTTGGTGACCCCTTACAAAGATCACAGATTAACGGATATTCATTCGAGTCCAAAACAATTGCTCCAAAAGGACAAGCTTCAGCACAAATACCGCACCCTATACATTCCCCTTCGTTTAATAAGGTTGCATTAGTCTGTTCATTTTTGAATAAAGCAGCTACAGGACAAGCTTTAATACAAGGAGCATTCTTGCACTGTTTGCACACAATGGGAATATCAGCTCCTTTGTCTTCCAGCTTTACAATTTTAACCCGGGCATTTTCAGTAGAATATATTTGATAATGCTCACCTGTGCAAGCGATCATGCAAGCTTGGCATCCTGTACATTTTTTGGAATCAGTGATTAATTTTTTCATTAACGAATCCTCCATTTCCATTATCTTATTTAATTTGCTATTATCCTCCTGTAAATCGATAAAAGAACTTAATCAAATTGTTTTTACCAAGTTTTATTTCATCTATTTGGTCTAATGTAATTAATTTAGAAGGTTCCTCATCCTTTGTGAACATAATACTAAAATTATTTTTAATTTCAGGTAATATCTTGTTATTATAGATCTTATCAACTTTATTTAAAACATCGAAGACAGTTATAACATCATTACCTTCATAAAGTTCCAAACTCAATTTTTTTGTTATTTGACTTAATGTTCCAGCCAAAACTATTTTTATAAATTTCATTATTTTCTCCATATTACTTTGCTTGTGTACTATTTTATCAGAAATTCTGGAATTATTATGTTAATAATGCTACAAAAGCAACATTTTTGTCCTTCTTTTAATAACATAATTCTTATTCATGGAGGATAAACTTAATGTCATAAAGCGGTGGCATTAACTTAGAAAACTGGCAGTTTTGGGGATTAACCTAGCAGACATCCTCAACGATCCTTTGTAAATAATCCTGGTCAAGGATATGAAGATGCCCGTTAATTTTTTTAATTACCCTTGACTTATCCAGTGACTTCATAATCTTGGAAACGGTCACGCGGCATGTTCCTGCCAGGTCGGCCATCTCCTGGTGGGTGAAAC
>SLRC01000032.1 GCA_007131175.1 Syntrophomonadaceae bacterium
ACCTTCTAAGTAAAGGGTGTTTTCGAAGATGAAAAATTTCTTCATTTGGCTGGCATTTTTGCTGGCAATAGTTTATCTGTTCACGTACGTGGCCAGCTTCGCCTTTGCAGCCACATCAGATCTTGTTTCGGCCATGGAGCAAAGCCAGTGGGAAGCAATTAAGGTGAGCGTGGATAAGGGCAAAGCGATGACAATCGGATCAACAACAACCCAGGGAAAGCCGAGCAGTGTTTCCCGTCCGAAGAGAAGCTGGGAAACGCCCAAGGCTGCAGCCTCTTTGGCGTGAAAAAATACCATCCAAAGCAGGCTGGCGGCGAGCCCGGCAATCATACTGGACTTTGCCGCAGTTTTTCCCACCCCCGGGAAGAATAGTGCTGCAGTATAAGCAGGCAGAAAAACAGCAGCACATATGCCAAAGAAAATAGCCGTTGCCACAGCAATAATGCTCACCGGAAGTTTCAGGGCAAGGTACATGGAAATACTCAGAGCAACCAAAATAGCAAATCGGTTTATGCTAAGGGATGATTTTTGAAAAAGATCATGACACAAGGAAGTGCCGATGATATGAAATTGGCTGCTCAAGGTGGACATGGCAGCAGCAAGCAGTGTGAGCATGAATAAGTAGGCAAACCATTCAGGCATAGCCAGGCTTACATAAAGGGGAATGATCTGGTCCACATTGGGCTGACCGGTTGCTGGATTGACCACGGCAGAAAGGGCAATCTGTCCCGTGTTGCGATAGAAAAATACATTACTCAGGGCTCCCACTACAAAAGCAACGCCTGTGGAACATAAGATAAAGATACCTCCAACCAGTACGGCCTGATTTAATTGTCGCGGCCCTTTAATCGTCAGGTAGCGGACAATTAATTGGGGTTGGGCCAGCACACCGATGCCCACACCCATTACCATGGTGGATATCACGACCCACCAGATTTCAGAGCCAAAAGCAGGCATATTTGTCCAACCTAAATGACCCGATGCCGCCAAGCCTTCTGGGACCAGGGAAAGCATACGGCTCAGTTCTCCATGTGCAGATATGACGCCTCCCAGGCGTACATAAGTCATGATCAGCAGGGTCACCATACCGGCAAACATGATGCTTCCCTGCAGCGCATCGTTATAAAATACTCCTTTAAGCCCACCGGATATTACATAGAGGGCTACCACCAGCGAAAATATGATTACGGCCCAGGTGTAATCCACCTGTAGCAGTTGTTCCAGGAATCTTCCCGCCCCGATCATCACAGCAGATGCGTAAAGGGGCATGGCAAAAATAACGATAACCGCAGAAAACTTTTGTACAAAAGACGACCGGTATCGTAGCCCCAGCAATTCAGGGAAGGTCTTTGCATTTAATTTTTTGCCCACTTCCAGTGTCTTTTTCCCGTATAATACAAAGGCAATAAAGATACCCACAAACACATTCATGAAAGTCAGCCAGAGCATGCTCATGCCGTAAATGCCGGCAATACCACCAAAGCCTACAATTGCCGCCGTACTGATAAATGTTGAACCGTATGCCATAGCCATTAAGAAGGGGTGGGTTTCACCTCCGGCAATAAGGTAGTCGAGGGATGAACAGGTGCGGCGATAAGCAATATAAGCCAGGAAAGCTGTCACACAGAGGTAGACAGTTATAATTACTGTTAATGGTGTAATGTTCATTGTGATTTGCCCTCCATTAAGTAACAAAAATAACATCTGGCCAGCTGGATCACTTGTTTTTATTCCAGTTCATCATGCCGTAGACTACACAAAGTGCAGAAGAGGAAACGGAAAGAATATAAGCCAGGGCAATGGTATTCGACTCCAGTCCAAGCATCTTTGTCCCCCCTTTCTCTTTTTATTAAATAAAAACTTCCATCCCTGTAATAGGGACGGAAGTTAATTCCGCGGTACCACCCTGCTTGGCCATACGACCCGCTTTAGAAGCAACCGCCCTCCACCGCCGGCTTTAGCATAAAAAAACATTTCATCCAAAGGACGAAATGTTTAATTTCGCTGTACCACCCCGGTTTTGCCAGAAGACCTTAAAATCTGTTGCCTTTCTCTTTTAACGGTGAGACTCCGGCTGTACCTACTTTTTAGTTCAGTACAGCAACTCCTGAGGGAACTTCAGCCAGCCATACCTTGAAGAAGCTTTCAGTCCATGACTTCCTCTCCCTGAAAGGCTGGGAAAGACCTACTTTCCTCATTCACAGTTGTTCTAGTTTAAAAAAATATACTCTTATTCTACTTTACCCCAAAAAAAAAGTCAATAATTTGCTCAACTATTTGTTCTCAACTTTTTGCCGTTTCTAGAAGGTTGGTGTGGGGATTTCTCTGCCGCCTGGGGTTAGCTTCTCCTTGAAATCCTTTAGATAAGCAACCTCATCCCTCGCCCAGTAAAGAGCTTCTTTATCCACGGCCCGGACAAGCACCTCCTCTTTTTTATCCGAGGCAACGGAGAGGATGTCGCCAAGTGGGCTTATCAGTTTGCTTTTACCGCAGCTGTTATTTCCAACCGTATTTACTCCCAGGACATAAACCGTATTATCAAGGGCACGGGCCGGAAGCTGTATATCCCAACGGTGGGAAGCGGACATGCTCCATACTGAAGGGCAAACTATTATTTCCGCACCCTCCAGGGCAAGCAGACGGCTGGTCTCAGGAAATTCCATCTCATAACATATGAGCACACCAAACCTTCCCACTTCTGAATCAAAGGTGGGATATTCGAGCACAGCCTCTTTAAAGATCTGCCGCTCCCTTCCCCAGAGCAGTCCCTTGCGGACAACCCCCATGATGTTCCCTTCATTGTCGACAATTGCTGCAGCAATATACATATCTTCATTTTCCTGTTCCACAAAGGGGCAGATTATGGTAACCCTTTCCTGTTGGGCTATTTCTCTGAAAGTGGAAACCGTTTTACCTTCCCTTGTTTCCGCCAGTGATGAAAAAGCTCCTTTGGAAAGGTAATATCCTGTATTCCATAATTCAGGGAAAACGATTAAATTTGCTCCCTCCTTGATGGCTTCCCGGGCAAACATAGTACCTCTTTTAAGGTTTGCATCCACATCGTTCATAATCGGGGTCATCTGAATAGCACCTACTTGAAACATTTGATTGCTCCTCCATGTGTGATTTAGATTTTTCAACTGCTTTTCCTTAAGTATCTTTTTCAACATATGGTGCAGTTGTTCCTTCCATACACCACTTTAATCTCACATATGCACTCCTCACAAATTATTTCTGTTAGATCCATATCTTTTTGGTGCCTTTTCTCATCTTTTATGGTAACATATTGTTTGGTTGGACGGGGAAAGGAGTCGAAGTTTGGTATATGTGGGAAAAGAAGGGTAAAATAGTCCTTGGTCTTTACGGTATCTCAAAGGTATATCCTGGGACCGTAGCCCTGCATGATGTAAATCTGGAAATAGAAAAAGGTGTAGTGCATGGGATTATTGGGAAAAACGGTGCGGGAAAAACCACCCTTGTGGGGATTATAGCCGGCATCATTTCTCCCACGAAAGGTGAAATTGTCATTGAAGATCGTCACTATACCCACCTTTCCTGTATTAAGGCCAGGCAGGAAAACATTTCCATAGTCCCCCAGGAACCCCAATTAATGCTGGATCTTAGTGTTGCTGAGAATCTGTTCATTCCCAATTACCATCTTGCATCAAAAGGTAGAAGAATCCACTGGGATGAAATGTATATTAAGGCTGAAAACATTTTAAAACAGGCCGGCCTTGGTTTAAATTCCCGAGCCCAGGCAGGGGAACTAAGTATCAGTGATCGCCAGCTTGTCCTGGTAGTCAAAGCTTGCTACGTGGAACAGGCTCGTATTATTATCCTGGACGAAGTATCAGCCTCCCTTACCCAGAAAGACGAAAAACTTCTTTATCGTATTATTGAAGAGCGGAAGAGGGAAGGAAAAACAATCCTTTTTATTTCACACCGCACAGATGAATTGTTGGAAATTTGTGACCGGGTAACGGTTTTACGCGACGGGCGTTCCGTAACTACAGTGTCCTGTGATACATTGAACATGGAAAAATTATCTTCGCTGATTGTTGGTGAAGAGTTTCGTTTTCAGCGGATCTGTAATGAAATAGCTGCATGCGATCAAAGAGAAAAAGAAACCGTTTTGGAAGTTCAAAACTTAACCAAGCTGGGAGCTTTTCAGAACATTTCCTTTACCCTGAAGGATAAGGAAGTTTTAGGAATTGCCGGATTACGCGGCAGCGGAAGGACGGAAATATTTCGCAGTATTATGGGCATCGAACCGTTGGATGAAGGTTTGATCAAGCTCAAAGGAAAAAAAGTACGCTTTGCTAGCCCTGCCGATGCTTTGAAAAAAGGGCTGGCTTTTCTACCTGAGGATCGGGAAAGTGAAGGTATTATCAGCAGCTTAAGTGTAAGAGAAAACCTGGTTTTAAGTGCGTTGAAGAAAATTACCCGCATTTTTTGTATACATAAGCAAACTGAAAAAGACATGATTACCCACTTGATCCATTCCCTGGATATTAAGATATCTTCTGCCGAGCAGGAAGTAAGTCAGTTAAGTGGAGGAAACAAGCAAAAAGTGGTAGTAGGCCGTATTGTTGCCAATCAGCCCCGGGTATATATTTTAGATGAACCGACCCGGGGTATTGATATTGCAGCCAAGGAAAGTGTTTTGAAAATTATTCGTGAGCAGTTAAGTCAAACCGGGGGAATAATTCTGACTTCGCCGGGGCTTGAAGATCTTTTGCTGGTTTGTGATCGGATCCTGGTGCTCTACCGTGGACGCCTTGTGGCGGAGATGCGTCGCGAAAATTTTTCTGAAACAACCCTGTTTAATGCGGTCCAGGGAGGAACTGAGCCAAACCAGGTAGCGGGAGTTGCCTCAAATTAAGCCGTAATAAACCGCCTAATAACATAAACGAACGGGGGAAGGAAGAACAGCTTATGTCAAAAAAAACGCGCGTGCAAATGTTTTTGCTGGACAACCTTATTTGGTTAATTGTAATTGGATTTTTCTTGCTAAATGCAATTATTACCCCCCATTTCGCCACCTACAATAATATAGTAAATATTTTTTACCATTCCTCCATCATGAGCATGTTGATTCTGGGGCAGGGTCTCATATTGATTATTGGCAGGTTGGATCTTTCCATCGAGTCAACCCTTGCTTTCGCACCCGGGGTAGCCATGCTTTTGGTTACCCAGTGGTTGCCTGGTGGTGCCGGCCCGGTTAGCGCCATCATCCTAACCCTGGCTGTGGGAGCACTGGTGGGACTATTCAATGGTTACTGCATTGGCAAAATCGGTGTCAATCCGTTCTTACAAACCCTTTCCATGTTGATTATGCTGCGGGGTTTGGTTCTTTTCCTGGTTCCTTTCTCAATATTTCCTTTACACGATGTCTATACTTATGCAGGAAAGGCCCGTATATTTGGTAATATCCCCGTAGCCATTCCCATTACCATCGCTATTTTTATTATATTTCACTTTGTTATACAGTACACTCCTTTTGGCCGTTTTTTCATGGCCACTGGCGGCAATCCGAAAGCCAGCTTTATTTCTGGGATCAACACTACCCGCATCGTTATGTACGCTTTTATGCTTAGCGGGTTGCTGGCGGCGGTAGCAGGACTGCTTTATGCAGGGCGGCAGGGTTCTGTTAATAATTCCATGGGTGATGGGATGGTCCTACTGGCGTTTGCCGGCGCTATTTTAGGTGGAGCGAGCCTGGAAGGGGGCAAGGGTACCCCTATGGGAATGCTGGGAGGGGGCATTCTTTTGGGCATGATCTCAAATTCATTAAATCTCCTTGGAGTGGGTGTAACCCTGGTCTATGCCACAAAAGGTGCATTAATTTTTGTTGCCATAGTCCTTGATCGGATCAAAGTTAAGCTGCGCAATCATCTTATGCAAAAGGAACAACTTGAGAAAATTTTGCACCAGTCTAAAGGTGATGGGGAATCATTTTCTCCCTCAAGTTGAGGACATGGCTGTTTTAAATTCAGTAAGCAAGCACTAGGGGGTGATCCTCCAGGTTATATTTGAGGGACAAAATTATCATTAATATGGTATGAAAAAACAAATAGGGGGTAAAAAACGTGTCAAAAAAATGGTTGAAATATTTTTTTATAGCTGTGACTTTAACTGTCTTGATTGTAACTGTTGGTTGCGCTTCATCTGAGCCGGGGCAGGCACCATCTTCCGGCGACGGGGATCAAGAAGAGCTCGTATTTGGAATGGTGGTTAAATATCCCGGGGCTCCGTTTATCCAAGCTTTTATCAACGGGGCTGAGCAGAAGGCTGAAGAACTGGGTGTTAAAATTGATATTAAAGATGGCCAGGCCGACTCCATGACCATCATGAATCTGATGGACAACTACATTACCCAGGGAGTTGATGGTTTCATCATGGCAGGTGCAGTGGATTTAAGAGCGATTGTTCCGGGAGTGCAGCGCCTAAATGAAGCGGGCATACCGATCATGGCCCTTGATACATCCCCTGAGGGTGGCCGTGTGGAAATGTTTATCTCTTTTGATATTGAACAGTCTACAGTCCAGGCCACCGAAATATTTGTTGATGGGATAAAAGAGCGAAATGGTGGACAGGTTCCTGAGGGAGTGGTTATTGAGATAACCGGCTCTGTTGAGGATATGTTCGCCCAAGCTTGCACCCGTGGATTTAAATCGGTTATTGAGCAGTATCCCCAGCTTACTATTGCAAGCGCTGAGGGACACTGGAATAATGTGGACTCAAATGAAAGAACCAGCGACCTTTTAACCCGGCACGGCGCAGATGTGGTGGGCATATACGTACACACCCCGGATATTATGGGTCCGGGTGCTGTTTCGGCCATTGAAGCTGCCGGTTTGGACCCTGTGGATTATGGTATAACAGGCATTTGCATGGGACCGGAAGGGGTTGAACTGATAAAAGAGGGTAAAATACTGGCCATTGTTGCCCAGCCGGCCATGACTTCTGCAGAGTTAGCGGTGCAATACCTCTACAATTTGAATAAAGGTCTGCCTATTCCCCAGATTGGTGATGTGGTTGAAGAAGAAGGGGCCCTTTGGTCACCGGCTGAAGTAATTGAAAATCCCTGGGCGGATGAAGGGGCTTTCATGGTCCTCCAGGGACCCCTGGTGCCTTTTGAAGTTGAACCTGACGACCCGCGTCTCTGGGAGAACAGATTAAGACACCTTTGGTAGCAGCTGTATGCGGCAGGGGGCGGCTCATCACAACTTTAAAGCGGAGCCGTCCCTCTACCGCTTTAAGAAAGGGGGAAATATGGTGATTAAATCATTTCGCTTAAAAGAAATGAGCCACCAGGACTCTGAAAGAATTATGAAACGGAGCCAAGTGGATACAGAAAGTGTCCATGACGAAGTACAGCAGGTAATCCAATCTGTCAGGCAAAAAGGTGATGAGGCTCTGGTAGATTATACCCAAAAATTCGAAGAGATCAAAATTGAAAAAGATAAGATAGAGGTAAGCGGTGAGGAGATTGAAGAAGCTTACCGGCAGGTAGACGAGAAGACCGTGGAGGCTATCCGTGTACTGGCAGATCAGGTAAGGCGCTTCCACAAAGCACAGCTGCCGCAGAAAATGTGGTCCATGGAACTTTCTCCCGGCCTGGTGGCCGGACAAATCATGATTCCCATAGAACGGGTGGGGTGCTACGTGCCTGGCGGCCGGGGGTGGTTCCCCTCTGCCGTAATGATGACTGTTCTTCCTGCTGTGGTAGCCGGGGTCAAAGAAGTAGTGGTATGTACCCCATCAGCTCCCGGGGGCAAAGTAAACCCGGGGACCCTGGTAGCCCTCGATATATGCGGGGGAAACCGCACCTTTCGCGTTGGCGGCGCCCAGGCAATTGCCGGTATGACTTATGGAACGGAAACAATACCCAAAGTAAATAAGATTGTAGGTCCGGGGAGCAAATACGTTTTGGCCGCTTATCATCTGCTGCGGAGCGAAGTGGATTTGGGTCCCCTGGCAGGGCCGGGAGAGGGCCTTATCGTGGCTGATGAGACAGCTAAAGCCGCTTGGGTTGCCAGCGACCTGATTATCCAGTGTGAACACGGGTTTGATGCTGCGGGGGTATTGGTTACCCATGTGCCCGAACTTGCGCAACAGGTGGCTGAGCAGATCCAAAACCATGTGGAATGCCTGCCGGAACAAAATAAAAATTTTGTAATTGAATCTTTAAAGCGCTTTGGTGCCATTATCTTGACAGACTCACTGGAAGAATCCCTGCAGTTTGCCAACGATTATGCTGTGGAGCACCTGCAGCTTATGACGCGCAACCCCATCCTCGATATGCAGAAAATAAAAAATGCCGGTGGCATCTACCTTGGACACTATACACCACTCAGTACCGGTTGCTTCGGTTCGGGGCCAAATCACGTATTACCAACTAACCGCCGTGCCGTAGTGGAGGGCGGTCTGGCTACACACCACTTTTACAAGCAGGTATCTTTTGAATACTTCTCCAAAGAGGGACTTGAGCATCTCAAAGAACACATGGTTCGGCTTGCCGAATATGAAGGATTTATTGCCCATGGTAATGCCATCTTAGAGCGGTTTAAGGTTTGAAATGGTGTTCATTATGCGTGCAGCCCGTTATTATGCGCCCCGGGATATACGGATAGAAAATGTTGAAATGAAACCACCGGAAGGCAATGAGGTCCAGGTACGTATCAAGGGTGCAGGAATTTGTGGCTCCGACTTGCATAATTACCGGAAAGGCATGTTCATGGATCGGGTTCCCATAATCACGGGTCATGAATTTGTTGGTATTGTGGAGCAAACCGGCCCCCTGGTAAAGGGATTAAAACCTGGAGATCACGTGGTTGCTGATTCCCGGGTTTACTGCGGAAAATGTGAAGATTGCAAACAGGGACGTTACAACCTCTGTGCAGGGTTGGGCTTTTTGGGCGAGGTTTGTGAAGGTGCCTTCGCTGAATTTGCCGTCTTAAGTGAATCGCAGTTTTTTAAGCTGCCCCTTGATTTACCCCTGGAAAAGGCAGTTTTGCTGGAGCCCTTTGCCGTGTCACTTCACCTGCTGAGGAGCGTTAAAGTGGAAGCAGGTTCTCACCTGGGGATTGTGGGGGCCGGGCCCATCGGCTTATTGGCCTTGCTGGCAGCCAGGGAGCTTTTTAAATGCCGGGTAAGCATTGTGGAACCTTCCATGGTGCGAAGGGAAAAGGCCCTGCAGCTGGGAGCCGAAACAGCAGTTGAACCAACTGACAGGGAACTTGAAAAATATTTTTCTTCTATACCCCTGGTAATAGAAGCCGTTGGCCGTTCGGCTGCTTTTAATACGGCCTTAAAGCTTGCTGCAAAAGGCGGTACCGTTGTCCTTGCCGGGCTTTTTGAGGATGCTTACAGGGGGGATATAAACCTTATTACGGAAAAAGAATTGACCATTAAAGGGGTTAATGGTTTTACCAATTCCAATATTTATGAAGCAATTAAGCTGATACATGGGGGACATGTGGACCCATCGGGGGTTATATTTAAAAGAGTAGGCTTGGAGGACATTAATGAGGCTTTCAATTTAATGGATAACCCTGAAATCTCCGACGGCAAAGTTATAGTGGAACCATAATATAAAATTTATTTGATTTCAAAGAGATGTAAAACAAGATAACGGGTTTGCTGATCCCCGTAATTTTTGATGTTTATGCAAGACTGCAACTGCTGTTAGGGTTGATTTAATAACGCAGACATAGTACCTGTCTTTAGGAATAAAAATGAAAAAATGGTGTTAAAGCTCAAAACCTGTGCTTTAGCATCTTTTTTATTTGTGTCTCATTAAGGAAATAA
>SLRC01000060.1 GCA_007131175.1 Syntrophomonadaceae bacterium
CTGGAACCTCTGTCGGAGAGGCAGGTGGCGACGGCAACCTCACCTTCACCTGGGACGAAGGGGGAACCTTCTACCCCTATGCTATGTGGAGCGGCAAATCCACCCAATACCAGTGGCCGGTGGCGTTATTCAGCGTTCCAGGTATTTATTCTGCCACACAGCTTTCCGCCGGCGATATAAATCCAACAGTGGAAGTTAATATCATTGGAGGTAAATTTGATGCTAACGCTGCCGAATCCGTCAACTGGGAAATTGGCACCGGCACTTCGGGACTTACTGTTAACACTATTTCAAAAGATTCAAATCAGAAGGTTACAATCTCCTTTACAGGCACAGCTGCAGCCGGCACCATAAGCGTCAGGGCCAAAGCCGCCGCCCTGGTGGGGGATGCGGACAGCAATGAAATATTGATATCCATAGTGAAAAATGTAACGGTGCCGCAGTTGGACAATGATTGGGTTAAAAATGGAAATACGGTGCTTGATGCCCTGCTCAAATTTCAGCAGGCGGACGGTAGTTTCTGGTGGCAGGAAAATACGGCAGGTGCGGTAAAGGGATCTACAGCCCAGTCACTGGCAGCGCTGGTTGACCTGATTTACGGAGAGTCTACCAAGCACAAAACAGGCCAGGCCCCCGATTATGAACCGGATAACGTATTATTATCCCAGGCTGTTGAAAAGGCCGTGCAATGGTATAAAGAAAATCACCCTTCGCCCGGCAACTGGGAGGGACTCCCTGCACTGTGGGCTGTGGGAGAAGATCTAAACAGCGCGCCGTGGCAATCCACCCAGGGTTGGCGGAATACGGATCCAGGGTTTACGGCAGGGGCAACGGGTAATGAACACATTCACCACATTTTCAGACTGCTGTCAGTGGGTCTTGACCCTACCAATATCTGGGATAACAGGAACCTGTTTGCGGAACTTGCTGACCAGCAGCAGCAAAACTGGTCCTTCGGGGTTCTTGGCAGGCATATCTGGGCTATCGTTGCCCTGGATGTGGGCAGTTGGGGAACATATGCCAACCGACAGAGTGCTGTTAATTACCTCTTGGATCAGCAAAATCAGAATGGAAGTTTTGGTTCTTTCAGTCAACTTGACCATACAGGTTGGGCACTTGTGGCACTGTCAAATTACCAGGGGAATGCAAATGTGGACGAAGCCATAGAAAAAGCTGTTAATTATTTGAAAGGCAGGCAAAAAGATAATGCCGGCTTTAATCCTCCAGCCGGGGCATGGGGCCCCGAACCGGAAAACGCCAACTCTAACGCGGCGGTTATTTCGGGCCTGGTTGCCGTTGGTGAAAAGCTGCTTGTAGAGGATTTTTACATTGAGGTTGACGATGTTAATATACCATTAAATGTAACCGTCAAGGAAGGTGCGGCAAGGGCGGCGTTAAAAACTTATCCTGTTCTGGCAGGGAACAAACAAACAGCAACGCTACCTTCTGTGGAAGTCAATGCATTAACTCCTGCAGGGCCCGCCAGGGTTTCCATACCCCAGGGGACGGTTGTGAGCGGCCCTGCCGGCTGGGATGGAAAAATAAAGCTGCCGGAGCTTAAGGAACCAGGCAGTGTCAGTATGACGGACGGCACAGTGAGCGCCGTAATTGAGGTGGGCTTCCCCGAGGGACAGCTGGATTTCGACAAACCGGTAAGGCTGACCATACCCGGACAGGCCGGCAAAACAGTTGGCTTTACCAGGGGTGGTGCACCGGTAACGGAGATCACCAAAATGCTCAGTGAGGATTCACAGGCTGCGGCATCTGCCGAACTGTCTCCCGGTGCAGCGGGCATAATTGATGTTGGTGGTGACTTGGTTATCTGGACCACCCACTTCACCAAATTTGTTGCTTACACACCAGCAACCGTCAGTCCACCACCGGGGAACGGCGGCGGGTCCACACCCTCCACTATTACTGTTTCGGTGCAGGTAACTGGAAAAAATGCCACCCATTTCTCCGGAAACGTGAACTTGCCTCTTAACCAGGCCAATGCCCTGGAAGCTCTAAGAGCAACGGGAGTACCTTTCTCTGCCCGGGAAAACGATACCTATGTGTATGAAATAGCCGGCGAAAGTGAGGAACTGACTACCACGGCCGGCTGGAAATACAAGGTGAACGGTATCGTTCCTGCAATTCCTGCAAAATCATACAGTGTTAATAATGGCGATCAGGTTATCTGGTTTTGGGCTGCCGATGCTGAGGCAATCGAACCGGGCGGTGGTACACCACCAACGACGCCCAAAGCCCTTACCACTGAGGAAGTGGAAAGGCTCCAGGAGATTGTTACTTCGCTCCGCAAGCAGCTTACCATATTGCTTCAAGAGGCTTGGAAACCAATGTTATTGGAAGATTCTTATAACAATACAGATGTTATTGGGTATGATGCGCCCATGAGTAAAGAGGACAAAGGGGCCCTTAAAGCGCAGTTAAGCGGCAATATTGTTAGCATATCCCAGTTTACAGAACCTGGCGAGGATACCCTGATCAGCGACAGTATGGGAGAGATAATCCTTCAGGTTTATGCAGGGTCCTTGGCAGAAACAACTGAAATAACCGTAGAAGAGATCTCGGGCGCTAACCTGCCAACATTATCCTCATTTACTGCCCTTTCACCGACTTACCGTTTGGGGCCGAAGGGGACAGAGTTTTCAGTTCCTGCTTTGTTTGCTGTTCGCTTGGCCATTCCTGATGAGTTAGACCCGGCAGATCTGCTTATTGCCTGGGTGGATGAAGAGGAGGGGCAATGGTACGGGTTGCCTACCGTAGTAGATATTTCCAACGGTTATATCTGCGCTTTGCTGGATCACTTTACGCCATTTACCGTTTTGGTGCGGGAAACAGTCCCCGAACCTGTTGATGTTGATGCAAAGATTTATTTTGATGATGTTACACGAGATAATCTTCCCTGGGCTTATGATGCCATCAACTACCTGGCCGGCAGGAAGATTGTTAAGGGAGTGGGAGAAGGCAGGTTCGAACCGGCGAGGGCAGTGACGCGGGCAGAATTTACCGCCATGCTGGTTAACTCCCTGGAGCTGGAGGCCGGAGAAAGGGCGGAATCTTTCTTTACAGATGTGAACAAAGGTTCCTGGTACTTTGATACGGTGAATGCGGCCGTACAGGCAGGGATTGTAAAAGGAGTTACTGAAACCACATTCCAACCGCATAAAAATATTACCCGTGAACAGATGGCGGTGATGCTTTCCCGAATTAAATTACCTGCTGCTTCTAGAGAAGCAAATGAAGTTTCATTCTCCGATATGGAAACTGTTTCTGCCTGGGCCAAGCATAGTGTTAAACAGGCCGCCGCAAGAGGATTGATCAAAGGTTTCCCCGACGGAACATTCCAACCGCTGGGGACAACTACACGGGCGCAGGCTGCCGTTGTACTGTACCGGTTATTGTTGGAGTAGTTAGCAAAACATCTCTAAATACTGTTACTTTCCTGTTAGGAGGAACAGATGAAACGTTTTGCATATATGGCATGCTCATGTCTTTTTGTTGCCCTGACGCTGTTTTTGGGGGGATGTGTTATCCCCCCAAAAACAGCCGGGGATAACACAGGGTTTGTAACCCTCTGGGTAACCCGTGATTTCGGGACGGAAACCATTTTCCATTCAGAACTGCCCATAACCCCCAACCAGTCTGTGCTGGCACTACTTCAAAAGCACCTGGAAGTGGAAACGGAATACGGGGGTGGTTTTGTCAATTCCATTAACGGACTTCAGTCTGGTTATAGTCAAAAAAAAGACGAAGACCGCCGGATGGTTGACTGGTTCTATTATGTCAATGGGATTTTATCCGACCAGGGAGCGGCCCTTTATGTTCCTGTGGACGGAGACATTATCTGGTGGGACTACCGGCCCTGGGGGGAGGTTTCTTTTACCCCGGCGGTGGTGGGAGCATTTCCCCAGCCTTTTAGCGGTGGTTACAGGGGCAAACAGCCGGGGACGCTTATTTTAGCCGGGGATGCTTGCAGGGAGGAGGCGGAACTGCTGGCTCGTTTCCTTAATGAAATGGGCGTTGCTTCTGTGGAAGTGGCTCCATACCAGGAAGAAAAGGCGGTTAACCGCACGCAAATAGTTCTGGTGGTGGCCTTGTGGCAAGAGCTTCACCAGAGTTCTTTTTGGGAGGGTGTACAGAATCACAGGGATCGCACGGGCTGGTTTGCCGAACTGACCCCCGAACGGTTTTACCCCCTTGATCAGCATGCCCTGCGACAGAATGAAGGCTACGGAGAGAATACTGGAGCAGTTATGGCTACCGGAACAGGCCTAGGCGACCCTTATCCCCTCTGGCTTGTCACCGCCACTGACCTTGAGGGCCTGGCCGAAACGGTGGATGCTTTGGTAAAAAAGCGCGGGCAATTTGAAAAAGCAGTGGGTGCCCTGGTGTTGGACGGCGAGGTTCTGGTTTTGCCCGCAAACAGCAGGCGGTAGATAGTGGACATTAGGCAGTATAGCATCTATCTGACTAAAAAAAGGAGCCTCCCATGCTAGTTTTTCAGGTTAAAGATATCTTTTTGCAAAACTTACACCCGGCCACAACCCTCGCCTATCTGGCAGTTATTGTTGCCGGGGCAGTGGTTTTGAGCCACCCCCTTTTCCTGCTGGCACTTTTTATCTCCATTTTTGCGGTGCTCGTTGCTTCAGGAGGCATGGAAAACTGGTTGCAAGGTGGGCGTTTCTTCTTCGTGCTTATGGCCATGCTTGTGCTGATCAACACACTGGTGAACAATCTGGGAGCCACCGTTTTACTGTGGGGACCCGTTTTGCCCGGCCTGGGAAGGATAACAGTTACCCTGGAAACCCTTGTATTCGCCCTGATAATGGGGATCCGCCTGATCACGGTTTTTACAGCTTTCATGCTTTACAATCTGACCATAAACCCGGACCGGGCCCTCTCCCTGTTTGCCCGTTTCTTTCCCCGTTCTGCCCTGCTGATGGCGCTCACCACCAAAACCATACCCTATTTGTCCCAAAAACTGCAGAGTGCCGGGGAAATTGCCCAATGCCGGGGTGTTAACTTCCACACGGGAAGCCGTTTTTCCCGAATCAGAAACCGCCTCCCCCTGCTCCGGGTCCTCTTCATGTCTTCACTTGAAGACAGTTTTAACATCGGTGAGAGCATCCAGGCCAGGGCTTACGGCAGCGGCCCCCGTACCAATTATTTTCAACATAGTCGCCGGCCAGGGGATATTTTGGTGATGGCCGCTTCACTTTTTGCCCTGCTCCTGATTGCCCTGAGCCTGATTTTGGGATGGGGAGGGTTTGCTTTTTATCCAAGGTTGGATGTAATGATTGTTTCCATGCATCAATTGGTGGTTTTACTTGGATTATTTGCGCTGCTCATGCTTCCTTTTTTTGCAGCCTGGGGGTGGAATAAATGGAATTGTTTGAGGTGGAAAATTTAACCTATTTTTACCCTGAAAAGGCTGAACCTGCCCTTCTTGACATTGATTTAAAAATCGGGGAAGGGGAATTTGTGTTGCTCACGGGCCAATCGGGCTGTGGTAAGTCGTCCCTCTTGCGGGTGCTGGCCGGTCTTGTTCCTGACTACTATGGGGGCTCCATCGGCGGGGAGGTCCGTTTTGCCGGTCACCCTTTAAAGGACTGGGATAAACGGCTTCTTGCCCGGGATTTGGGTCTGGTTTTTCAGGATCCGGAACAGCAGCTGGTGATGACCTCGGTGGAACAGGAACTGGCTTTCGGCCTGGAAAATCTGGGGATCGAACCACCGGAGATGCGCAGGCGCGTGGCAGAAGTTCTCGCTCTTTTTGATTTGACGGGGTTAAAAAACCGTTCCACTTACACCCTTTCCGGGGGACAAAAACAAAAAGTAGTCCTGGCTTCCGTGCTGGCCATGTATCCCCGTGCACTGCTTCTGGACGAACCAACTTCCCAATTGGATCCGGTGGCGGCCCAGGAGTTGCTCAATTACGTCCAGCGCCTTAACCTGGAATGGGGGTTGACCGTTATCCTGGTAGAACACAGGACAGACCGCTGTTTTCATCTGGCCGACCGGGTTGTGCTCATGGAACGGGGCAGTGTAATCCACCAGGGAACGCCCCGGGAAATGATTGCCTGGGATAAGGGCCGCTACCGCTCTTTTATGCCGCCGGTTGCCCAAATTTTTACCAGTCTTGAAGTGGAAAGGATTCCCCTCACGGTCAAGGAAGGCCGGAAACTGATACACCAAAATGGCTTCCACTTTCCGGGGGTTCCAAATTTTAAGGAAACATCCCTTTCTTTCAAGGGCCCCGCCTTTGAAAAAACCGAACATTCTACGCCTCTGCTGCAAATAAAGGACCTGGAATTTGCTTATGACAACCGCACGTCATGCCTCAAAAATGTTAACCTTAATTTATACGAGGATGAAATTGTTGTGCTCTTAGGGGAAAACGGTGCAGGGAAAACTACCCTGCTCAAAATAATAAACGGTCTTTTAAGCCCCCAAAGGGGAAAGCTTGTTTTAAAAGACCGTGATATTACGGGGGAGCGGGCAGAAATACTTGCTACGCGTATTGCCTATTTGTCACAGGACCCTAATGATTATCTCTTTCAGGATACGGTTCGGGATGAAATTGCTTACGGTCTCAAGGTGCGTGGACAGCAGGATCCTGAACGGGTAAAAAAAATAATGGAGCTTTTGCATATAGAACATCTTGCAGAAACCCATCCACGGGATGGGGCCGGTGGGGAAAGGCAGCGCATTGCCCTGGGGACCGTGCTGGTGTTCGAACCGCTGCTTCTGCTCCTTGACGAACCGACCCGGGGCCTGGATCCGGAGATGAAACAACGGTTGGTCCGGTTGCTGCAGGCTATCAAAACAGAGGGCAAATCCCTGGTAGTGGTAACACATGATGTGGAGTTTGCTGCAGAAATAGCCGAAAGAGTAATTATACTCCATGACGGGCAGGTAGTGGCCGACGGAGACCGGGAAGCAGTGCTGTCCAATTCATTGTACTATGCTCCCCAGGCAAACCGCCTTTTTCGGGGTGTGGATGATGGAATCCTCACCGTTGGGGCGGCTTTAAATAAACTGAAAAGCACTAACGGGGGGTGTAAGGATAATACATGAGCACATATCTTTCCCTCACCAGCCTAATCCTGGTAATATCAGCACTGGCAGCCGTTTACCTCTGGTATGAACGGCGCCACACAGCACCGGCGGAAGTCGCTGTTATAGCAACCCTGGCTGCACTTGCCGGCCTGGGCAGGGTGCCTTTTGCAGCCATTCCCAGCTTTCAGCCCACCACTTTTTTGGTATTGGTGTGCGGCCATGTCTTCGGTCCTGTGCCCGGTTTCCTCATCGGTTCCACGGCTGCTTTTGCCTCAAATTTATTCCTGGGGCAAGGTCCCTGGACCCCCTGGCAGATGCTGGCCTGGGGACTTGCAGGTATCAGCGGCGGCCTTCTTTTTCGGGGAAATGCTTTTTTCCCCCGCTGGACATTTACCGGTGTGGCTTTTGCCTGGGGTTTTATTTTTGGCTGGATCCTTAATTTCTGGCATTGGATTACATTTGTATATCCCCTTACCATTCAATCTTTTACTGCCACAATTCTTACCGGAATAGGATTTGACTTCATGCACGCTATTGCCAACGCTTTATTCATGGTGTTACTGGGTCCTGAATTGGTTATAATTTTACGCAGGTTTAAACGAAGGCTTACCTTTTACTCCCTAAATGGAAAAAATGGCGAAAGCCAAAAGAGAGCAGCTGTACAGAAGGAGGGTTTATCTTGAAAAGGGTTATTAGCATGATGTTAATTATGCTCTTAATGTTATCTTTTTTGCCACCCCCGGCTTTGGCAGTTCCGGATCTTGCACCCACGGCCCGCTATGTGCGGCAGACCGCCGGTGCAAGCGGTTTTTCTGAACGCTTGGATTGGCCTATACTGGCCCTTAGTGGTGTGGGAGAGAATGTGGAAAGCTTAATTAGCACCCGTGAACAGCAAGTAAGGCGGGGGCAGCTTTTTGATGCCCGTCGCAGCACCGATTATCACCGCACCATTGTGGGAGCTGTGGCGGCGGGAAGAAATCCCCGAAGCTTCGGAGGTTCCAATCTGATTCAAAAGGTTAAGGAGTCGCAGCTACAAAACGGAAAATTTGGTGACATTATCAGCGGTGAGGGTGAAAACCTTGTAAATGCACACATCTGGGGAATCCTTTCCCTCTATGTTGCCGGCGAACCCATCCCCAACAATTTCAGGGCTTTCAATTGGCTGGTAAACAATCAGAAAGGGGATGGTGGGTTTAGCGTGGAAGCAACCTTGCGCAATTCCGACGTCGATATGACCGGCATGGCCCTGATGGCTTTTGCCGCACTGGGACGGAAACCCGATCACCCTGCTGTTAAGAGAGCGCTGGACTACCTGAAATCCCAGCAACAGGATAACGGGGACTTTTCTCCCTGGGTTAGCAGCGGCCCCGAGTCCATTGCCCAGGCTATTCACGGGTTGGTTATGCTGGGAATCGACCCGGCAGGCCCGGAGTGGACACGCAAAAATGGCAACCTGGTTTCGGCCCTGCTGCGCTACCGGCGCGCTGACGGGTCTTTCAGCCGCCGCCCCGGTGGGGAAAGTGATTTTATCTCCACCTATCAGGCTCTTGCCGCCCTTGGCGATGTAAAGCGGGGTGTAAGCATCTATACGCTCTTGCATCGAAAAAATGCTGGTTTTACTGACTTGCTGCCCGGGAACAGCGCCTTTTCAGATGTGAGCGAACTAGTATTCCGCCAGGTTATAGGGGGTTATCCAGACGGCACATTTCGCCCCGCCAATCCGGTGCGACGGGACGAGTTTGCCAAAATGATCGTGGCTGCACTGGGTCAGTCACCTGCAGTGCACCTTACCACTAACCGCTTTGCCGATGTTCCCCCGTCCCACTGGGCCAACCCTTATATACGTGTGGCTGTTGATCACAATTTAGTCAGGGGGAGGGGTGAAAACCTTTTTGCCCCGGCTGATACTATCAGCGGCGCTGAGGTAATGGCTATCCTGGTGCGGGCTCTTGGGGAGGGAAAAAGAACTGTTACGCAGCCAGGTGAAGCCTGGTATGCCGGATCCGTACGCATTGCCCGGGAAATGGGTCTTTTATACAATGGTTTCGATGCCACCCTGCCTGCTACCCGGGCACAGTGCGCTTACAGCCTGATGCGTTTTTTAGAGCAGGCTGGCATATGAAATGGTGGTTGTTTCTGTCAAAGCCTTAAATAAAGAAAGTAAAGAAATTACCAAAGAATTAGACAAACCTAGGGGCGTATGATAATATGTTTACAGGGTATAAGTGAATATTTAACAAGTGGGTGTTAACTAAACTTAATAGGGAAGCCGGTGAGAGTCCGGGGCGGTCCCGCCATGCCATCTGTCTTTGGCTTATGCTATCCGGTCCGACTTCTTTCACAGAGGTCGGATTTTTATATGCAGGAAGCAAAGAAAAAGGAACCAGACGGCCATGCCGCCCTGCTACGCCGGCACGAAAACATTTAAGAATTCAGAATTCAGGAGACAGAAGTCAGAATAAAAGATGAGGTGCACAAGAGGGGTGCAAGGTTGCATTTAGAATTGAGAAGTCAGAGTGCCAGTGAGCCAGCAAAAGAAGTATAGCAGCAGTTATTTTTTAGATGTTCTGTCCGGCACACTGACATCCGCCCTCTGACCTTTTGCATTTTC
>SLRC01000023.1 GCA_007131175.1 Syntrophomonadaceae bacterium
TCCCGCACTGGTGCAGCAGTTCAGGGTGGATCCGAACGAATTTGTATTTGAGCGTCCATTTCTGGAGCATAATATCGCCATGACGCTGCAGGCTTTTGCTCTAGACCGTGTGCGTACAGAAGATTACCCTGTGTTAGGGCAGCTGAGTTGGGAGTCCCTGGATCAAGCATCCGGAACCATTGACAACGTGCGTCTCTGGGATTACCGCCCGTTGCGCCAGACTTATAACCAGTTGCAGGGAATCCGTCCTTACTATGAATTCGTGGATGTGGATACGGATCGCTATTACCTGGGTGATGAGTACAGACAGGTCATGCTCTCGGCACGGGAATTGAACACCAACATGCTTCCCTCCCAGGCCCAGACCTGGATCAACCTGCGCCTTCAATACACCCATGGTTATGGTCTGGCCATGAGTCCGGTGGCTACGGTTACGGCGCAGGGCCTGCCCGATTTTGTGATCGGGGATGTACCGGTTGTTACGCAAGAGGGGCTTGCAGTGGAGCGTCCGGAGATCTATTATGGTGAAATTAGCTCTGATTTTGTGATCGTAAATACCAACACTCCCGAGTTGAACTACCCCATGGGGGATGCCAATGTTTTTACCCATTATGAGGGAGATGGGGGCGTGCAACTGCATGGCTTCATGCAACGGCTTTTATTTGCCTTCAAGTTTTCCGATTACCGTATCCTTATTTCAGGGGAGATTCACCCGGAAAGCCGCATCATGTTTAATCGCAATATCAGGATCCGGGTTTCCCGCATCGCTCCATTCCTCAGTTATGACCGGGATCCCTACCTGGTGCTCTCCGACGGGCGATTGAAGTGGATCATTGATGCTTATACCACTACTAACCGTTTTCCTTATGCCCAGCCCACAGGGGGGATCAACTATATGCGTAATCCAGTTAAGGTTGTTGTGGATGCCTATCACGGCAGTGTGGATTTTTATGTGGTAGATCCCGATGATCCATTGGTTGCCACATATCAACAAATATTCCCTGGCCTGTTTAAACCTTTTGCAGAAATGCCTGTGGGATTACAATCACATATCCGTTACCCAGAGGCTTATTTTAGTGTCCAGGCCCAGATATTTGCCACCTACCACATGGATGATCCGGTTGTCTTCTATAACCGGGAGGATTTATGGCAGATACCCAGTGAAAAGTATTTTGGAACCACTCAACCTGTGGAACCTTATTACACCATATTGCAACTTCCCGGCGAGGCCGAACCGGAGTTCGTGCTGATGCAGCCTTTTACACCGGCACGGCGTGATAACATGATTGCCTGGATGGCCGGACGCAGTGACGGTGAGAATTATGGTGAGATCCTTGTATACCTCTTTCCCAAAGATCGGGTGATCTTTGGCCCCATGCAGATCGAAACACGGATTGATCAGAACCCGCTTATTTCCCAGCAGCTTACCCTTTGGGATCAGCGCGGTTCCCGGGCGATCCGGGGCAACCTCCTGGTACTTCCCATTAATGGTGCCATCCTTTACGTGGAGCCTGTTTTCCTGCAGGCCGAGCAGAGCGAGCTTCCTGAGCTGGTACGTGTTATTGCTGGTTTTGGGGAGGCCGTTGTAATGGAGCCCACGCTGGAAGAAGCGCTAATCAGCCTTTTTGGAGCAAGGGAAGCCATACCCATAGCTCCACCGGAAGAGGAGCCTCCCACCGTTCCTGATCCGGAGGATCCCCCTTTGCCACCGCAGGTTACTATTCCCCGGACGGTGCAAGAATTGGCCACCCGTGCCCAGGAGCTTTTTGACGAAGCCCAGGCAAGACAGCGTGAAGGAGACTGGGCTGGTTATGGCCGGGCCCTGGAAGAGCTGGAGCGGGTGCTGACAGATTTAATTAGGGGGACAGAAGCTGCACCTTTAGAATAGCGTTAAGCAAAACGATTATCACAGGTTACTGTCCAAACGACACTGAAAATAATTGCCCCGCAGGCTGTTGTCCTGCGGGGATGAATTTTTATAAACCGCACAATGACATAAAGGTTTTCCATTGATAAAACATCTTGACAGGCTATTTCCTACACAATAGAATGAAAGAGGTTGGCAATTTTTATGAAGAAAGAGGTAATTATTTACACTGACGGAGCCTGCCGGGGAAATCCGGGCCCCGGCGGCTGGGGAGCGCTCCTTGTTTACGGAGGGCGGGAGAAGGAGATTTATGGAAGGGCAGCAGAGACAACAAACCAGCGCATGGAACTCACTGCTGCCATTAAAGGCTTGCAGTGCCTGCGAGAACCCTGCAGCGTCCGTCTTTATTCGGACAGCGCATACCTTGTCAATGCTTTTAACCAGGGGTGGCTCTCACGCTGGCAGCGCAATGGATGGAAAACCAAAGCTGGCCAACCGGTGGGGAATCAGGACCTGTGGCAGGAGCTTTTACAATTAAGCCGGCGGCATGATGTAAAGTGGCACAAGGTAGCGGGGCACAGTACGGATGAGCGTAACAACCGCTGCGATGCACTGGCCAGGAAGGCGATTGACGATTAGGAGAGTTAATGAGCAAGCAAGGAGAAGGCAATATTTGGACTGGTGGCTTTCCATTGTTTAGAGTATTGGAGGTAACAAGATGCGCTCTGTTTTAGTGGAAATCGGTGGCTTTACCTTATATTCATACGGAGCGATGCTATTGCTTGCTTTCGTATTGGGTCTGTTTTTTATCCTGAGGGAGGCACCACGTAAAGGATTTGATACTGATTACATTTACGAGGCATTTATTATAAGTATTGTCCTTGCTGTTTTAGGTTCCCGGATCACCTACGTTTTGCTTAACTGGGAACTATATGAGGGTGAACATCTCATAAAAACCATGTTTGCCCGTGAGACGGGCCTTACATTTTACGGAGGTCTGATTGCAGTATTCATGGGGCTGTTCGTGCACTGTTATTTTCGCAAGATTCCATTTCTCAAGTTGATGGATTTCGCTGCGCCGTTTATTGCCCTGGGCTATGGAATTACACGTATTGGGTGTTTTTTAAACGGGTGTTGTTACGGCCATACAACCACCCTGCCCTTGGGAGTGAGTTTTCCCCTTGTGGATGGCTTGCCCCGTCACCCCACCCAGCTTTATGCCGTCCTTGCAGGATTGGTAATTTTTGTGTTGCTCCGGTACATGCGCAAATACAGTTTTTTCGATGGTTATATCTTTTTATTCTTTTTCATTTTTTATGGAGCCTACCGTTTTGTTGTGGAGTTCTTCCGGGTCAGCGAACCTGTCTTATGGGTTTTAACCCCGGCCCAACTTATGGCACTGCTCTTTATAGTGGCAGCCCTTTCATTGTACTATTGGAAAAGAAACAGGGCGTTCCTCATGACCGGCAAGGAACACTAAATCATTACGTAAAATACTTAACCCCTGGGGCATATGAAAGTTTGCACCAAAGGGGAATTTTGCGCCATACCCTGTTGACTTAACTTGACAGGGGGACGGACTCTTGATATAAACAGGGTTGGATGCATAACAGTTAATTAGAAATCTTTTCCTTTTATTTGAGTTATTTGAGGTGAAATTATATGGAGAAGCAGGTTCAGCAAGAGACAATGGCGGGGCTGGGGCTTGATATGGGTACCTTTGCGGTTAAAGGTGTGCTGGTGGATGGTTCCCAGGTGAAAAGGATCGCTGTTCCCACGTCGGGCAATCCGGTAAAGGCGGCCCGGCGTTGTGTTGCTTCCCTTCTTGAAGGATGGAATGGGACAGAAATACGCCTTGGCCTTACGGGGGCTAATGCAGCCCTGATTGGCAATTCATTGGAAATAAAACCGTTGTTGGAAATTGAGGCACTGAAGGCAGGATTGGACTATGAGGGCCTGGAATGCCAGGCAGTTTTATCCCTTGGCCATGAAAATATGTATTACCTGGAACTTGGCCCCGGGGGAACGGTGACATTTTTTAACCGCAATGGCCAGTGTGCTGCTGGGAGCGGTTCTTTCTGGTACCAACAGGCATCCCGCATGGGCTACAATGACCGGGAGTTGGCGGAGGTGGCCCTCCAGGCGGATAATCCCGTCAAGATATCGGGGCGTTGTGCTGTTTTTGCCAAGTCTGACATGACCCATGCCATCAATGAGGGAGCCACACAAAGCTCCGTTTCGGCCGGTATGGCCCGGGCCCTTACAGAGATGGTGCTGAGTGGAGTGGCACAGAATCGGATTCGGGGAGGTAATATGCTCGCAGTGGGGGGAGTAATTAATAACCTGGCCGTAATGAAATACATAAATGAGTACTGTGATATGCATGGGGTGAAAATCATTATCGCTCCTGAACATGAGTATTTAAATGCTCTCGGAGCCGCTGCCCGGGGGACCCATATTGTGGATGCACATGCGTTGCCCGCCATGCTGGATCTCCTGTTAAACGAAGTATTTGAGCCGGAAAACCCCTTGCCTCCCCTTGAACCGGGGAATGTTAAATATATGCCTCCCCTAACCCCCGATGCAGAATTTGAGCTTGACCTGATTTATCTTGGGGTTGACTGTGGGTCCGTATCTACAAAATGTGTGCTGTTGGATAAGCAGGGACATTTTATGGGGGGTATCTATTTCCCCACTGCCGGGCGTCCGGCCCTGCAGGTACTGGAGCTTATGAAGGAGGTGGAACGGCGCTATGGTTCATTAATTGATGAAGCCAGGGTGGTAGCATGCACCACGGGCTCGGGCCGTTTCCTCTCCCAAAAAATCCTGAGTGCCGAATATGCAGTGGATGAGATTACCTGCCAGGCTGAGGGCATTAAATACCTGTGCGGCTCAGAGGGAACCCTTTCTATTATAGAAATCGGTGGAGAGGATTCCAAGTTTTTGCAATTAAAAGATGGTGTTTTATACGATTACAATATGAACCCCGTCTGTGCGGCCGGAACCGGGACATTCCTGGAGAACCTTGCCGGTTTGCTGGGTGTTGATATTAAAGAAGAATTTTCCCGCGCTGCCTTTGCTGCCGAATATGCCGTGGACCTGGGGGATACCTGTACTCTTCTTTCCCAGTCCACCCTCATCGCCGCATCTTCAAGGGGACTACCTCTTTCTTCACAGCTGGCCAGCCTCGCTTACTCGTCGGCGCGGAATTACATTAGCAAAACGGTGGAAAGCCGTCCCCTGGATGGAAAGATTGTTTTTTCCGGAGCCACTGCATACAATCATGCCCTGGCCGCTGCGTTTGCCGCAGAATGTGACCGTGAAATAATTGTCCCACCCCACCCGGAGCTATCGGGAGCACTGGGAAGTGCTTTAATTGCAAAGATGTTTCATGAACTGGGGCAGGAGGGGCGTTTTTCCTGTCGCAACTTACAGCACCTGAATACCTTCACCATAGGGAAAAACAAGTGTCGTGCCCAGTGCGAGCACGAGCACAATTGCACACTGGACGTTATCAGCTTTAGCGACGGCAGCAAGTTCCTGTATGGGGACCGTTGTGGTCGCTATTCGGGACTGGAAAAAAAGGTGGATGATGAGTTGCCTGACTACCTGTCCCGCCGCAACAGCATCTTCAATATATCTGCTGGAGAATCAAAACCAGGTGGTCCCCGTGTTGGTATAGCCAGGGCCGGTTTATTTTTTGATCTCTACCCCTTTTGGTCTGCTTTTTTCCGCGAACTGGGAGCAGAAGTGGTCCTTTCTCCCCCCACGGATGATGAGATCCTGGAAAAGGGAAAGCGGGACCTGGAGGCAGAGATGTGTTATCCCCTGGAGGTCCTGGTGGGTCATTATGGCAAACTGGCTGAATTGGATTTAAACTATATATTCGTGCCTGAGGTGGTGGATATGGAACCTCTGCCCTGGGCACCAGATTGGCCGCGTGGCTTTACTTGCTCTCTTATGCAGACAGTCAAGGGAATCGTGTCAAACTCTTTGAAAGTGCCGCAAAATAAGATGCTCTACGCCCAATTGAACTATCGTGGCGGCCCGGAACGGATCCGCAACCAACTCGAAACGACGGCCCGTAAGGTAATGGGTGCAGATTTCAGCCGGGAAAAGTTAAAGGCTGCTGTGGACGGGGGGTATCAAGCCCAGGAGCAGTTTCGCCGGAGCATGATGGCAGAAAGCATTAATGTGATGGCCGAGCTAAAAAGTTATAGTGATGGCATTGCAGCGGTTTTCCTGGGCCGACCTTATACAGTGTTTGATGATTTTGTTTCCAAGGAGTCACTGCGCCATGCCCGTGAACGGGGTATTGTTGCCATACCCCAGGAATTTTTACTCGAATACCTGAGGGGTTGGTATATAGGTGATATTAATGATCCGGTCCTGGAGAAAGACAGGGAGATTTTTACAGAAGAACTCTCCCTGCTGCTGACAGAGATGGATAATATCTATCCGATCCAGTTGCAGAAAATGCTCTCCACCGTTATTTGGGTTAATTTTCTTAATGAACGGATCGCAGAAACGGGTCTTCCCCTTATCCATGTTGTTTTCCAGGATCCGTTTATGTGCGGGCCCAATGCCATGCTGCGTCATTACCTGGGAAGCACGACTGCTTACCTTCGTTTGACATTAGATGAGCATACAGCCCCTGCGGGAATGATCACACGCCTTGAAGCATTTAAAAATACCTGCCGTTCGCGCAGCGGCTTTATCAGGCCCATGTATTATTCTGCCCGCACCCGTTATTTGAGCGAACCGGAATGGGAAAAGATTCTTATCCCTGAACCGAGCCGGCATGCCCGTGTTTTTGCGGCCATGTTCCGCAATTACGGCATAAATGCGGAAGTGCTTCCACGCAGCAGAGACCGTGATCTTTCACTTGCCAAGCGCTTTGTTAACGGAAGCGAATGTCTTCCGCTCATCCAAAATGTACAGGATTTTCTGGAATACCTCAGTACTAACGGCAAAGTGTGTGACCAGGACAATGTTGTTTTCTTCCAGGGCTGGGCTTGTGGCCCATGTCGTTACGGCTTGTATGCACCGACTCAATCCCTGATCATTAACCGTGCTGGTCATGGGGAAGGAAGGATTTGCTCCGTCAAGCTTACGGATACCATGAAGAGGTTTGGCCTAAAATATATTGTGGGTGTTTATGATGGTATGGTGGCCATGGATTTGCTCTACAAGCTGCTGCATGCTACCAGGCCTTATGAGTTGCACCAGGGGGAAAGCGACGCCCTTTTTGACCGCTATGCAAACAGCCTGGAAGAACTGTTGCAGCGCTATCGTTTTACCATGCCGGCATTGTTCAGGGGAAATCATCTCCGCCCACTTGAGAATTTTATCCGGGAGGCGGCGCAACAGTTTGCGGCCATTGCGCGCCGATCCGAAAAAAGACCCCTTATTCTTGTGGGTGGTGAATTTTATGTGCGTCTGGACGATCGCTGTAACCAGGAAATTATTAAGAAGATCGAAGCAGAAGGGGGGGAGGTATCCCTCTCTCCCGCCTCAGAGCTTTTCTCTTATACCGTCTATATTAATTACCAGGAAGCCCTGGCTGCTTATGAAACAGAACGAAGCTTGCGCAATCTGCTAAACAAGACGGGATATGCCCTGATGAACCGGGTTGCACAACGGGATGAACACCGGCTCTTTGCGGCGCTGGGCCATGAGTTTAACAATCAATCTGAACCTGCTCCCTCCCAGTTAAGGGAACTGTCCCGTCCTTATGTGTCGGAACATTACGGTGGAGAACCTCCCATGGCCATTGGCAGAGTCTGTTCCTTTGCCCGGAATAACAGCGTAGGTGGTGCTGTATTTGTCGCTCCCTTTACCTGTATGCCGGCCTCGGTGATCGAAGCACAAATGGGATCTCTGCGCGCCGATCTGAACCTGCCCATGGTAACAATTTACTATGATGGGAAAGAGAACGCCAACAGGGACGAATTTATTGAAAGTCTTGTCTTCCAAGCCCGCCAGCGGGTGGAAAGAAGCAGTTCCTGAAGTATAGTGACTTTTAAAATACAAAATAATGGTAGCAGGAAATCCATATCATATCCCGAAACAGTTAAAGAGAGGTAGCCTGTTTTTTCTGTGTGGCTGCTTTTGTTTTGAGAAACAGATAAATATAAAGAGGGGGAGATCAAATGGATTCAGGACTGGAGGGCACCTCCAATTTGGATGGTTTGACGGAGAGGGGCCCGAAAAGGAATTCTATGTTAACTGTTGTGGCTGTTTTACTTGTAATAGCCATAGCTTTATTGTTGTTTAATTACTTTTCCCAGGAAAGTGAAACCGTAGCTAAAGTTAACGGTGAAGGAATCAGCAAAGAAGATTTATACGAGGCAATGCTGACAAATAATGGACGGGATGTCCTGGATCGTCTGATTATGAACCGCCTGGTTATTCAGGAAGCGGAAGATCGGGGCATCGTTGTGAGTGAAGAGGAAATAGATGCGGAGATTCAAAAGGTGATCGACGAGAGTTTTCACGGGATGGAAGAATACTTTCAACAGGCTTTAAGCGAGTATGGTATAACGGAAGAGAAGGTAAGAGAAGAGCTGAAAACTGAATTGTTCCTGCGGAAAACTGCTGAAAGCGAACTTAACATTACGGAAGCGGATGAAAGGGAATACTTTAGCGCCAACCAGGAAGCTTTTAATATCCAGGAGCAGGTTGAGGCACGGCATATTTTATTGGATGACCTTGAAAAGGCCGAGGAAGTGTTGGAGAAGCTAAATGATGGCCGTGACTTCGCAGAACTGGCCCGGGAATATTCCACGGATCAATCATCGGCTGTCCAGGGAGGAAACCTTGGATTTTTCGAGCGGGGGAGGATGGTTCCTGAGTTTGAAGAAGTTGCATTTTCCCTTGAAAAGGGTCAATACAGCGACGTTGTGGAGTCTCCGTTCGGATACCATATTATAGAAGTGCTGGACCGCCAGGATGCCCGCGAAGTAACTTTCGAAGAGGTTAGGGATGAGGTAAACGAACGCATGACCATGGAATTGCTTTCGAATAAGATGTCTGAGCTAATGGAAAGAATTTGGGAAGAAGCTGATATCGATTATCACCTTTAATCTTTTAGAGCATAACCGCCAAATTTGAAGCGGAGTTCTGAACGGTTTTTTGTCCCTGTTTTTTCGTAAATATGGCGTATATGGGTCTTAAGGGTATTTTTGCTGATACTCAATTTCTCTTCAATATGGGCATTCTGAAATCCCGCCAGCATCAGGGAGAGGACCTCTTTTTCCTTTTGGGTAAGGAGTCCAAGGGTAAAAGATTCTTGCTCCAGTAAGGCATCTATTTCTTTGGATATCTGCTCTGTTATGCGGGGATTACTTTCATGGGAAACTCTTATTTTTCGCAAGGCCAGTGCGGGCAGTGTTCCCATGAAGAGGATTACCCCGGCAACCATGGAGAGATAAAAAATGCCGGGGCCATCATTATGTAGTGTCAAAATGGGTGTGAGGGCAAGACCGGCAATGATAAATATGATATTTAAAAAGAGACCCATACTGTAGTATTGCCTGGGGTTACCCTTGAGCAGCGATGCGGCAAAAGCAAGGATTACCCAGATGAAAAGATCGATAAGGGCGTAACTCCCCTCCAGCAAGAGCTGGAGGGGTAATAGCATTTGCAGGGCCATAGCTGCCGGTAATAAAAGAAATGCACAGCCCAGCATGGCCAGTCCAAGGAGTGCTATTTTTTCAATTTCTTTTTCCCTGTCCATGACCAGGCCGCCCCCAAGGGCAATTAATCCATAAGA
>SLRC01000064.1 GCA_007131175.1 Syntrophomonadaceae bacterium
GGGGTCACACCCGTTCCCATCCCGAACACGGCAGTTAAGCCCTCCAGCGCCGATGGTACTCGGGGCGAAAGCCCCCGGGAGAGTAGGTCCCTGCCGGATTAATTTTAAAAACAGGCCTTTTTGCCGTAAGCTTGCGGTGAAAAGGCCTGTTTTTATTATAATAAGTGGTATATTATAATAGCAGGAGCCAGTTAAAGGATTTTAAACCTGATAAAGGGAAACTCAAATAAAAAGCAGATTGAAAATGGATAGAAAATGGTACAAAAAAGAGGGAGCGTGAATGATTTGCTAAAAATACTGAAGGGTTTTCAACTGATTGACGGTACGGGCAGTGCCCCAGTGGCAGATGCTTTGCTTGTTATTGATAATGATGTAATCATTGACGTGGGAAAAGCGGCGGAGATTCATATCCCTGAAGGTGCTGAAATGATTGATCTGTCAGGCAGGACGGTCATGCCCGGTTTGATTGATGCCCATGTCCACCTGTTCCTCGACTCTGTTGCGGATCCGCTGGGCCTTGCACTGCAGGATTCGGATAGCATGGCCACTATCCGGGCGGTGCGCAACGGGGCAAAAACGCTTCGCGGCGGGGTTACCACAGTACGGGATATGGGCTGGCGAAGTTTTGCCAACCTGGATTTGCGTAATGCGGTGGAACAGGGGATTGTGCCAGGGCCGCGCATTCTGGCCTGCGGCCAGTTTCTTACCATGACGGGGGGGCATGCATGGTCCTGCGGCCTGGAAGTTGACGGCCCGGATGAGCTGTGCAAAGGAGCCCGGCAGCAGTTGAAAGCGGGGGCTGATTTAATTAAGCTTATGGCTACTGGCGGTGTACTGACCCCGGGGGTGGAACCGGGTTCGCCCCAGTTAAATGAAGAAGAGATGAGGGCCGCAATCAGGGAAGCGGAAAAGGCAGGAAAACGATCAGCCGCTCATGCCCAGGGAACATCCGGTATTAAGAATGCCATTCGTGCCGGAATTACATCCATTGAACATGGCATGATCCTGGATGAGGAAGCGGTGGAGATGATGTTGGAGCGTGGAGTTTACCTGGTGCCCACCCTGGCAGCCCCATACTGGATTAACCTCAGGGGCCTTGAAGCCGGAATCCCCGAATATGCCTGGTCTAAAAATAAAAATATTATGGAGAAGCATAAAGCCAGTTTTCAGATGGCTTTAAGGGCAGGCGTAAAAATAGCCATGGGTACAGATGCGGGGACACCTTATAATGAGCATGGACAAAACCACATTGAGTTGAAGCTGATGGTTGAGCAGGGTATGAGCACCCTGCAGGCCATTACTGCGGCCACCCAAAATGCAGCAGATCTGCTGGGAATAGGTGAAAAGGTGGGAACCCTTACAAAGGGTAAACAGGCAGATCTGCTGATCCTGAACGGGGATCCCCTAAAAGACATAAACGCGTTTGCTAAAATTGATCGTGTCTACAAGGGGGGAAAGGTAATCTGACCTTTTTGCAGTTTATTCCGCAAATGTTGTTAAATAAATCACGTTACCGTCCTTAAACCCCCGGGCCAGTTCGCAGTGCCTCAGGACAGCAAAATGAGTCTCCAGCTGTTTTGGAGACAAACCCAAGGCCTGGGCCACCTTTTCCCGGGGTACTTTTTTTTCTTTTTTTATATATTCATAAATTTTCTCCTGAATTGGCAAAAGCCCGGCAGTGCCTTTTTGTCCCTGGCTTTCCCGTGTATTGCGTGCGGAGCGCACGGCCATGGGATTGCATGTTTTTGGAACACTGAGGCTCTCCACCTGGCAGTCTTCGCAAACTTTCTTGCCGGCAAAATCCAGGATTTCATCTTCGGCAAAATCCTTGTTACACAGTTCGCAAAGCATAAAATGATTGTGCCTCCTCATAAACTATTTATTCAATTATAAAACATAATTTGTTTACAAGAAAGGCCTTCCGTTCTGCCTAACTTCTCAGTTACAGCATTCCACTGACAAAAATGTAGAAAATGGCCACGGGAATGATATATTTGACCACGAACGCCCATGCGTTCCCCCACATAAAAGAAGAAGTGCCCCTGTTCAGCTCTTTTAAGGCGCTGTCTGTCCCCCAGACCCATGCCAGGAAAATGACGGTAAAAAAGCCCCCTAAGGGTAAGAGGATGCTTGAAGCGGTAAAGTCCATCAGATCTAAAAAATTTCTGCCAAAGATGAGGGCATTGGCCCATGCTCCCTGGGATAAATTGGACGGCACTCCCAGTATGAAAATAAAGGTTCCCAGCGCTATGGTGGCAGCGCGGCGGGACCATTTCCTGGCATCAATAAAATATGCCACTCCCACTTCCAGCAGGGAGACGGCAGAGGTAAGGGCGGCAAAGGTAAGCATTAAAAAAAAGAGGCTGGACCAGATCATGCTGCCGGGAATGGTATTAAAAACGGAAGGCAATGTTACGAAAATAATGCCGGGACCTACTTCAGGCTGCACGTTAAATACAAATAATGACGGGATAATAACCAGTCCCATGAGAAGGGCAATTGCCACATCGGCAAAAGCGATTAGCACGGCACTCTGGGGAATGTTTTCCCGGGGGGACAGATAGCTGCCATATGTTAAAATAGCGCCCATGCCCAGGCTGAAACTAAAAAAAACCTGCCCCACGGCACTGAGGGCCACACTTAGATTAACCTGGGTCAGATCAGGTCTTAAAAACCACAGAACTCCTTCCCAGGCCCCTTCCAAAAGGAGAGTCCGCCCCAGCAGCAAAAATAAAATGATAATAATTCCGGGCATCAAAAGTTTGCTCCAGCGTTCAATCCCCCCGGTGATCCCGGTAGATACAATGATGATGGTCGTAAACATGAAAATCCCCTGGCTGAGCAATGGTAAAAACCCGTGTCCGACAATTTCACCGTAAAGGACGGTTAGCCCTTCTGTTGCCAGCCCATTGAAAATTCCAAGCAAGCTGCCCACAAAATAAATGGCTGCCCAGCCGGCAATGACCGAATAAAAGGAGAGGATCACAAAAACAGCTGCCAGGCCAAAGAGTCCGACCATCCACCATTTACTTCCCGGTGCAAGGGAGGCGAATGTGCCGATTATATTTTTTTGGGCTCTTCGCCCCAGCGTCAGTTCAACAATAATAACGGGAACACCGATAATTAAAACGATTATTAAAAAAAGCAATACAAAGGCTCCGCCACCGCTTTGCACAACAACGGTGGGAAAACGCCACACATTTCCCAGACCCACGGCTGAGCCTACGGTTGCCAGGAAAAACCCGATGCGGGAATTCCACTGTTCCCTGTGTGCTCCCATCTAATGAGTTTCCTTTCTATCCGCAGCTGCTCTAAAATAACCCTAATCCCTGCGGGAGGAAGGGGCAAGCTCCTTTTCCCGGGCATATTGTTCCCGGATGATATTCAATCCTTCGTCCATCCCCTGCGCTCCCAGAAGAAGCAGGGTGGAAGTGTCCGGTATGGTTACTGATAAGGCATGGTTAATCGCTTCTTCCAAATCATCAAAATGTTTGGTTGTAGCCCCCCCTGTTTTGACACCTTTTAAAAACGCCTCTTTTTCTTCGTGCAGAACTTCATTTTGAGCATCCACGTGGTTGATACTGGAGGTAGAGATGAAATGCTCTATTTTCATTTTGTTGACCCATTCAGCCAGGGTGCGCCCGTTATCTTCATTGACCTGGGTTCCACGTCGGCCCCTGATTGCGTACAGTATCACCAATTCTGTACCGGTAAAGGCCAACTCCTGTAACGTCTTGAATACGGCATCAATGCTCCCCGGGCTCATGGCTGTATCATCCATAAGCTGGAGATCCCCACATTGATAGAACTGCAATCTTCGTTCAACTCCTTTAAAGGATTCCAATCCCTTTATAATATTTTGTTCTGCCACACCTGTGAGCAAAGCGGACACGGCAGCAGCAGCCCCGTTAAATACATTATGCGTACCTGGCAATGGAATATGAAAGAAGTAAGTATCTTTTGCCAGATGAGGATAATGTTCCCTTATAAGTGGATTTGCAATGGATATGCCAAAATAACTTCCCCTTTTTTCCAGGAGAATATCATGGATACGAAAATGTGAAGAATGGCCCTTACCCAAAAAGAAATGGGATACCTTTGAGGGAACACGCATACCCCTGAAAAATGGATCATCCCCGTTAGCGAGAACAAAACCTCCTTCTTTTACCAGGGAAGCCAGCCGCCATTTGGCATATGCGTACTCCTGTAAAGTTTGATGAAAATCCAGGTGGTTGGGTGAGATGTTTGTAAACACGGCACCGTGAAAATGTATACCGTCAACACGTTTTTGTGCAAGGCCGTGGGATGATACCTCCATTACCACATGACTTACACCGCTGTCAACCATGTTGCGGAGCAGGCGCTGCAATTCCAGTGCATCAGGGGTGGTCATCCTGGAGGGCCAGGACTGCCGGTTGCAGTGGACAAAGACGGTGCCAATTAGTCCGTTGCTGATGCCTGCCGTTTTATATATTTCCTGCAGGATGGTCGTGGTGGTGGTTTTACCACAGGTCCCCGTGATACCTAAAAGTAGCATCTTATGGGCCGGGTGGTGAAAAAAGTTGGCGGCCATATGAGCAAGGGCCAGCCTGGAGTCGGGAACCTGGATCCAGGTAACAGCCGGAGCACCGGGTGGCGGTTGCTCTGCCACGATCGCAACGGCTCCGTTTCTCACTGCTTCGGAAATGAAAAAATTACCATCATGATCCCCACCTTTCACAGCGATAAAAAGATGGCCCGGTTTTACGTGGCGGGAATCATAAGCGATCCCATAAACAGAAAGTTCCCCTTCCCGTTTATGATTATAACGATAGTTCAGCCCTTCAAGCAGTTTAGCAAGACTCATTATGGGCAAGTTAATAACTGGCATAAAAAAATACCTCTTTTCAAGCCCTTAGTTTATCAAAAAATCCCTTTCTTATGAGTTGAAAAGTTTGCCTATTCAAATCCAGTCCGCAAGTGTGTTTTTTCGGCGTCCATATCCTTGACATGCACTGGCAGGTATGTTAAACTAATTTTTGCTTAAGCTATGCAGAGAATCTTATAAGCAGGGTGAAGTAAAAGCATGGTGGGTGTAGCTCAGTTGGTTAGAGCGCCAGGTTGTGGTCCTGGAGGCCGTGGGTTCGAGTCCCATCACCCATCCCATTATTATTTTATAAGTTCAGTAACGCTGGGGTGTAGCCAAGCGGTAAGGCACGGGTCTTTGGAACCCGCATCCGTAGGTTCGAATCCTACCGCCCCAGCCATTTTTATGGGAAATAATATTTGAATATTCAGATAAATATACGTGTAGCAGGGGATTATTTTAGTATTTTGTAGTCTTTTTTACAGAAACATTACGCTCAATTCAGATAGAATTTGATTGTAAGAACTTGGTCTTTTAAGGTAATTTCTATGGAGGCGGAGCAGATGACTGAAAGATACAGCACCCTTGTTGTGAACAGGGATATCTGTACCGGTTGCCGCGCCTGTGAGGTTGCGTGCAGCCTGGCACATGAGGGATGTTTCTGGCCGGAAAAAAGCCGTGTGCAGGTTTACAAACAAGAAGCGGATGGTGTGGATTATCCCGTGGTATGCCGGCAGTGTGATGAACCGGCATGCATGGAGGCCTGCCCCGCCGAAGCTCTGAAGCGTAACCCAAAAACAGGCGCAATCCTTGTGGTGGAAGAGAACTGTGTCAGCTGCGGGGCCTGTGTGGATGCATGCCCATACGAAGGGGCCCGCCTTTTGGAAGGGGAAGACAAACCCCTGATCTGTGATCTCTGTGGCGGTGAGCCGTCCTGCGTACAGCGGTGTGTGGTGCATGCCCTGAAGTACCGCAACGTTTCGGGGCAGGTTATTACCGCACCGGTCCAGGCTATCACCCTGCCTCAAGAGAAACTGCGGTAACTTATTTCCACTTTTCCACTGCATAATATTTAAAAATGCGACAGGAGAAGGTTCAACTCTGTTGCGAAAAGGAGTGCTCCATGTGAACATACAAGGCGGTTATGCCGGGACAATCTTAAAGGTGGATCTTACGGATGGCCGTGTTGCGAAAGAAGCACTGGGTGATGAAATAAAGAGCTACCTGGGTGGTCGGGGCTTGAATATAAGGAAGCTTTTCAGCCTTGTGGATCACCATACGGACCCCCTTTCTCCCCAGAATCCCCTCCTTTTCAGCGCCGGTCCCCTGGCCGGCACCATGTTCCCCGGGGGAGCCCGCTTTAATGTCTCGGCCAAGTCACCCCATACGGGGATCCTTGGTGATGCCAATGCGGGAGGTTTCTTCGGGCCCGAACTCAAATTTGCCGGCTATGACCAGCTGATTATCAGCGGACGCAGTGTGAAGCCCGTTTACCTTTTAATTACGGATGACAGGGTGGAGATCAGGCCGGCGGATCACCTGTGGGGACGGGACGTCTGGGAAACACAAAAAGCGCTGCAGGAAGAATTGAAAGACAGCCGCATCCAGGTGGCCTGTATCGGTCCTGCGGCAGAAAACGGGGTAACCTTTGCCGGGGTTTTTGCCAACCTGGTGCGGACGGCTGCACGCACCGGCATGGGGACAGTGATGGGGGCAAAAAACTTAAAAGCGGTTGTTGTGCGCGGCCGGGGCTGTATTCCCATTCATGACCGGGAGCGCTTCCAGGATCTGCTTAACCGGATCGATGAAAAGATTTATGCCCATTCCGACTATCAGGCAAGGGCCATGATGGGGACAACAAAGCTTGTTAATGCCCTGAATAAATTCGGTTGCCTGGCCACCAGGCATTTTCTTGCAGGTGATTTTGCCGGCGCTGATGCCGTGAGTGGCGAGGAGTTGGCAGCGCAGCTCAAGGTTAAATCCAAAGCCTGCTTTGCCTGTACCATTCCCTGCAGCCGTTTCTTCCGCATCCCTTCCGGCCCCTATGCGGGGCTTGCTTCAGAGGGACCCGAATTTGAGGGGTTAGCCGGATTTTCTTCCCGGGTGGGTTGTGACGACTTGGGATTTGCCCTGCAGGGGGTGGATGACTGTAACCGACTGGGGATGGATGTGATTACTGCCTCCGAATGTGTATCTTTCGTCATGGAGTGTTATGCGGAAGGGCTGCTCAGCAGGGATGAGCTGGATGGTCTGGAGCCCCATTGGGGAGATCAGCACGCCGTGCGTGAACTGCTCCGCAAAATCGTTTACCGGGAGGGGATCGGCAATCTTTTGGCCAGGGGTGTGCGCCATGCGGCCCGGGAACTGGGGCGCGGCACGGAAAAGCTGGCCATGCATATCAAGGGGCTGGAGGTATTCCAGGCCGACCCACGGGGGCTTAAAGGTTATGCCCTGGGTTTTGCCCTGGCAAGCCGGGGTGGCGATCACCTGCGCTCCGAACCCTCCTTTGAATTTTCCAACGATCCTGATGAAGGCATGCGGCGCTACGGAGCTAAGGAATCCGCTTTTCGTCTTGAATACAAGGGCAAAGGCCGGCTGGTAAAGCACTACGAAGAATGGAGCGCCCTTTCAGACTGCCTGAGCGCCTGTAAGAATACCATTGTTAACATGGAGATCATTAACTTTGAAGAAGGGGCGGAGCTGCTTCAGTCATTAAGCGGTATTCCTTTTACGGGAGAAGGGGTGCAGCAGGCCTGTGAGCGTGTCCTGAACCTGGAGCGTGCATTTATTGTGCGGGAGGGGATCAGGCGCAGTGACGATACGTTGCCGGAACGCTTTCTCAAAGAGCCCCTGCCGGGGGAACATCCTTCCAAGGGGAGTGTGGTTGAACTGGAGGCCATGCTGGATGAGTATTATGAAGCGCGGGGCTGGGATCTTAATACAGGTATACCGACGCGGGAGACCCTTATCCGGTTGGGGTTGGAAGATGTGGTCGGCGAGCTGCTGGCGGCGAGGGTGCCTGTTGTATAATAAAAAAAGCTTTACTCACTGCTTAAAAGGTGATAGTCTCCCATTAGATATAGCATTAGGGTATCAGCAATAACGGTGCCCTCTGCTTTAACTAAATATTATAAAGGAAACGGGGGTATTTTCAAAAGCAGGGGGGTGGCAGATGGCATAAAAAGATTTAGCATGGCAAGCCAACATAAAAAAGGAGGAATTAAAATCCATGACAAAAAAGAGCTTATTAATAGGGGGTAGCAGTTTTTTAATCCTGGTTTTGGTTGTATTTTCCTTACTGGCAGGTTGCGGGGCGCCTGCAGCAGATCCTGCACCGCCACCAGCAGAAAATGGAGAGACTCCTGCGCCGCCGGCAACAGGTGAACCGACTGTGATCAAGGCTGTTTCCTGGCTCCCTGTCGATTTTATTGTTTCAGCACATGCAAAAAGGTTTGCTGAGGAAATTGAACAGCGTTCCAACGGTCAGCTGATTATTGATATTATCGGTGCCGGGGAAGTAATTCCCACGGAAGAACAGATTTTTGCCGTCAAGGAAGGCAGAATTGACATGATTTTCTCTGCCGGAGATGATATATCCCAGGGCTCGCCCATAGGGTTTGCCATGGTTTTAACGGAGATGGAACCGTGGGAGGAGCGGGAAGCAGGGATCTGGGATTTCTACCGTGAAACCCTTGCCAGGGACGTCAATGTTTACTGGCTCGGTTCACTGATGCACCCCCAGTGGTGGAACATCTTTACCAATGTTGAAGTAAATAGTCCGGACGACCTGAGAGGGCTAAAAATACGTGCCGGGGCCACACACTTTGGCTCGGTTAGAGCTGTGGGGGCTGAACCGGTCAGCGTCCCCATGATGGAGATCTACACCGCCATGGAGCGGGGGATGATTGACGGATTTGTTTTCCCACCCAGTGGATGGACCCAGTTTGGCTGGCATGAAGTAACCGATTACTGGGTTGGTCCCCAGATAGTATACAGTAATGCCTCCACCCCCCTTATCAACCTGGATGTATGGAATTCTCTCACCCAGGAAGAGCAGGACCTGTTAACACAGACCGTTATTGACTTGGAAGAAGAAATGTGGGATCTCCACTGGTGGATCTGGACCGGGGAGGAATACGGTGAGGAATCAATTATAAATGCCGGTGTTGAGCATATTCAATGGTCCGAAGCAGAGAGCAGGCAGTTCCAGGAACAATGGATGGAAGCACTATGGGAATATGTTGAAGAGCAGGTAAGACCGGACGATTTTGCCCGGTTCAAGGAGCTTGTGGGCCGCTAAATAAGCTTTTATAAGGGATGATAAGGTTCCTGCACAGGGGTTATTATACTCCCCGTGCAGGAACTCATCAATAAGGATAAGGAGACAGGCTTGATGCGATGGAGCAAAATTGGCACCATCTTTGACCGGTTTTTAGATATTCTCATGTATACAGCATGTACCCTCTTAGTCTTTGCCATGTTGCTTGTTTGCACAGATGTAATGAGACGGTACATTATGAACAAATCCCTGGGATGGTCAATAGAAATCACCGAATTTATTTTAGTGGCCATTGTCAGTCTGGGCATGGCCTGGCTACTAAGGGAAGAGGGGCACGTAAAGGTTGATATCGTGCAGAACTGGCTCA
>SLRC01000179.1 GCA_007131175.1 Syntrophomonadaceae bacterium
CCAACAGGGCAATCATGCTGAAAATGACAGACCAGGCATCATTCTCCTGGAAAATATAAAAAAGTATGAACATAGACCCGATGAAAACGGGGGCTTCCCAGAGAGTCAGACCCGTCCAGACTCCCATCGTTACAGCAACAGCTTTTCCACCGCGGAAACCCAGGAATGGTGTAAACGCATGTCCGGCAATAGGGGCCAATGCAACTGCAGCCAGGGTATAGTTGGAAATACCGCCTTGGACCGCCAACAAAACGGGAAGCATCCCTTTAGAGAAATCCAATATTAGGGCTGGCACTCCGACTCTGGCTCCGCCAGCTTTCCAGGCATTAATTGCGCCAGGATTCCTGTCTCCCACCCTTCGGATGTCGCTCGCTGAAAAGAACTTTGCTAAAATAAATGAAAAGGGTATTGAACCGGCAAAATATGCCAGTATCACCCAGGCAATATCATTCATCAGCAACCTCACCGTAATCTGATTTATCATGTTAAATTCTCGTAATTCCGCCGTATATCCTGCTTTTTGTTTCTGCCTTCAGAAAACGGTTGAATACAGGGAATGCAGGCGCTGGAACTTGCAAACATCACCGAGCTGGCAGATAAGCCGCCATACAATCTAAGCCTGGGGCAGAAAAAACGGGTTGCCATTGCCGGGGTATTGGCGATGCAGCCTGAATTACTGATCTTTGACGAAACCTTTTCATTTATCGCCGCGTTATTTCACTACTTGTTTCCAGAACTGTGAAATCAGGCGAATCTATACTTTATGAATAAAAGGGGAGCAAGGTACATTACCCAGAAGGTGGATAAGGCATGTTGAAAAAAGATCAACAAACTATTGTCCGGTGGCACAATAATTCCCAGACCTGGTACAATAGCGGCTAAAACAGGAAGCCCGATCAACATTCTGGCAAGATGCTGCTGCCAGTTCCCCTGGGTGTGGAAATTAAGTGTCTTTTTTTGAGGCAGATAACCGACCACAGCACCTGCCAGGTAACCTGTTAGATTTGGGGCATAAGTAACAGGAATGAAGGAAATGAGCAGGGGAACGGCCAGGGCTAAAAACATCAGTGCAGGATAGGGTAACGTTATGTTAACCCTTTTTTTAAGCAACTTAGTTCCAACCCCAAAAAGCAAAGCAAGGAACATGGTGCCGGTTATGATACCGCCAATAACATCTCCCGGATAATGGTATCCCAGCATAATCCTGGACACAGCCACAAGGCTTATAATAACCAGGGATAAGGCCCACAACCAGCGTTTTTGCAGCACCATTGCCAGGAAACCCCAGACACTAACTGCCCCGGAAGTATGACCACTGGGAAAGGTATAGGTGGGAACAGTGATCCCCCTTACATCCGGACGTGGTAGTCTGACAATTTCTTTAAGTATTTCACTGGTCAATAAGATGGAAAGAGGCATAATAACCAGTCCCCAAAAACCCAGCGACTTGTTGACAGACCAGTATATCACCGAAAAGAACACCAAAAAGAATCCTTCACTCCCCAAAATAGTGACCATCCTGAAAAGAAAAAAAACTGGTTCGTTTGTTATGGTAAAGGAGACGATGGGGTAAGTAGATGCCGGGCTGCGAAGTTGATCCCAAAACAAGTAGAGCATGAGAACCAGTACAGTGAACAGTGCCCAGCACAATCTACGCAATGCTTTTTCTTTACCTGATGTGGAAGAAAAAAAATAATGAGTAAAAGGTGGAAGGTCCATGTACTTTTTACAACCCCTGGTGTATAGAATATAATTTTAAAAATCCCCATTACTGAGTTAAAAGTTTTGCTCCTGCTGCAACCTAATCCAAGCAGCCAGCCCACTAATGGTGGATATTTCCAATTGTTCGGCGTGTTCCCGTCTCATCATAATAGTTCTGGTTTTAGTGAGGGGGGCATAATCAAGCCAGATGAGTCCCAGCTCGTAATCTTTCCCGGCTACCAGTTCATAAATTTCCTCAGCTTCACTTATGGTTTCTTCTTTTTCATAAATGGTATTCCATGCAGTGTGGGTATATTCCCAGTACATGTGGATGTCACCCTTCATTAAAGCGTTTCGGTTTGCCCAGGTGTCCCCCAGCTGAGTTTGGTCCAGCACCGGGATGCCTTCGTGCCGGAGAGCAATCATTGTAATATGCCCGAGGATTAACTGCTCCATATATTCTTTGGAACCAATGATTACTTTCTCCATCCCCTCATTGACGAACTCTTTTAGCTCCTCAGCTAACAGGCCTTCCTTTTGCAGCCAGGCGTAGGCCGTTTCCGCAGGAGTGTATTCTTCCAGGTCTGCCATATAATTCAAATAAATCATTGTTTCCGTGTCCAGCCTGGAGCTAATCTCTGACAGGATATCTTTTATCTTCGGGTACTGTTTCAGAATATCTTTTTTTATAACCGGGGCAGGATTAGACGCAGGAAAAAAACTTTTATCGTCCTTCAGGTTGATCAAATCCAACTCTTTAATCTTTCCATCGGTGGTAAACCCCTTTGCAGCATCCACATCTCCGGCTCGTAAAGCCTCGTGTGTTAGCCCCAAGGCCATTTCATAAACATAGGGAAAATGAAAATCATAATGTGCCTCCAGGGCAGCTAAACCCTCTTCCTGTAATACGAATTCAGGATCTGCCGCAAATTTTACCTGTCTTTCCTGGTTCCGGGGAGTTCCGGCAGGACATCCTGTAAGGGAGACAATGAAGATAAAGGAGGCTGCAAACACGATAGCTTTGAATGGATTTAACTTTTTACCCATGGTACAGGCTCCTTGCATGAGTTATATGACACGGGTATCAATATATATTATTGTGATAATAGAATATATGCTGAGCTAAAAACTAAAAGACAGGTAACCATCTCTTTCATTTTTTATCATAACTTAATGTAAACTTGTGATCAAGGGTGTGGAATAGGATGAGTGAGCATTGGGAGGTTCTTTAGCAGTTTTCAATGGCTCTATAACGTTTATGAATCTAACTTTAGCGAATAAAGGGCAGCGCTTAAAGTGACCCTGGATCTAACGATCCCAGGCGGCATGGGGGCAGGCAGGCCATCAAAGAACTGCAAAAACTGGACCCCGGTGTAAAAGCCATCGTCGCCAGCGGCTATTCCAACGACCCCGTCATGGCCAATTACGAAGATTACGGCTGTTCAGGGGGGCCGTACAGAAACCCTTTACCATGGAAGCACTGTCCAGGGTTGTATATAAGGCCATGGGCTCATCAACTTGTGACTCCCGCAGTGCATTAGGGTCCGTCCCCACCGCACGAAAAAACCTTCTAGGCTGACACGGGGTTTTATAGCGGGCGTTGCCGGCGGGGTTGTCATGAGTGTTTTAAACTTTATTTCTTACTCCTTGGGCATAGCCGAGATCCTATACCTGGACTGGGCGGCAGTCCTCATTTACGGCTACAGGTTTAATACCATCCTGGAATTTGTTATCGCACAGTTTGGTCAGTTTGTTTTCTCCGGCATGATGGGTATTGTTTTTGCTTTCCTCCTTTCCTGGGTAAGGAGTGCTAATTATTTCTTTAATGACATGCTCTTCGGGATGGTTGTTTGGTTCGGATCATATGCAATAACCCTTTTGCTTGAAGTCACGCCACTTATACCTGTACACGCAGATACGGTTCTGTCGAATATTGTGACAGCAATTGTTTGCGGGTTGGTATTGGCACAATCCTTTGTATTGGCTGGGGGAAAACCCTACCAAATTACGACTTCAAAGGGGTAGTAGAGAAACCATTCACCACCGAAGCTCTGTGGAGGATTGTCTATGAGAAAAGTTAATACCTGAGGCTCACTCTGGATATGGGATAAAGGTATAATAATAATTGCCGGAGACAGATTAATTAGAGAGAGATTATACGAAAAATTGAATGGGGGGATTTTTTTATGAGTTGTTCCAGCATTAAGCATCAATTTGAGGAGTTAAAAGATCAGAATCAATTAACATTTAACTGGGCGGTACAGCTTTATAACGACCTTCAGGGTTCACTGGACGCTCACAAGATGGAATTACAGGAACTGCAAAACAAAGGTGAACGTAATACAATCGAGCATTTGAAAAATCATATAAAAGACGGTGAACAATTGCTGGCCCAGATTAACAGTATGACTGTTCACTAAATATAAAAACTGCTACCAATACAGTCCCATATTATGCGATGTAACACCTGATATGGGATTCTGATTTAAGGGTCTTAGGACCCTTTTTTTTATTTAGATAAAGAACACGTGAAATATTAACTGCCTGGTTTGTAGTATTTTTAACAGAAAAAATACTTTAAGTACAATAATATTAAATTGGACATTTATCAGAGGCGCATGATTGCTTTGTCACAGGCTTTTTTGTCGAATAATATTAAAAGCTTATGTTGACATAAAGAACAGGCGTAATTATACTTTAAATAGTATCAGTATTGAACAGTCTCTCAGGTATCTACTTACAAACAAAGCAAATATTTAACTGTTCCACTTTCATTATATTTCGGCCAGAAGTTCAATATCGGACTTACATTATAGCTTTGTTTAATGTGCGGTCTGCTGGGCCCCATTACCCATCCTTTGCCACAGGCTTGAGAGGGGGTGACATTTAAGGAGGATCCGCTGCGGTAAATTATACCCCAGGTCTGTTTGAATGTGCATGAAAGCTCCAAGAGAAAAGTACAACGAGAAGTAATTTAAGGAGGGGACAAAAAAAATGAAGAAACTAAAAGTCTTTCTGGGAATGGCCCTGATTCTGGTGTTGGCCCTGGCGCTGGTGGGTTGCCAACAGCCCACAACAACTCCGGAGCCGGTCGAACCTGCTGACCCGGAACAGCCGGCGGCCCCGGACCCGGCCCCGGCAGAAACTATCAATTGGGTTTTCAACATAAGCTCAACAGGAACAGCGACCTCGCCCTTTGGTAAGACCATTACCCACTTTGTGGAAAAGGTGGAGGAAGAGAGCGATGGCCGACTGCAGATCGAACTGCATTTTGGTGGAGCGCTTGGTTACGGAGCCAGCGAAATGCTGGAAGCCATCAGCGAGGGTTTTGTCGATGGCGGTGATATGTCGCTTCCCCACATTGCCGGCGCTGAGCCCCTGGGCAACTTTGGCTCCATGCCCTTTTTACACCAGGGCTACGATGAATACTGGGACTGGCTGGATAACTTGCTCGTGCCCCGCCTCACACCGGTCCTGGAAGACAAGTGGGGCGTGGTGCCATTTGGTGCCTTTACCTTTGGCCAGATGTATTTGTTGTGGAACGAACCCCTAAACGAGGTGGAACAGCTGCGCGGCCAGCGTTTCCGGGTTTTCGGTGACATCAACGTGAAGTTCTTCGAGTCGCTGGGTGTCAACGTTATCTACCTGGGAGTGGAAGAACTGCAAGGCGCCATGGAACGTAACATGATCGACGGCATGCCCAACAGCAACACTCTGATCGGCCAGTTGGAAGCGTGGGAATATTACGACTACCGCAATGAAATGGGTGCCGTAATTGGTTCGTCCCTATTTGGCATCAACGAGGCTAGCTTTGCTGCCCTGCCGGCGGACCTACAGCAGATTGTGCTCGATGCGGGCAGGGAGATGACCCTGGCCGGGCGCGATTATTTGATGGAAGATGATGCCCGTTGGGACGGGGAACTGCCTGATAGAGGGATGGAGACCCATTATGTGCCTGAAGAAACCCTGGTGCAGATGCGGGAGCTTGGTAAAGACGCCTGGATCGAGTGGGCTGCCGAAGAAGGAGGCCTGGCCCAGGAGATTATGGATGAGACCTTTGCATTTATAGGCATCGAATAGTGAACCGGGAGGCACCGCGGACAGCCCGCGGTGCCTCATTTAGAATAATGTCCAAAACGGCATTGAATGGAGGACCGAGAGTGAGGGAACAAACACGCCCAAAATGGATGGAAAAGATAGACTGGATCGTGGGCAAGGTGGAGAGTCTGTCGGTGTTCGCCGCCTACCTGGGTTCTGCCTTCGTTATTGCCGCAGTAGTGGCACTGCTGGCGGATATTTTGGCACGCAACCTGACCGGACGGTCCATTGATGGCGTAACGGAGTTGTCCTCGTGGCTCATGGCTGCCCTGAGTTGGATGGCTCTGAGCTACACTCTCAAGGAGAATGGCCACATCCAGGTGCGGATTTTAATCGACCGCCTCCCGGCACGAATCCTGCAGGTGCTGAATGTTATCCTTTACCTGGTGGGTGTGGGATTCATGATTTTCCTTGTATATGCCATGTGGGACCGCTTGCACTGGTTCATAGAGCGGGGTCAAAGGGGCATGGAAATACGTGTGCCCATCTGGTGGTTGTACTCCGTGGTTTTTACCGGAGCCTGCCTTTTCTTGCTGCAATTCGTGGCCGGGCTGTGGCGTTCCCTGAGCGAACTGATCACCGGTGCTTCCCCTGAATTAAATACTCCGGAGGATCCGATTACCGGTGTCCCCCTTCAATCAAATTCGCCAGAGAGGAGACTCTAGAATACTTATGGAAACATTATGGCTGCCCATTGTGGTTCTGCTCGGTACTCTAATCGTCTTTCTGGTCTCCGGTCTCTGGCTGGGTGTGGGACTTAGCCTGGTGGCGATCATATGCTATACCAACTTCACCGACCTGCCCATGACAGGAATCATTACCCGCATCATGTTCTCCCAGAGCACCAGTTACACCCTGATGGCCATTCCCATGTTTGTGCTCATGGGTCAGATTTTGTTTTTCTCTGGTATCGTCGGTCACCTATACAAGGGGCTCACCCCGTGGGTGTCCCGCTTGCCCGGCAAGTTGCTGCAAACCAACGTGATATCGTGCACACTAATGTCGGCTATTACGGGATCAACCGTGGCCACAGCGGCGACGATTAGCAGCATCGCCGTGCCGACCCTGCGCGAGCGTGGCTATGCTACCGGTCCCGTGGTTGGCACCATTGGCGGCGCGTCGCTGGGTCTCCTTATCCCGCCCAGTCTCTATTTCATCATCTATGGTATGCTGACGGAGCAGTCCATTAGCAGACTGTACACCGCCGGGTTGCTACCTGGCCTGATGACCCAGCTGATGTTCATGATTTTCGTGGGCGCGCTGGCCCTTTTGCGTCCTGATCTCACGCCGGGGCGGGAACCGGTTACGAAGCGGGACCTCCTGCTCAGCCTGCCGCGGATCCTGCCCACCATTGGGCTGATAGCCCTGGTCCTGGGGATGATTTACCTGGGCATCTCCACCGTTACGGAGGCGGCGGCCATCGGTGTGCTGGGCGCCTTAATCCTTATGATTGGCTTTCGGCGCTTTAACTTGCAGGATATCAAGGCGGCACTTTTTAACACCGTGCGTATCAGCGGTATGATCATCTTTATTATGATGGCGGCCATGGTGCTTTCCAACATTATCGGCTACCTCGGTATCCCCACCCAACTGGCTCGGATGGTAACCGAGAGCAGTGTGGTCAGCCCGGGCATTATTTTTCTGTTCATTGTGTTGATGTACCTGTTCCTGGGCACGTTTCTCGACGGTATGGCCATGGTGTTGCTTACCCTGCCCGTGGTGTTCCCCGTAATCATTGCCCTTGGGTACAATCCGATCTGGTTTGGTGTCGTCCTGGCGCTGATGATTGAAATCGCTCAGATAACCCCACCCCTGGGTTTCGGCATTTACGTGTTGCAAAGTTCCACTGGTTTGCCCGTAACTCACATCATGAAGTGGCAACTGCCCTTTGTCTCCCTGATGTTGTTGGCAGTGTTGCTGCTCTATTTATTCCCCCAGATTGCGCTCTATCTGCCGGCCACCATGCACTGAGGATAGACTGGGCGCAGCGATAAACGAAGGGAGTGTATACCAATATGGCCCACATCGGTTCGCACGGGCAGACGCGGATTGGTATCGTCGTGCCGTCGCCCAATGCCATCCTGGAGCCCGATGTGACCTCACTTATAACCCCCGGTGTGACGGCCCACTTTGCCAGGGTGGGACTGGAGACAACATTGAGTGAGGACTTGTTGGAACGGATGGCCCATGAACTGGTACACGAATGCCGGAAACTGGCACTTTTGCGTCCGGCGGCCCTTGGATATGGTTGTACATCGGGCAGTTTTTTTAAGGAGGGGGATTTTGATGCGCGTATGGTGCGCCATATGATGGATGCATCAGGCGGTATCCCCGCCACCACGGCAACAACGGCCACTTTGGCCGCATTGCGGGAACTGGAAGCCTCGCAGATCGCTTTCGTCAGCCCGTACGAACAGTCAATGCACGCCCGGGGCGTTGCATATTTCGCCCGCCAGGGCTTTGCCGTGCGGGGCGACGCTTGCCTGGGACTGATGGATGAATCGGCTATCGGACAGGTTACTGCCCGTAACCTCTCTGAACTGGTGCAGAAAGCCGATAATTCTCAGGTTGAGGCAATTTTTATCAGCTGCACAGGCCTGCCCAGCCTGGGCGCCCTGCCTGCCCTGGTGGCCGAGCGGGGCAAACCGGTGCTGGCCAGCAATCTCACCTTAACCTGGCATCTACTGCACCTGGCAGGCGTTCCCACATCAAGCTCTTTACTTTTTAATTATATCCATCCCCCGGTGTGAGTTCCCGGGTTTTACGGGGGAGAAAAAGACAGCGGACAAGGAGGATTCCCATGACTGACAACTATGTACCTCCCACAGTGCCCAGGCCCCTGCGCGTAATGTTTCTCGGCGCAGCGGAACCGGCGTGGTACCAGGCGGAACCTGATGTTCAGCAAAACTCGGTGCTACCGGCCATGTTTACCTGCTTTCGCCGTTGGACCGAGGAAATGGGTGCCCGTTGCCTGGGCACCTTTGACGACGACCTGTTGATGGCCGGGACGCCGCGGGTACGCAACTGGAGTTTCTACCTGCTTTACGAGGTGCCCGATTTGGAGACGGTTACGGCCATGATCAATCTGCTGCGCACGCCAATGGGTGGGACACGGCTGGATCGCTACTTCCGCATGGAAGCCCTGTTGGGCCGCGGTTTCTTCCCTGCCGAATCACCGCCGGACGGTAGTCCTGCCGGCTAAATCACCGGCTGATGGCCATTTTCCCGGTGTAGGCTTATGATTTCAAGTTTCTCATCATAAAGCGGGCAGTAATATGCCCGCTTTTATTGGTGTACTGAAGCGTTTGGCGAAAAACGGCGATGTGCTTAATGGCACCGGTTTTCTGGTCGTGGGAACAATGGTCATGTCGGCAAGCACCATTGGTGGCCTTCAACCCAGCTCTTGGGAAGGTTGGAATCGGCTGTTTTTAGCAGCGTGTAAACAGGGAAATTAACTCTGAATAATCTGCACCGATTAACCGATCCCATCACGGTTCATCATATGCAGACAGAAGGTTTAACCTGTTGACAAGGGCTATGGCCTGAGTCCTGCTTTTTACTTTCAGTTTGCGACAGATATTTTGAACATGTGTTTTCACAGTAACAATGCTAATATATAGTGTATCGGCGA